>NZ_BAAAGX010000003.1:292211-329671 GCF_039524755.1 Cryptosporangium japonicum
GGTGGCCCCGGCGATCGCCGGCGCGCTGGGCACCGGGGTCCACGACCCGGCCGCGGTCGCCGACGCCGTCACGCGGTGCCACGCCCATCCGCTGGCCGTACGCATCGCGGCCGCCCGCGTTCGCCACCGACCGGCCTGGCAGATCGACGACCTGAACCGCGTGCTGCGCGACCGCCCGCGGGGACTGGGCGCGCTGTCCACCCGGGACCTCGACCTCAACGCCGCGTTCGCCGCCTCCTACCGGCGGCTCACACCGGCGCAGCAGCGCGCCTTCAGCCTGCTCTGCCTCCATCCGGCGGGCGAGTTCGACCTCGACACGGCGGCGGCGATCAGCGGCCTACCGCCCGCCGACGCCGAGGAGACCGTGGAAGCTCTGGCCGACGCCAACCTCCTCGAGGTCCCCGGCTTCGGGCGGTACCGCTATTACGGTCTGCTCCGGGATTTCGCGCTGGCGAGCTGCTCCGAGGAGCTGCGCGCGCAGCGGCCGGACGCCCGCCGACGGCTGCTCGAGCACTACCTGGTGTCGTTCCACGACGCCGGCCGCACGCTCTACCCGGAGGCCGGCACCACGGCGCGTTCGGGATCGTTCGCCGACGCCCCGGCGGCCCGCAAGTGGTACGAGACCGAGCGCGAATGTGCCGCGCGGGCCGATGTGTGGGCCGACCTGTTCCCGCCCGTCCTCGACGCGGCCGGGCTGCTCCGCGCCACGAACACGGTGGCCGGTTGGCTCGGCGGCGCGCACGGACGCGCGCCGGGTGCCGCCGCTGCCTGAACCGCAGTTGCCGCTCGTTCCATCCGTCCCGGATCCCCCGATCCGCGGCCACAGAGGAGGTCCGACAGCCATGACCCGAGACACCGGAGAACCCCTCGACGACCTACAGTTCCACGCCGTTCTGGAAGGGGGCCCGATGGACCTTCCGCACGAGGCGCGGTGGTGCAGCATCGCTTCGGACCAGGACAAGGTCAAGCTCCCGTTCGGCGGCGGCTACGAGCACTTCGAGCGCGTCGACGTGCCTCCCGCCGACGTTCCTCCCGGCCCGGTGGTGTTCCGCTGGACGACGAGGACCAAGATCGCCGAGTAGCCCGGAGAAACCCAGAAGGGGNNNCCTTCTGCGTGCTGCGCTCAACGCGCGCCGAACTCCTGATCGATGAGGCTGAGCAGCTCGTCCGCGTCGAGCGGCGTATCCGGCCCGGAACTCTCCGCGCCGCGCGTCTCGATCCGGGACAGCAACCCACGTAGCCGTCCGACGACGGCCGCTCGGGCCCGGGCTCCGCCGTCCGCGGCGACCAGCAGACGACCCTCGATCGCGTCCCAGTCCACCGATCCGCCGTCGCCGTCACGCTTCTCGGTCAGCTCGCCGAGCAGGTACGTGGACAGGGCACCCGGACTGGGGTGATCGAAGACCAGCGTGGCCGGAAGCCGGACGCCGGTCGCCGTCGTGAGCTGGTTGCGCAGCTCGACCGCGGTCAATGAGTCGAATCCGAGGTCCTTGAACGGCTTGTCGGGTCGGATCCGTTCGACCGACGCGTGTCCCAGCACGGCGGCGACCTCCGCGCGGACGAGGTCCAGCAGGACCACCGCCCGCCGCTCCGGCTCGAGTCCGGCCAGGGCGCCGTCCCACCCCTTCGCGGCCGGCCGACGACCACCCGGTGCTCCGCCGGGCTTCGGTGCGGGCACCAACGCCCGCAGCAGCGCGGGCACGTCCCCGGCGGGCTTGCGCTTCAACGCGGCCAGGTCGAACCGCGCCGTGACCAGAACGGGCTCCGTGGGTGCGGTGAGCGCGCGGTCGAAGATCGCCAGGCCGTCGTCCCTGGTCAGCGGCACCAGCCCGCCGCGCCGCATCCGCAGCGTGTCGACGGCGGTCAGCCCACCGGTCATGCCGGCCCCGTCCACCGGCGCCCACGGCCCCCACGCCAGCGCGACGGCCGACCGGCCGGTGGCCCGGCGCCGGGCCACCAGCGCCTCCAGGTAGGCGTTCGCCGCCGCGTAACCGGCTTGTCCGGCGCCGCCGGCGACCGAGGACAGCGACGAGAACACGACGAACGCCCGCAGGTCGTCGTCCCGCGTCAGTTCGTCGAGGTAGGCACCCGCGCGGACCTTCGGGTGGAGAACGGCGCGGACTCGCTCGGCGGTCAGCGTCGTGACCAGCCCGTCGTCGACCACACCGGCCGTGTGCACGACGGCGGTGAGCGGCCGACGCCGCCGGATGTCGGCGAGCAGGTCGGACAGCGCGTCCCGGTCACCCACGTCGCCGGCCCGGAAGTCCACCTCGGCACCGGCCGCGACCAGGTCCTCGCGAAGTCCCGCCGCGGCGGGCGCGTCCGGTCCCCGGCGGCTGACGAGTGTCAGGTGCCGGACGCCGTGCGCGGTCACCAGGTGCCGCGCCACCAGGCCGCCGAGGAGGCCGGTCGCGCCCGTCACCACGACGGTCCCACCGCCGGGCCAGTCGCTCCGAGCCCCGGCACCGTCCGCCGCCGCAGCCGTGGGCACCGGTAGCGGCACCAGCCGCGGCACGAGGAGGCGGCCGTCGCGGATCGCCACGTCGGGCTCGGTCGGGCCCGTGGCGGTCAGGTCGGCGACCAGCGCGGGAAGCGCGCTCCGGGACGCCGGCCTGTCGTCGAGGTCCACCAGCAGGAAGCGATCGGGGTTCTCCCGCTGAGCCGATCGGAAGAACGCCCGCACGGCGGCGCCGACCGGCTCCGGCGGTGCCTCGCCGGTGGCGACCGCCCCGGTCGTGACCACGACCAGCCGGGAGTCGACGACCGAGGGGTCGGCCAGCCAGTTCCGGGCTGCGGTGAGGGCGGCCAGAACCGCCTCCTCCACGGCTCCCGGCTCGCCACCGTCCGACGCCGCCGGCGGCCCGAAATCACGGCTGACGACGTCCGGCGCCGGACCGGTCGCGGCCGGTGTCCCGGTCGGCCCGGTGCGCTCCGCCCAGTCGACCCGGTAGAGGTCGGAATTCCGCGCGCCGCGCAGCGCGTCGTCGGGCAGCGGCCGCAGCGTCACCGAGTCGACTGCGATCACGAGCCGGCCCTGTTCGTCGGTCGCGTCCAACGAGACGGCGTCGGCACCGACCGCGCGGATCCGCACCCGCAGGGTCCGCGCACCGGCACCGTCGCCGAGGACGGCGCCGCTCCAGGAGAACGGGAGTTGCGGCCGCCCGTCGTCGGCCAGGAACGGCCCCAGGCCGACCGGGTGCAGCGCTGCGTCCAGGAGCGCCGGATGCACCCGGTACGCTCCGGCGTCGCCGTCGAGCGCCGCCGGGAGCTCGATCCGGGCGTAGACCCCGTCGTCGTCACGCCAGGCGGCCCGCAGGCCCTGGAATGCTTCGCCGTAGCGGAATCCGCCGCGTTCGGCGTCGTCGTAGTGGTGCTCCAGCGGGACCGGCCGGGAGCCGACCGGCGGCCAGACCGAGTGGGTGGGCCGCGCCGCGCGGCGCTCCGCCGGCGCCAGCACACCGGAGGCGTGCCGGGTCCAGCCGGAAGATTCCGCGGCGGCGCCGGTCCGGGCGTACACCGTGGCCACCCGCCGCCCGTTCGCGTCCGCCTCGCCGACGACGGTCCGGAGCCTGACGTCGCCCTCGTCCGGCACCACGAGCGCGGTCAGCAGCGTCAGCTCCTCCAACGTCGGGCAGCCGACCTCACGTCCGGCGGCCAGCAGCAGTTCGGCGAACGCCGTGCCGGGCAGCAGAACGACGCCGACCACCGCGTGATCGGCCAGCCAGGGGTGCGTGCGGTGGGTCAGCCGCCCGGCGAACACGTGGCCGTCGGCGGCCGGGTCGTCGATCGCCGCGCCGAGCAGCGGATGCCCGGTCGGGCGCAGCCCGGCGGCCGCGACGTCCGGCGTGGGCTCGGCGCGACGTAGCCAGTAGCGCTGCCGCTGGAACGGATACGTCGGCAGCTCCACGGCGGCCGTGGGACGGGCGTCGAAGTACCGGCTCCAGTCCGGCCCGGTTCCCCGCGCGTGCAGCCGGGCCAGCGCGTCGGTCAGGGTGTCCACCTCGGGCCGCCCGGCGCGGAGCGCGGCGGCCAGCAGCGGCGGCTCGGTGCCCGGTTCCTGATCGGCGCAGTCACGCACGGCCGGCGAGAGAACGGGTTCCGGACCCACCTCGAACCAGGCGTCGGCGCCGTGCGCGCGCATGGTCCGCACGGCGTCACGGAACCGCACCGGCTCCCGGAGGTGCCGGACCCAGTACTCCGGTGTCCGCAGGTCGTCGCCGACCGCGATCGCGCCGGTCAGCGTGGACGCCACCGGTATCTCCGGCGCGCGATAGGTGACGGTGGACGCAACCGCGTGGAACGGGTCCAGGATCGGGTCCATCAGCACCGAGTGGAACGCGTGGCCGACGCGCAGCCGGGTGGTCCGCCCGCCGAGCTCCCGGACGTGGTCGGCGGCCGCGCGGACCGCCTCGTCCGCCCCGGAGAGCACCACCGACGCCGGACCGTTGACCGCCGCGATCGAGACGTCGTGGTCCCGGCCGATCAGCCAGGACCGCACGGTGTCCTCGTCCGCCTCGACGGCGATCATCGTGCCGCCGTCCGGCAGGGTCCGCATCAGGCGGCCGCGGGCGGCGACCAACCGGCACGCGTCGGCCAGCGACAGCACCCCGGCGACGTGCGCGGCCGCGATCTCGCCGACCGAGTGTCCGCACAGGATGTCGGCGCGGACACCGAACTCCTCCACCAGCCGGTACAGGGCGACTTCCACCGCGAACACCGCGGCCTGCGCGTAGTCGGTCCGGGCGAGCGTCGACGCGTCGGACCCGGAGTCGAACACCAGGCTGCGCAGCGGGACGTCCAGCTGCGGGTCGAACTCGGCGCAGACCGCGTCGAACGCGTCGGCGAACCGGGGATGCCGCGCGTAGAGCTCCCGACCCATGCCGGGGCGCTGACCACCCTGCCCGGGGAACAGCACCGCGAGCTTGCCGCCCGTGGTCCGGTCGACGACCAGGCCACCCGCCGGGCGGCCCTCGGCGAGCGCACGCAAGCCGCCGGCGAACTCGGACGGCGTCGACGCGACCAGGACGGCCCGGTGGGCCAGTGCGGCCCGCGTGGTGGCCAGCGCGCGTCCCACGGTGACCGGATCGACGTCCGGCCGGGCGGTCACGGACGACGCCAGTTCCTCGGCCGCGGCGCGCAGCGCGCCCTCCGACGCGCCGGAGAGTATCCAGGGAACCGGTTCGCCGGTCGGCGCCGGCGGTTCCGCCTCCGGCTGGTGGCCCGGCTGCTCCAGGATGACGTGCGCGTTGGTGCCGCTGATGCCGAACGCGGACACGCCGGCCCGCCGGGGCCGGTCCGTCGGTGGCCAGGGTGTCGTGGCGGTGAGCAGCCGGACGTCCCCCGCCGACCAGTCGACGTGCGGTGTCGGTGCGTCCACGTGCAGCGTGCGCGGCAGCGTGCCGTGCCGCAAGGCCAGCACCATCTTGATCACGCCGGCCATCCCGGATGCGGCCGCGGTGTGCCCGAGGTTGGACTTCACCGAGCCCAGCCAGAGCGGACCGGCGTCCCGGTTCCGGCCGTACGCGGCCAGCAGAGCCTGGGCCTCGATCGGATCGCCCAGCGTGGTGCCGGTGCCGTGCGCCTCGACCGCGTCCACGTCGGTGGCGCGCAGGCCCGCGTCGGCCAACGCCGCCGCGAGGACGCGCTCCTGGGACGGACCGTTCGGCGCGGTCAGACCGTTGGACGCTCCGTCCTGGTTGATCGCGCTGCCACGCAGCACCGCACGGACCGGGTGCCCGTTGCGGCGGGCGTCCGAGAGCCGCTCGAGGACCAGCGTGCCAATGCCCTCGCCCCAGATCGTGCCGTCGGCCGCCGCCGCGAACGGTTTGCAGCGTGCGTCCGGCGCCAGCCCACGCTGCCGGGAGAACTCCACGAACGCCCGCGGCGTGGACAGCACGGCTACTCCGGAGGCCACCGCGAGCGAGCACTCGTCGCGGCGCAGCGCCTGCGCGGCCAGGTGCAGCGCGACCAGCGCGGACGAGCAGGCGGTGTCGACCGTGACCGCGGGACCCTCCAAGCCCAGGGCGTACGCCACCCGGCCGGAGGCCACACTCGCCGCGCTGCCGGTGCCGAGATACGCCTCGAGCTCCTCGGGCACCGTGCCGAGGCCGTCGGCATAGTCCCCGCCGGCCACACCGGCGAAGACGCCGGTCCGGCTGCCGCGTACCGACGCCGGGTCGACGCCGGCGCGTTCCAGGGCCTCCCAGGTGGTTTCCAGCAGCAGTCGTTGCTGCGGATCCATGGCGAGCGCCTCCCGCGGGTTGATACCGAAGAAGTCGGCATCGAACCCGGCGGCGTCCGCGAGGAATCCGCCCTGGCGCACGTAGGAGGTGCCGGGGTGGTCCGGGTCGGGATCGTAGAGACCGTCCAGGTCCCAGCCGCGGTCGGTGGGGAAGTCCCCGATCGCGTCCACCTCGTCGCGGACCAGCCGCCAGAGGTCGTCCGGCGAGGCCACACCGCCGGGATACCGGCAGGCCATGCCGACGATCACGATCGGGTCGTCGGCGACGTCGCGGGACGGTGCGGCGACGACCGGCGTCACCGCGTCGTCGCCGGGACGCAGCCGGTCGAGCAGGTAACGCGCGAGCCGGTCCGGTGCGGGCTGGTCGAAGACCAGGGTCGTCGGCAGCGACAACCCGGTGGCCCGGGCCAGCCGGTTGCGGAGTTCGACCGCGGTGAGCGAGTCGAAGCCGACGTCGCGGAACGCCCGCGACGCGGTGATGGCGGCCGGCGAGTCGTGCCCCAGCACCGCCGCGGCCTCCGCGCGGACCAGCTCGACGAGCGCCCCGACCCGTTCCCGAGCGGTGAAGCCGGCCAGCCGGTCCAGCAGTGGCGTGCGGTCGGCGTGGGGCGGCTCCGCGGAGCGGTCGGCCGCCGCCGCGACCCGAACAGCGGGGATGTCCTCGATCAGCGGACGACGACGCGCGAGGGTGAACGGCGGCACGAAGCGAGCCCAGTCGATGTCCGCCACGACGACCGCCGTCTCGTCCCTCCCGACCGCCTCACGCAGGGCGAGTACGGCCGATCGCGGGTCCATCGGCCGCACGCCGCGCCGACGCAGCAGGTCGTCGGCCACGTCGTCCACCATGCCACCGCCGGCCCAGCTTCCCCAGGCCACCGACGTCGCGGTCAGTCCACGTGCGCGCCGGTCCTCGGCGAGCGCGTCCAGGTAGGCGTTGGCCGCCGCGTACCCGGTCTGCGCGGCGCTTCCCCAGACCGCCGCGCCCGACGAGAACAGCACGAACGCGTCGAGCGGACGGTCGCCGAGCAGCGCGTCGAGGTTCCGCGCCCCGGCGACCTTGCCGGTGAGCACCGCGGTCAGCTCCTCGATGCCGCTGTCGACGAGCGGCGTCGCCTGCCCGACGCCGGCCGCGTGCACCACCGCGGTCACCGGTGGGACGTCGGCGAGCAATCGGGCGAGCGCGTCGCGGTCGGCGACGTCGCACGCCGCGTTCGTGACCCGGGCGCCGAGCGCTTCGAGCTCGGCGGTCAGCTCGGCCGCTCCGGGAGACGCCGCGCCCCGGCGGCTGGTGAGCACGAGGTGCTCGGCACCCGCGTCGGCCAGCCAGCGGGCCACGTGCCCACCGAGCGCACCGGTACCGCCGGTCACGAGTACGCAGCCGCGAGGCGTCCACGGGTGCGCCGGCTCGCCGGTTTCGGCCGGCGCCGGGAGGAGACGCCGGGCGAACACGCCGGACGCCCGGATCGCGACCTGGTCCTCGCCGCCGGTGCCGGCCAGCACCGCGCCCAGCCGCTGCCAGGCCCGCTCGTCGGGAGCGGACGGCAGGTCGACCAGGCCACCCCACAGCTCGGGGTGTTCCAGCCCGACGACCCGGCCCAGACCCCAGATCTGGGCCTGCGCCGGGCTCCGGAGTGGGTCGGACCGTCCGATCGAGACCGCTCCCCCGGTGGCGCACCACAGGGGTATCCGCAGGTCGACGTCGGTGAGTGCCTGCGCCAGGGTCAACGTCGCGGCGACACCGGAGGCGACAGCGGGGCGTCCGGGGACGGGACGTTCGTTCGCACCGACGAGCGAGAGCACACCGGTGGCCGGCTCGTCCCTTCCGGCGGCGTCGCGCAGGAGGGCAGCCAGGGTCGCCCGGTCGACGGTCGGGTCGTCGAGCCGCAGCGGCACGACCGTGTGACCGAGCTGTTCCAGGGCCGGAATCACCGACGCGCCGAGCGGGTCGTCGGGTTCGGGTGGGAGCACCACCAACCAGCGGGCCGTCGTCGTCGCGGTCGGTACGTCGACCGGGCGCCAGTGGATGCGGTAGCGCCACGAAGCCACCGCGGTGCGCTCGCGTCGGCGTGTCCGCCAGTCCGCGAGGCCGGGAAGGACCCCGCGCCAGACGTCCGGTGCGTCGGGTGCGGCGTCGCCGACCAGATCGGCCAGTTCGTCCGCCGCGTTCCGTTCGACCGCGGACCAGAACGCGGCTTCCGCCTCGTCCGTCGCGGCCGGGGTCGTGCCGGTCGGCTCGGGAGCGCTCAGCCAGTAGCGGCGCCGGTCGAACGGATAGGTCGGCAGGGGCAGCACCGGTCCGGTCCCGACGCCGACCAGGCTGGTCCAGCGCACGTCCACACCGGCGGCGTCCGCCTCGGCGAACGACGTGAGCAGACGGGCCCGATCGTCCTCGTCCCGGCGCAGCGAACCGACCACGGCGATCGACCGCCCGGCGTCCTCGGCGGTTTCCTGGATCGAGGGCAGCAGCACCGGGTGCGGGCTGGTCTCGACGAACCGGGTGAACCCCTGCGCGACGGCCGCGTCGACGGCGGCCGCGAACAGCACCGGTTCCCGCAGGTTGCGTATCCAATAGGCGGTGTCGAGCGCGGCCGTGTCGAGCACGCCGCCGGTCACCGCGGACAGGAACGGCACCGCCGACCGGACCGGGTTCACCCCGGCCAGCACCGTCGTGAGCTCCGCGTGGAGTTCGTCCATCTGCGCGGTATGCGACGCGTAGTCCACCGGCACCCGACGGGCCCGAACGCCCTCGGCGACGCTCCGCGTGAGCCAGGCGTCGAGCACCGTCGCGTCGCCGGCCACCACGACGGACCGGGGGCCGTTCACCGCGGCGATCGACAGTTCCGCCGGCAGCGTGGCGCGCACCGTCGCCTCGGACGTCGCCACCGAGACCATGCCGCCGCGCCCGGAGAGCCGACGCAGGACCCGGCTGCGTAACGCGACGAGCCGGGCGCCGTCCTCGGCGGACAGGGCACCGGCGACCCGTGCGGCCGCGATCTCGCCCTGCGAGTGCCCGATCACGGCCGCCGGTTCGACGCCGGCCGCACGCCAGGTCTCGGCCAGCGCCACCATCACCGCGTAGAGCGCCGGCTGCACCACGTCCACCCGGTCCAGCGACGGCGTGTCCGGCTCGCCGCGGAGCAGGGCGCTCAGCGACCAGTCGACGTACGGGGCGAGTGCGGCGTCGCTCTCCTGGATGCTCGCGGCGAACGCCGGAACGGTCAGCAGTCCCCGGGCCATCCCGGCCCACTGGGAGCCCTGGCCGGGGAAGACGAAGACCGGGCCGGATCCGGCGACGACTTCGGCGCTCACGACGTCCGGTGAGGCCGTGCCGTCGGCGAGCGCGTCGAGGGCGGCTCTCCGCGCGTGGTGGTCGGCGGCCAGCAGGACGGCCCGGTGCTCGTGCCGCGCCCTGGTCGTCGCGAGCGCGACCGCGGTCGCCACCGGCTCCGCGTCCGGTTCGGCGTCGAGCGCGTCCCGCAGCCGAGCGGCCTGGGCCCGCAGCGACGCCCCGGACCGGGCCGAGAGCACCCAGGGCACCCGGGTGAGCGGGCCGAGTGCGCCGTTCTCCGGCTGCGGTGGGGCGACGGGCTCCGGAACGTCCTCCTCCAGGATCAGGTGGGCGTTGGTGCCGCTCATACCGAACGCGGAAACCGCTGCGCGGCGGGGCTCCGCACCGGCGGGCCAGGGCCGGGCGTCGGTGAGCAGCTCCACGCCGCCGGCCGGCCAGTCGATGTGGTGGCTCGGCGCGTCGACGTGCAGGGTGCGTGGGAGCAGCCCGTGCCGGAGCGCCAGCACCATCTTGATGACCCCGGCGACGCCGGCCGCCGCCTGCGTGTGCCCGAGGTTCGATTTGATCGAGCCGAGACGCAGCGGTCGGCCGGGTGGCCGGGCGCGTCCGTACGTCGCCTGCAGCGCTTGCACTTCGATCGGGTCGCCGAGCGTCGTGCCGGTGCCGTGTCCCTCGACCGCGTCCACCTGGTGGGCCGAGAGCCCGGCGTGGTCGAGCGCCCGGCGGATGACCGCCTCTTGCGCGGGTCGGCTCGGTGCGGTCAGCCCGTTGGACGCGCCGTCCTGGTTGATCGCCGAGCCGCGGACCACCGCGAGCACCGGGTGCCCGAGCCGACGCGCGTCGGACAGCCGCTCGAGCAGCACCACGCCGGCACCCTCGCCCCAGCCGGTGCCGTCGGCCGCGGAGGCGAACGACTTGCACCGGCCGTCGGACGCGAGTCCCCGCTGGCGGCTGAATTCGACGAACACGTCGGTCGTCGACATCACCACCGCTCCGCCGGCCAACGCCATCGAACACTCGCCCAGCCGGAGTGCCTGGGCGGCGAGATGGATCGCGACGAGTGACGACGAGCAGGCGGTGTCGAGGGTGACCGCGGGTCCCTCGAGCCCGAACGAGTAGGCGACCCGGCCGGACGCGACGCTTGTCGCGAAGCCGGTGAGCAGGTAGCCCTCGGCCTCCTCGGGAGGTTCGTCGAGGTGGCTCCCGTAGTCGCGGCCGGACACGCCGAAGAACACTCCGGTGTCGCTGCCTCGTTGCGCGGTCGGGTCGAGTCCGGCGCGTTCGAACGCCTCCCAGGAGACCTCCATCAGCAGCCGCTGCTGGGGATCCATGACCAGGGCTTCGCGCGGCGAGATGTCGAAGAACGCGGCGTCGAAGTCGGCGGCATCGCTGAGGAAACCGCCCTCGCGGGCGTAGAACGTTCCGCGGTGGTCGGGGTCGGGGTGGTAGAGCCGGTCGATCTCCCAGCCGCGGTCGGTCGGTAGCGGTCCGACCGCACTCCGGCCGCCGTGCAGGAGGTCCCAGAGCGCCTCCGGTGTACTCGCTCCGCCCGGGTAGCGGCAGGCCATCCCGACGATCGCGATCGGTTCCCGGTCCCTGGACTCCCGCTCGGCCAGGCGCTGCCGGGCCCGGTGCAGGTCCGCGGTGACCCACCGCAGGTACTCCCGAAGTTCCGCTTCACTCGCCACCGCAGCTCGTCCCCACGTCGTAGTGCGTCACCCACCGGCCGTGGCCGCTCACGAGCGGCCGAACTCCGTGCGGATGAACGTGAACAGGTCCTCGTCGCTGGCCGTGTCGAGCACCGCGGTTGCGTCCGCGTCGGACCGGTCCACGTCGCAGGCCAGCAGCAACGCGCGCAGTCGAGTCGCGACCTTCGACCGCATCGGGTCGTCGGCGCCGATCGCCGCCAGCGCGGTCTCCACCGAATCGAGCTGGGTCAGCACCGGGAGGTCGGATCCGTCCCCGGCGGTGCGGACCAGCTCCTGGTCCAAGTGCTCGGCGAGCGCCGCAGGCGTCGGATGGTCGAACACCAGGGTGGCCGGGAGCTTCAGGCCCGTCGACCGGCTCAGGTCCCGACGTAGCTCGACGGCCGTCAGCGAGTCGAAGCCCAGCTCCCGGAACGACCGCTCCGGTGTGACGTCGTCCGCCGGGCCGTACGACAGCACCGAACCGATCTGCCCGCACACCAGCTGGAGGAGGGTGCGCCGTCGTTCGGCCGGGGCGAGCCCGGCGGTCTCGCGGACCCAGACCGCGACGCCGTCCGCCGCCGGTCGGTCGTCGACGCCACCGGTCAGGACCGCCGTCACCTCCGGGATCTCGTCGAGCAGCGGCTGCCGTCGGTTGAGCGTGAACCCCGGGACGAAACGCTCCCAGTCGACGTCGGCCACCACGAGCCCGGCCGGCTCGGCGCTCATCGCGGTGCGCGCCTCGTCGGGGTCCATCGGCCGGACACCGCGGCGGCTCAGCCACTCCGCGGCGTCGCCGTGCGACATCCCACCGCCCGCCCAGGGACCCCACGCGATCGACGTACCGGCGAGCCCGCGAACCCGGCGACGCTGCATCAGCCCGTCGAGATAGGCGTTCGCCGCGGCGTAGGCGGCCTGGTTGGCGCTCCCCCACACGCCGGCGATCGATGAGAAACACACGAACAACGCGAGGTCCGGGCCGGTGAGCTCGTCCAGGAGCGCAGCCGACCGGCATTTGGCCCCGAACACCTCGTCGAGGTGTTCGGGGGTGACGTCGTCCAGGGCGGCCATCGCGAGGACACCGGCGCTGTGCACGACACCCGTCAGCGGGAACTCCGCCGGTATCCGGTTCAACACGCCTTCCACCGCGTCGCGGTCGGTCACGTCGCAGGCCTCGATCGTCACCCGGGCGCCCAGACCCTCCAGCTCGTCACGCAACGCCTCCGCATCATCGGCAGCCGCACCACGACGACTGACCAACACCACGTGCTCCGCGCCGAGCCCCACCGCCCACCGGGCCGCGTGCGCGCCCAACGCGCCCGTTCCCCCGGTGACCAGCACCGACCCCCGCACCCGGACCTCGTCCGGAACGGGCACGTCGGCCCGACGGAGACGGCGCCGGTGGAGTTCGTCCGCCCGGATCGCGATCTGATCGTCGTCGCCCGAGGCGGACAACGCGCGGACCAGGGTCGCGCCCGGGGCGTCGGTCGCGGGCACGTCGATCAGGCCGCCCCAGCGGTCCGGCCGTTCCAGGCCGATGACCCGGCCCATTCCCCAGACGGCGGCCGCGCCGGGATCGACGTCCTCGTCCGGCGCCACCGCTACGGCGTCCCGGGTGACGCACCACACCGGGCCCGGCAGCTCCTCCGTGCCCAGCACCAGCGCCAACGTCACCGTCGTCGCGTCGTCGCCGCGAGGCACCACCACTACTGTGCCCTCGGCGCCGGATGTCGCGGCGCAGGCCGTTCGGACCGCGTCGCGGTCGGCTCGGCGGTTGACGATCACCGGCTGGGTCCCGAGCGCCGCGGCGACGTCTCCGACCAGCGGGTCGTCGTTCACCCCGACGACCGTCCAGCGCGGTGAGGTCCCGGGTGACGTTCCGGCCGAGAGCGGCGTCCACTCCACGCGGTAGCGCCAGTCGGCGGGGCCGCCGGTGGTGGAGTCGGTCGTCGTGGTCGGCCAGTAGCGCTCGTGCCGGAACGCGTACGTGGGGAGCTCCACCGTGCGGGCCGGCTCCACGACCGCGGTCCAGTCCACGTCGACGCCCGACGTGTCGGCCCGCCCCAGGCCGGCGAGCAGCGCCGATACCTCGTCCCGATCGGGACGCAGCAACGGCACACACCCCTCGGTGACGGCACTGAGCACCGCACCCGGCCCAGCCTCCAACACCGTCCCAGCCCGCTGAGTGACCACCTCGGCCGCCTCGGCCCACCGAACCGGCTGCCGCACCTGCTCCACCCAATACCCCGGATCGGTCAACTCACCCGGCTGCGCCACCTCCCCCGTCACCGCCGACACCACCGGAACCACCGGCTCCCGGAACTCCACCCCACCCAGCACCGACGCGTACTCCCCCAACATCGGCTCCACCAACGGCGAATGAAACGCATGCGACACCCGCAACCGCCGCGCCCGCACCCCACCACCCGTCCACGACTCCACGAGCGAGTCGACCTCGGACACCGGACCCGACACCACCACCGCACCCGGCCCGTTCACCGCCGCCACCACCACACCCGAACCAATCAGCCGGGCCTCCACCGCCGCCCGGTCCGCCCACACCGCAGCCATCGCCCCACCAGCCGGCAACCCATCCATCAACCTCGCCCGAGCCGCCACCACCCGACACGCATCCCCCAACGACCACACACCCGCCGCCCACGCCGCCGACAACTCCCCCAACGAATGACCCGCCACCACCACCGGCCGCACACCCACCGACTCCAACAACCGGAACAACCCCACCTCCACCGCGAACAACCCCAACTGCGCCCACCCCGTCCGCGCCAGAACCTCCTCCGGGCCATCCAGCACCACTCCCCGCACCCCAGCCGGCAACAGTTCGCAGGCCTCCTCGAACGCCTCCCGAAACACCGGAAAACGCTCCCCCAACACACGCCCCATCCCCACCCGCTGCGACCCCTGACCCGGAAACACCACCGCCAACCCACCGGCCGACACCGGCCGCGGTGTCAACGCTTCCAGGTCCGCCGCCAGCGTGAGGGGATCCTCACCCACCACCACGGCCCGGTGCTCCAGCGACGCCCGCGTGGTCACCAACGACCACGCCACCTCCGCAAGCGGAACGTCCGGCCGCTCACGCAGGAACGCCGCAAGACGGGCGGTCTGCCCCGGCAGGGCTTCCGCCGAACGGGCGGACACCACGAGCGGGACCGATGCCGCTCCCGCCGGCTCATCGGCGACCTCGGACTCCGAAGCCTCCTGCAGGATCAAATGCGCGTTCGTACCCGAGATCCCGAACGCCGAAACCCCGGCTCGACGAGGACGGCCGGGCTCCCGGCGCCAATCCTGGGCCTCCGACACCACCCGCACCGCACCCGACGCCCAATCCACGTGTCGCGACGGTTCATCCACGTGCAGTGTCCGCGGCAACCGACCGTGGCGCAGCGCCAGGATCGTCTTGATCACGCCGGCGACCCCGGCGGCGGCCTGCGTGTGACCGATGTTCGACTTCACCGACCCCAACCACAGCGGGCGCTCACGGTCCTGCCCATACGTGGCCAGCAACGCCTGCGCCTCGATCGGATCACCCAACGCCGTCCCGGTCCCGTGCGCCTCCACCACGTCCACGTCCGACGGTCCCAGCCCGGCCGACTCCAACGCCTGCCGGATCACCCGCCGCTGCGCGCGACCGTTCGGCGCCGTCAAACCGTTCGACGCGCCGTCCTGATTGACCGCGCTGCCCCGGACCAGCGCCAACACCCGCCGACCGTGGCGGCGCGCGTCCGACAACCGCTCCAACACCACCAACCCGACGCCCTCGGACAACGCCGTCCCGTCCGCACCCTCCGCGAACGACCGGCACCGCCCGTCCGACGACAACCCACCCTGCCGTGCGAACTCCACGAGCGTCTCGGGGGTGGACATCACGGTCACCCCACCGGCGAGCGCGAGCGCGGACTCCCCCTTCCGGAGGGACTGGACGGCCAGGTGCATCGCGACCAGCGACGACGAACACGCGGTGTCCACGGTCAGCGCCGGCCCCTCCAGACCGAGCACGTAGGACACGCGGCCGGCGAGAAAACTGCCGACCCGACCCAGGATCGACTCGCCGTCGTCGCCGCGCAGTGCCCCGTACGACTCGCCGTTCGTCCCGACGTAGACCCCGGTGCGGCTGCCGCCCAGCGATGCTGGGCTGATCCGTGCGTGCTCCAACGCCTCCCAGGCCGACTCCAGCACCAGCCGCTGCTGCGGATCCATGCCGGATGCCTCGCGCGGCGAGATGCCGAACAGCCCGGCGTCGAACGATCCCGCGTCGGCGAGGAACCCTCCCCGGCGCGCAGCCTCCGGCAGACCGGCGAGCGTCCACCCGCGGTCACCGGGAGCGGTCCCCAGGACGTCGTCGCCGGCGGCCAGCACGCCCCACAGGCCGGCGACGGAGTCCGCGGCGCCCGGGAATCGGCCGGCCATGCCGACCACCGCGATCGGTTCGGAAGACGCGTCGACGAGTTCCTGGTTCTTCCGGCGCAGGCGTTCGACCTCACGGATCGAGGCGCGGAGTGCGTCGGCGACTTTGTCTCCTGCGTGCGTCACTGCTCGTCCCCACTGTTGTGCCGTCAGGTCTCGCCGCCGTCGAGTGCCACCTCGATCAGCTGGTCCAGGTCCATCGCGTCGAGGTCGGCGCGGAGGTGCTCACTGGCGGTCGGGTGGTCGTCGCGGCCGTCCGTGCCGCCGGCCGGACGTCCGGCCAGGCGGAGAAGCGGGTCGAGCAGCCCGGCGCGACGGAGCTCGTCGACCGGGATCCCGGTGAGCGCCCGGCGCACCTCGTCGTCGGGTGCCTCCGCTGCGGCGTTCTCGCCGTCGCCGCCGTCGCCGTCGCCGAGGAGTTCGTCCACGACGTACCGGGCAAGTGCGGCCGGTGTCGGGTGGTCGAACGCGACGGTGATCGGGAGGCGGAGGCCGGTGACCCGGCCGAGCCGGTTACGCAGCTCGAGGGCGGTCAGCGAATCCAGGCCGAGTTCACGGAACGCCCGGCCGGACGGGATCGTCCCTGTGCCGCCCAGCACCGCGCGAAGCAGATCGATCAGCAGCTCCTCGACCAGAGGGATCCGCCGATCACCCGGGAGGGCCGAGAGCCGTTCCCGCAGCGCCGGTTCCGCCGGCGCGGGCACGGTTTCGGTCGCCGTCGGCACCAAGCCGCGCAGGAGCGGCGTGAGATCACCGGCGGAGGCGCGCGTCCGGAGCGTGAGCTCGTCGAACCGCACCGGGACGGTGACGGCCGCACCGTCGGCGACGGCACGGTCGAGCAGATCGACGGCGTCCTGGCTGGACAGTGGAGCGATTCCCAGCCGCTCGTCGCGCCGCAGGTCGACGTCGCCGAGCCGACCGGCCATTCCCGCCTGCTCGTCCCAGAGGCCCCAGGCCAGCGACTGGCCGGCCAGCCCGTCCTGGCGCCGCCGGGTGGCCAAGGCGTCCAGGAACGTGTTGGCCGCCGCGTAGCCGCTCTGCCCGGCCCCGCCCAGCAGGCCGGCGACCGAGGAGAAGAGGACGAAGGCCGACAGGCCGCAGTTCCGGGTGGCCGCGTGCAGGGTCAGTGCCCCGCCGACCTTCGCGGCCAGCGCACCGGCGACCTGCTCAGGCCGCAGCGTCTCCAGCACCCCGTCGTCGAGACCCGCGGCGGCGTGGACGACAGCGGACAGCGGATGCGATGCCGGCATCGACGCCACGAGCGCGTCGACAGCGGCCCGATCGGTCACGTCACAGGCGACGATCTCCACGTCGGTGCCGCGCTCACGCAGTTCCGCCCGGAGTTCGGAGGCGCCGGGGGCGTCCGGGCCGCGTCGGCCGACCAGCACCAGTCGTTCGACGCCGTTGTCCGCCAGGTGCCGGGCCACGGCGGGTGCCAACCCACCGCCGGCCCCGGTGACGAGCACCGTTCCCGGTGGACTCCAGCGTGGCACCGACACCGGCGCGGTGATCGGCACCAGCCGGCACCCGAGCACCCGTCCGCCCCGGGCGAGAACCTCGTCCTCGGCGGCGGCAACGGCGTCGGCGATCGCCCCGGAGTCGGCCGGGTCGGCGTCCAGCAGCAGAAACCGGCCGGGGTTCTCGATCTGCGCGGAGCGGACCAGCCCCCACACGGTGGCGTGCACGAGATCCGTGATCCGGTCCCCGACCGCGCCGGTAGTGCGGACCACGAGGCGGGAGGCGGCGAATCGCTCGTCGTGGAGCCAGGCCTGGAGCGTGGCGAGCACGTGCTGGGTCGCCACCCGGACGGCGTCGGCGAGGCCCGGATCGTCCGGCCCGATCGTTGCCGGTTCGAGGTGGAGCACGACGGGGCCGGTCACCGCGCTCGCGTCGAGGCGCGCCAGGTCGCCCGCGCCCCGGATCCCCGCGGGGACCACGGCCGGTGCCGTCCGCCCAGGCAACGGCGTCCACTCGGGGCGGTACAGCCGGCCGGTTCCGGGGTCGGCGGCGCGCCGGAGGTCGTCCGCGGAGACCGGCCGGGACGCGAACGCGGCGACCGAGAGCACGGGACGCCCGTCGGCGGTCGTGGCTGTGACGCGGAACCGGTCGGGCCCCGCCGGGCTGATCCGGACCCGCAGCGTGCCGTCGTCCGCGGCGGAGACGGTGAGTCCTTCCCACGAATACGGCATCCGGGCCTGGTCCGGGTCGGCGCCGGGGACGAGCTCCCGGACTTGCAGGACCGCGTCGAGCAGCGCCGGGTGCGGGCCGGTCCACCCGGCGTCGTGCGCGACGACGTCGGGCGCCACCACCTCGGCGTACGTGTCGTCCCCCAACTGCCAGACGGCACGCACGCCCTGGAACGCCGGGCCGTAGTCGACGCCGAGCCCCCGCAGCCGGGGATAGTGGCCGTCGACGGGCCGGGGTTCGGCGCCGGGTGGTGGCCAGGCGGTGACCGGTCCGGGTACGGCGCCGGCCCCGTCCGAGAGCACACCGGTCGCGTGGCGTGTCCACTGCCCACCGGGGAGGCGTCCGTAGAGGTGGATCGGGCGGCGCCCGTCCCGCGCCGGCCCGACCGTGGCCTGCAGGTCGACCGGCGCCCCGTCGGGGACGGTGAGCGGGGTCTCGAGGACCAGTTCCTCCACGGTCGCCGACCCGGCGGTCGCGGCCGCGTGACCGGCCATCTCCGCCCAGGCGCTGCCGGGCATCAGCGTGGTGCCGAGAACACCGTGATCGGCGAGCCAGGGGTGGGTCCGGGTGGACACCGCCCCGAGCAGCACCCAGCCGTCCTCGTCCGCGCGCGACACCGCGGTCGGCAGAAGCGGGTGACCGCCGACCGCGCCGGTCCGCGTCGCCGGAAGCCAGTAGCGGGCGCGCTGGAACGGGTACGTCGGCAGGTCCACGCGGTCCTGGCCGCGGTAGCGGCCGGCCCAGTCGACCGGGGCGCCGTGGACCGCCGCGTCGGCGACAGCGGCCACGATCTGGCCGGTGTCGTCCCGGCCGCGCCGGAGCGTGCCCAGTGTGACGGCGGCCGGTGCTACCTCATCGAGGGTTTCGCGGATCCCGGCCGCCACCACCGGATGCGCGCTGATCTCGAGGAAGATGTCCGCGCCGCCGACGGCCAGCGCCCGGATACCACGCGCGAACTCGACCGGCCGGCGCACGTTCTCGTACCAGTAGCCGGAGTCGAGGTCCGCGGCGCCGACCGGGCGGTCGTACACGGTCGAATGGAACGGTACGGCGGGCTCGGTGGCCCGGATCTCGCCCAGCTCTTCGCGCAGCTGGGCCTCGATCCGCTCGATCTGCGGTGAGTGCGACGGGTAGTCGACGGCGATCCGCCGGTTCCAGATCCCGTCGGTGGAGAGCCCGTCCGCGAGCGCATCGAGCGCGCGCTGTTCACCGGCCACGACGACCGAACGCGGACCGTTGACCGACGCGATCGCGAGCGCCGTTCCCCAGGGCCGGATCCGGGTCGCGGCCTGCTCGACGGAGAGCGCCACCGAGTGCATCCCACCGGTGCCGGACAGCTGCCGGAGCGCCCGGCTTCGGACGGCGACGACGCGGGCCGCGTCGGGCAGTGCGAGCGCACCCGCGACGCACGCGGCCGCGATCTCACCCTGGGAGTGCCCGATCACCGCGGCCGGTCGCACGCCGTACTCGCGCCAGACGTCGGCGAGGCCGACCATCACCGCGAACAATGTCGGCTGCACGACGTCGACGCGGGTCAACGGGGGCGCGTCGACGGCTCCGCGCAGGACCGCGGTGAGCGACCAGTCGAGGTGCGGTGCCAGCGCCCGTTCGCACTCGGCGATCCGGGTGGCGAAGACCGGCGACTCGTCGAGCAGCCGACGGCCCATCCCCTCCCACTGCGCCCCCTGACCGGGGAAGACGAAGACCACTCGCGGCGGCGCTCCGGATACCGCCGGGCCGGTCACGACCCCGTCGGCGTCGGCCCCGCGGGCGAGGACGGCCAGCGCGTCCAGCAGCGTCGGGCGGTCCGGCCCGCTGACCACCGCGCGGTGCTCCAACGCCGGACGCCCCGCCAGCGTGCGCGCGACCGCCGCCGGCGCGACGCCGGGTTCCCGGTCCAGGTAGGACCACAGCCGCTCGGCCTGGTCACGGAGGGCCGCCGGGGTGCGGGCGGACAGCGGCCAAGCCAGGACCGGCGGCACCGTCGGCGGGTCGCCGGGCCGTGCGGCCGGTGGTTCCTCGAGGATGACGTGCGCGTTCGTGCCGCTGATGCCGAACGACGAGACCGCGGCGCGGCGCGGCCGGTCCGGGCGCGCCGGCCAGGCCACCGGCTCGGTGAGCAGACGAACCTGGTCCGTCCAGTTCACGTGCGGCGTCGGCGGATCGGCGTGCAGCGTGCGCGGCAGGAGCTCGTGACGCATCGCCAGGACCATTTTGATGACGCCACCCACCCCGGCGGCGGCCTGGGTGTGACCGAGGTTGGACTTCAGCGAACCGAGCCGGAGCGGCCGATCGGCCGGTCGGTGCTCTCCGTACGTGGCGATCAGCGCCTCGGCCTCGATCGGGTCGCCGAGCCGGGTCCCGGTGCCGTGGGCCTCGACGGCGTCGACGTCGGCGGGGCGGAGGCCGCCGGTGGAGAGCGCCTGGCGGATCACTTTCTGTTGCGCCGGTCCGCTCGGCGCGGTCAAGCCGTTGGAAGCGCCGTCCTGGTTGACCGCCGAGCCGCGGATCACCGCGAGGATCGGATGATCGTTCCGGCGGGCGTCGGAGAGTCGTTCGAGGACCAGCATCCCGGCGCCCTCGGACCAGCCGGTGCCGTCCGCGGCCGCCGAGAACGACTTGCACCGCCCGTCGGCGGACAGGCCCCGCTGGCGGCTGAACTCGACGAACGTCGCCGGGGTCGCCATCACGGTGACACCACCGGCCAGCGCCAGCGAACACTCACCGGCGCGCAGCGCCTGGCCGGCCAGGTGCAGGGCGACCAGAGAGGACGAACAGGCGGTGTCCACGGTGACCGCCGGGCCCTCCAGCCCGAACGTGTACGCGGTCCGGCCGGAGAGCACGCTGCCGGCCGAACCGGTCAGGAGGTAGCCGCCCAGCGTCTCGGGGGCCTCGTGGGGCCGACCGCCGTAGTCGTGGTACATGAGTCCGGCGAACACCCCGGTCGCGCTCCCACGGAGGACCGCCGGGTCGATCCCGGCCCGTTCGAGCGCCTCCCAGGACGTCTCCAGCACCAGACGCTGCTGCGGGTCCATCGCCAGCGCTTCCCGGGCGGAGATGCCGAAGAATTCCGGGTCGAAGTCGGCGGCGTCGCGGAGAAACCCGCCGGACCGGGTGTACGACGTCCCCGGCCGGTCGGGATCCGGGTCGTACAGCGCCTCCAGGTTCCACCCGCGGTCGTCCGGGAAGCCCGCGATCGCATCGGTGCCGTCGGTGACCAGGCGCCACAGGTCGTCGGGCGACCGGACGTCTCCCGGGTAGCGGCAGGCCATGCCGACGATGACGATCGGGTCGTCGGCGGGCGCCGGGCTCGCTACGGCGGGTGCGGGTGCGGCCGGGCTCGCCCCCGCGGCGAGCAGGAGTCGAGCCAGCTCCCGTGGCGTCGGGTGATCGAACACGACCCCGGCGGGCAACCGGATGCCGGTGGCGGCTCCAACCGCGTTCCGCAGCTCGAGGCTGGTCAGCGAGTCCAGGCCCAAGTCCTTGAACGACCGGTCGGCCGCCGCGTCGGCGACGCCCGGCGTATAGCTGAGCACGCCCGCCACGTGGTCCAGCACGAACCGGACGGCCGCGTGCTCGCTCTCCGGTGCGGACAGGTCCCCGGCGAGCCAGGCGGGGCGGGTCCCGGTCCGCCCGGCCGCGCCGGAGCGGGGCCGAACCAGCGGCCGGAGGAGCGCCGGGACGGTGCGGGGCCCGTCCGACTCCGACGACGAGCGCTCCACGCGGATCGGGACGAGATTCGGCTCGCGAGAGGCGCAGCCGGCGTCGAACAGCGCCAGACCGTCCGCGATCGAGATCGGCGCCAGACCGGCCGTCGCGAACCGGCGCACCGCGACGTCGTCGAGGTCGGCCGCCATTCCCCCGCCCGCCTCGCCGCGCTGGTCCCAGGGCCCCCACGCCAGCGCGGTGGCCCGGTGACCGAGCGCGACGCGGCGGGCCGCGATCGCGTCCAGGGCCGCGTTGGCGGCGGCGTAGTTGGCCTGACCGGCCGTCCCGACCACGCCGACGACCGACGAGAACACGACGAATGCCTGCAGCTCCCGGGCCCGGGTGAGCGCGTCGAGATGCCGTGCGCCGTCCACCTTGGCCCGTGAGACCACCGCCAGCCGGTCGGGGGTGAGCCCGCTCACCGTGCCGTCGTCGAGCACGCCCGCGGCATGGATCACGACCGCGAGTGAACGCTCGGGCGGAATCGCCGCGAGCACGGCGGCGAGCGCGTCGTGATCACCGACGTCGGCGGCGACCGCTTCGGCGTGCGCACCGGCTCCGGCAAGCTCGGCGACGAGGTCGTCGGCGCCGTCGGCGTTCGGACCCCGGCGGCTGACGAGCAGCAGATGACGGGCACCCCACGCGTCGGCCAGGTGCCGGGCGATCACTCGGCCGAGACCACCGGTGCCGCCGGTGATCAGCGCGACGTCGTTCGGGCCGAGCCGGGGGTGCTGTTCCGCACCGGACCGCGGATCGCCGTCGGCCGACAGGTGCGGAGCGGAGGCGACGCCGTCGCGCACCGCGAACTGGGGTTCGCCGGTGTCGACGCCGGCCAACAGGGTCGAGACGTCCGCCGGTTCGAACGTCCCGACGTCGGCGAGCGTGAAACGCCCCGGGTGTTCGGTCTGGGCGGATCGCACCAGACCCCAGACCGCGGCGGCGTCGACGTCGGGTACCTCGCCCGGCTCCACGGCTACCGCGCCGCGGCTGACGAACACCAGCCGAGGCTCCGACGGACGGTCCGCGGCCAGCCAGTCCTGCACCATCGTGAGAGCCTCGGCGGCCGTCGGAGGGCAGGCGACGAACAGATGCTCGGATTCGGTCGCGGTCAGGTCCGAGCGGACGGCCACGGGACGACCGGTGCGCCGCAGCGCCTCCGCCAGCCCGGTTCGGTCCCGGTCCACGACTTCCAGGCGGTTCGTCCCCGGACGCGGGCCGGCGGCGATCCGCAGCGGCGACCAGCCCACCCGGAAGAGCGCGCCGTGGCGTCCGGACCTCAGCGACGGAGCCGGTCGCCAGGTCAGTGCGCCCACCGACAGCACCGGCTCGCCCTCCGGTGTGGCCACCTCCACCGACCACCGTGCGTCGCCGACCGCCGTGATCCTGGCCCGCAGCGCGGTCCCGGCCGGACGGTGGACCGCCACGTCGCTCCAGGAGAACGGGAGCCGGGGCTGCTCGACCAGCTGGTCGGAATCCGGCGTCAGCCCGGTGGCCTGGAGCACGGCGTCGAGCAGCGCGGGGTGCACTCCGAACCGCCCCGGCTCCGCCGCGTCGGGCAAGCGCACGTCGACGAAGACGTCGTCGCCGGCCCGGCTGACCCGGTGCAGTCCCCGAAATGCCGGACCGTAGCCGAAACCGGCGTCGGCCAGACGTGGGTAGCGCCCGTCCAGGTCGACCGGCACGACCTCCCCCGGCGGCCATTCGCCGAGTGACGGGGGTGGAGCTCCGTGCTCCGACGAGCGCAGCGTCCCGTCAGCGTGCCGCGTCCAGGTCGGTTCCGCCGACCCGTCGGAATCGGCTTCGGCGTGCACGGTGACCCGGCGCGCGCCGCGCTCGTCGAGCGCTCCGATCAGCACCTGGAGCCGGCGGGTGCCGTCGTCCGGAAGGATCAGCGGCGCTTCGATCGTGAGTTCGTCGACGTGCCCAGCGCCGACGTCCGCGCCGGCCCGGAGCACGATCTCGAGGAACGCGGTGGCCGGCAGCACGGTCCGGCCCCCGATCGTGTGGTCGGCCAGCCAGGGCTGATCGCGAACGGAGAGCCGGGCCGTGAAGAGCCAGCCGCCGGTCTCCGGCACCGGTGTGCCGGCGCCCAGCAACGAGTGCGGCACACCGACGAGCCCGAAGGCGGACGGGTCGGTGATCGCGCGCGTCCGCAGCCAGAGCCGGTCTCCCCCGAACGCGTACGTCGGTAGATCGGGCCGGGCGGAGCCGTCGAGCAGCCGCTCCCAGCGAACCGTCGCGCCGCGGACGTGGGCGTGCGCCAGCGCCGCGGCGACCGTGTGGCCCTCCGGGCGGCCGGTACGCAGCGTCGGGACCGCGACCGGCGCGGACCGGTCGCTGGCGGTGAGGCACTCCTCGGCCAGCGCCGTGAGTACGCCGTCCGGTCCCACCTCGAGGAACGTGGACACACCGCGCTGCTCGAGCCAGCGGATCCCGTCCGCGAACCGGACCGTCCGCTCGACGTGCCGGACCCAGTACTCCGGGTCGCACAGCTCCGTGTCCGGTATCGGGGCGCCGGTGGCGTTGGAGACGATCGGTGTGCGCGGCGGATGGAACGTCAGGGTCCGCGCGACGGTCCGGAAGTCCGCCAGCATCCCGGCCATGTGCGCGGAGTGGAACGCGTGCCGGACCCGGAGCCGGCGGGTTCGCCGGCCCTCCGCTCGTCGCCGCTGGTCGAAGTCCTCGATCGCGGCGCGGTCACCCGAGACGACGACCGAGCGGGGGCCGTTGACCGCCGCGACGGAGAGACCGCTTCCCTCCCGGTCGAGCCATTTCTCGACCTCCCGTTCGTCCGCCCGGACCGCGAGCATCGCGCCGACGGCGGGCAGGGCACGCATCAGGCGGCCGCGCGCCGACACCAGCCGGCACGCGTCCGGCAGCGAGAGCACGCCGGCGACATGTGCCGCCGCGAGCTCGCCGATCGAGTGGCCGAGCAGGTAGTCCGGGACCAGACCAGCGGCCTCCAGCAGCCGGAAGACACCCAGTTCGACGGTGAACAGGCCGGCCTGGGTGAAGTCGGTGTGGTCCAGTGCCGCCGCGGACTCGGTGCCGGGATCGGCGAACAGGACCGGCGCCAGCGGACGGTCCAGATCCTCGTCCAGATACACGCAGGCCGCGTCGACCGCGTCGGCGAACACCGGGCACGACTCGTACAGTTCCCGGCCGGCCCCGGCCCGTTGGCTGCCCTGCCCGGAGAACAGCACGGCCACGCGTCCGGCCCGGTGGACGACGCCACGGACGACGTCCGGTGCCGCCCTACCCTCGCGCAGCGAGGCGAGCCCGTCGCGCAGTGCCGGGCCGGTCGGGCCGAGCACCACGGCCCGATGTGTCAGCGCGGCACGGGTGGTCGCCAGCGTGACCCCGATCCCGTGGTCGTCGTCCTCGGACACGGCCGCGAACTCGGCCAGACGTCCGGCCTGCCGTCGCAGGGCAGCGTCGTCGGCGCCGGAGAGCACCCACGGCACCACCCCGAGATCCACCGGCCGGACCGGCGCCGGGCGGTCGACCGGCACGGCGGGAGGTGCCTCCTCCAGGATGAGGTGGGCGTTCGTGCCGCTGATGCCGAACGACGACACCCCGGCCCGCCGTGGCCGGTCACCGGCGGGCCATTCGCGCGCAGCGGTGAGCAGGCGCACCGCGCCGGCCTCCCAGTCGACGTGCGGGGACGGACGATCGGCGTGCAGGGTGGACGGCAGCACCGAGTGCCGGAGCGCCTCGACCATCTTGATCACTCCGGCGACGCCGGCTGCGGCTTGTGCGTGACCGATGTTGGACTTCACCGACCCCAGCCAGAGCGGGGCGGTCCCGGCCGGTCGTCGGCCGTAGGTCGCGAGCAGGGCTTGTGCTTCCATCGGGTCGCCGAGCGGCGTGCCGGTGCCGTGTGCCTCGACCGCGTCGACGTCCGCCGCGGTGAGCCCGCTCGCCGCCAGCGCGGCCCGGATCAGCTGCTCCTGCGCCACCGGGTTGGGAGCGGTCAGACCGTTGCTGGCACCGTCCTGGTTCAGCGCCGACCCGCGGATCACCGCCAGCACCGGGTGCCCGGCCCGCTGCGCGTCCGACAGCCGCTCGAGGAGCAGGAGACCCGCGCCCTCGCCCAGTGCGGTGCCGTCGGCCGCCGCGGAGAAGGGCTTGCAGCGCCCGTCCGGAGCCAGGCCGCGCTGGCGGGTGAACTCCACCAGGATGCCCGGGGTGGAGAGCACCGTGACCCCGCCCGCCAGGGCGAGATCGCACTCCTGACGACGCAGTGCCTGCACCGCGAGGTGCAGGGCCACCAGGGACGACGAGCACGCGGTGTCGATCGTCAGCGCCGGGCCGGCGAGCCCGAACGTATAGGCCAGCCGACCGGACGCGACGCTCGTCGTGGTGCCGGTCAGCAGATGTCCCTCGGCGTCGGCGGGTGCCAGCGCGGCCGGGGCGTAGTCCTGAGGGATCGCGCCGACGTACGCGGCGGTGCGGCTCCCGCTCAAGCCGGTCGGGTCGAGCCCGGCCCGCTCCAGCACCTCCCAGGCGACTTCGAGGAGCAACCGCTGCTGGGGCTCCATCGCGACCGCCTCGCGAGGCGCGATGCCGAACAGTCCGGCGTCGAATCGGGTGGCGTCGTCGAGGAACGGCCCGCGGTCCACCGAGACCGCTCCCGGACGTTCCCCGTCCGGGTCGTACAGCGTGCCGAGGTCCCAGCCGCGGTCGCCGGGGAACGCGCCGATCACGTCCCGCTCCTCGGCCACGACGCGCCACAGGTCCGCCGGCGAGGCGACGCCGCCGGGGTAGCGGCATCCCATCGCCACGATCGCGATCGGTTCGGCGGCCGCACCGCTCAGCGCGGCGTTGTCGCGGCGCAGCCGCTCCCCCTCCTTCAGGGCGCTGCGGAGCGCCTCCACGAGTTGTTCTGACGGCACGTTCATCGCCACTCGGTGCTCCCCGTCGCGGTACCTCCGATCGGCTCGGCGCCCGGGCCGCCGAGCGCGAGTCGGATGAGTTCGTCGGCGTTCATCGCGTCCAGCGGGTCGGAGTCCCCGACCGGCGCCGCCGGAGCCGGTGGCTGCTCGCCGCGCAGCACCGCGGCCAGCGCGGTCGGTGTCGGGTGACCGAAGATCACGCCGACCGTCCACCGGCGGCCGGTGGCGGCCCCGAGGCGCTCGCCGAGCTCCACCGCGGTCGCCGAGTCCAGGCCCAGTTCTTTGAAGGTGACGTCCGGCGGCACCTCGTCCGCCGCGCCGTAGCCCAGCACCGCCGCGACGGCGGAGAGCACGATCTCCAGCGGATCGCGGGTCGCCGGCGCGAGCGGCGTGTCCGATGGTTGCGGTATCCGGCCGGTCAACCGGCTCCGCCGGAACGGATAGGTGGGTAGCGGCACCCGGCGCGCGCCGGCGCCGAAGGCCGCCGGCCAGTCGACCGGAACGCCGGCGACGAACGCCGACGCCACTGACGACAGCAGTCGCGCGGGGCCGCCGTCGTCCCGCCGGAGCGAGCCGGTCACCAGCACGTCCCGATCGGCGGCCGACTCCGTGACCGCGCCGACCAGCAGCGGGTGCGGGCTCATCTCCAGCACCGCCCCGTACCCGTCGGCGAGCAGACCCCGAACGGTGTCCGCGAGCCGGACCGGTTCACGGACGTTGCGGTACCAGTAGTCGGGACCGAGGCGATCGGGCGCCAGCCGCCCGGCGGTCACCGTGGAGTAGAACGCGACCTCGGTGCTGCGCGGCTCGATGCCCCGCAACGCCGCGAGCAGCGGTTCACGGATCGGCGTCATCAGCGGACTGTGCGACGCGTAGTCGATCGGCACGCGTCCGGCACGCACCCCGTCGGCGCTCAGATCCCGGATCAGCGCGTCGACCGCCGCGACCGGACCCGCGACGACGGTCGAGGCCGGCCCGTTGACGGCCGCGACGACCAGCCCGTCGCTCCCGGCGGCGATCCGCGCGGCGACCACGGCCTCCGGTAGCGCCACCGACGCCATGCCGCCGGTCCCGGCGAGCTCGCGGAGCAACCGGGACCGGAGTGCGACCACCTGCGCGGCGTCTTCGAGCGAGAGGGCACCCGCGACGCACGCGGCGGCGATCTCGCCCTGCGAGTGACCGATCACGGCCGCCGGACGGACCCCGAGCGAGCGCCAGACCGCCGCCAGCCCCACCATCGTGGCGAACAGGAGCGGCTGGACGACGTCGTCCCGGTCCAGCGGGACCGCACCGTCGACCGCGCCGGTCAGCGAACACTCCAGCGAGGCCTCAAGCGCGTCGATCGCCTCGGTGAACCGCGTTCGGAACACCGTGCTCGTCCGCCGCATCCCCTCGGCCATCCCCGGCCACTGGCTGCCCTGCCCGGGGAAGAGGAACGCGACACGGGAGCGATCGGACACCCGGCCGGTCCGGACCGCACCGGACGGTTCCCCGGCGGCGAGTCGGCCGAGGGCAGCCAGACCCTCGTCACGCCCCTCCGCGACGACGACCGCCCGGTGGTCGAACGCGGTGCGAGTCGTCGCGAGTGAGAAGCCCACCTCCGCCGGATCCAGCGCGGGCCGAGCCGCGAGATGGTCGTGCAGGCGACGGGCGTGTGCCCGCAGATCGCTCTCGTCCCGGCCGGTGACGATCCAGGGGACGACCCCGGACTCCCCCGGCCGCACCGACGCCGCGACGACCGGCGGTGCTTCTTCCGCGACGACGTGGCAGTTGGTGCCGCCCATCCCGAAAGCGCTGACCCCCGCCGACAGCGGACAGTCAGCGTCCGGCCACGGCTCGGTTCCGGTCACCACCCGGATGCCGCGTTCCGCGAGCCGGAGCGCGGGATTCGGCGTGACGTGGTTGCGCGATCCGGGCAGTATCCGGTGGTGCAGGCTCAGTGCCGTCTTGAGCAGGCCGACGAGACCGGCGGCGCCTTCCAGGTGCCCGACGTTCGTCTTAGCGGAACCGACCGCCAGCGGTTCCGTCCGGTCGGGCCCGAAGACCGCGCCCAGCGCGGCGGCCTCGACCGGGTCACCGACCGGGGTGCCGGTGCCGTGCAGCTCGACATACTGAATCCGCGCGGGCTCGGTGCCGGCGTCCGCGTGGGCCCGCCGGAGCACCGCTTCCTGGGCGGCCTGCTCGGGCACCGTGAGGCCGGCCCCGCCGCCGTCGTTGTTCATCGCGCTTCCGGTGAGCAGGCAGTAGATGCGGTCGGAGTCCGCGATCGCGCGCGCGACGGGCTTCAGGACCAGGCACACCGCCCCCTCGCCGGGTACGTAGCCGTTGGCCCTGGCGTCGAACGTGTAGCAGGTGGCGTCCGGTGAGAGCGCGCCGATCTTCTCCGCTCCGGCCAGCCGCGGGCCGAGCAGGTTGAGGTTCACCGCGCCGACCAGCGCGGTCGTCGACTCCCCGGCCAGCAGGCTCGTCCGGGCGAGGTGGACGGCGGACAGACCCGACGACTGCCCGGTGTCGACGACGAGGCTGGGTCCGGTCAGCCCGAGGACGTAGGACAGCCGGTTGGCGATCATTCCCCGGTGCGTCCCGGTGAGCGTGTGCGGGGACGGCACGCCACCCCGTCCGTACGCGGTGGTCTCGTGGTCGTCCCACATTCCGCCGACGAACACACCGACGGCGTCACCCCGGATCGACGCCGGGACGGCGCCCGAGTCTTCCAGCGCCTCCCAACCCAGCTCGAGCATCAGTCGCTGCTGGGGATCGATCGCGGCCGCCTCGCGGGGTGAGAGGCCGAAGAACGCTGGATCGAACCGGTCGACATCGGTGAGATAGCCGGCCCGGCGGCCGGCCCAGCCGGAGTCGCTGTCGGCGTGCCGGTCGGCCGGGGGAAGGCCGATGGCATCACGGCCCTCGACCAGGAGGCTCCAGAAGGCGTCCGGATCGGGGGCACCGGGCAGCCGGCAGGCGACGCCGACCACAGCCACCGCCCGGGTCACCGCCGGTCGCGGTGGTGTCGTCGGCATGTCACCTCCTCGGCTCGCGGCCCGGACTCAGGACTCTGCGGCCGCGGGGCCGCTCCCGGACGGGCCGGCCGTCCACGGCTGGGAGTAGATGCCGATCTGGTGCCCGGACGGATCCTCGAGGTGCGCCCACTCCATGCCGCCGGTACGCGGGTCCGTCTCGAGCGGCCACCGGACCTTGCCGCCGGCCTCGACCGCCTTCGCGCACACCGCGGCGACGTCCTCGACCTCGATGCAGATCACCAGCCAGTTGTACGAACCCTCTTTGACGCGGTTGTCCCACAGCGTTCCGAAGATTGAACCCTCGGCCGGTGTCCGGATGATGCTGTACGGATTCCCGTGGCCCTCGGAGAATTTCCATCCGAACGTTTCACCGTAGAACCTCTCGATTTCCTCCGGAGCGTCGGTGGAGATCTCGAATCCCGAGACGCCATTGATCAACCGATACATGCCGGCTCTCCTGAATCTCTCGGTTCCCGGATCCTGACGCAATGCTGCGCCCAGCCTAGGAAAAGCGCCTTGCGGCGACCTTGCGGAATCCGCGCCAGTCAATCGACGGCGAGTCGGCTCCGAATCTTCCGCACCACTCCGTCGGCCTGGTCGCCGAGATAGAAATGACCACCGGGGAATATCGTGAGATCCGATTCTCCGCGCGTGCATTCCCGCCACGCGCGGGCTTCTTCGATCGTGGTCCGGGGATCGTCGTCACCGACCAGGACATGGACGGGGCAGCCGACGGTACGACCGGCCGACGGCCGGTACCGCTCGATCGCGGTGTAGTCGCTACGCAGGGCGGGCAGGATCATCTCGAGCGTTTCGGGATCGTCCAGGATCCGGGTGTCCGTGCCGCTCAGTCGTCGCAGCTCAGCGATCAGGCCCGCGTCGTCCAGCAGATGGACGCCTTCCTCGCGGTGGCGGTGCGGTGCCCGGCGGCCGGAAACGAACAGCGCGCGGACCGCGGTCCCGTCGTTCTCCAGCCGGTACGCGATCTCGAACGCCAGCGTGGCGCCCATGCTGTGGCCGAAGAACGCGATCGGCGCGTCGGTCAGCGGGCGCACCGCCGCGGTGATCTCGTCGGCCAGTTCATCGATGTCCTCGATGCACCGGTCCCGCCGCCTGTCCTGGCGGCCGGGGTATTGCACGATCCGGACGTCCACCCCCGGGGACAGCGCCTTCGACAGGGGGAACAGATAGCTGGCGGACGCGCCGGCGTGCGGTAGCCCGATCAGCCGTATCGCGGGCTCGCCGCCGGCTCCCCGGTGGAAGCGCCGGAGCCACACGTCGGTGCCGGTGGTGTCCGTCGTCATCAGGTGTCTCCTAGTACTCGGTCGTCCATGGCCCGCCGCCGCCCTCCGGCGATCACCGGGCGCCGCCGTTGACGTAGAGCGTCTGACCGCTGACGTACGACGCGTCGTCGCTGGCCAGGAACGCGATGACCGCAGCGATCTCAACTGGCTGCCCGACCCGGCGCAGCGGTGTCCGGTCCGCAGCTTGCTGCTGGTGCTCCTCCGGGGTGACACCGACCCGCCGTGCGGTGGCCTCGGTCATCCCGGTAGCCACGTATCCGGGAGCCACCGCGTTGACCGTCACGTTGAACGGCCCCAGCTCGATCGCCAGCGTCGCGGTCAAGCCCTGGATGCCGGCCTTCGTGGCGGCGTAGTTGGCCTGGCCACGGGCCCCGAACGAGGAGCGGCTGCTGAGGTTGACGATCTTGCCGTAGCGCGCCGGCACCATGTGTTTCTGCGCCGCGTGGCAACACAGGAAGGTACTGGTCAGATTGGTCCGCAGCACCGCGTCCCAGTCGTCATAGGACATTTTGAAGAGCAGGTTGTCCCTGGTGATTCCGGCGTTGTTCACCAGGACGTCGAGCTTGCCGTGTTCGGCGACGATCCGGTCGAACACGGCCGCCACCTCGTCCCGGTCCGACACGTCGGCCCCGTAGGCGCAGGCGGACCCGCCGTCCGCCGTGATGTCGGCGGCCACGAGCTTTGCCGTGTCCTCACGCAGGCCGACGACCGCGACGGTGGCTCCCTCGGCCGCCAGCCGCCGGGCGGTGGCAGCGCCGATGCCGCGGGCGGCGCCGGTGACCACCGCGACCCTTCCGCTGAACCTCTGCAGGTCGGCCACGGGTGACTAGCCGCGGGTTCCGACGATGCGGAAGGAACCGAAGGTGCCGACCTCGACCTCACCGGCCAGCTCGTCCCCGGTCACCGTCACCCGGAACCGGCTGGTCATCGGGAACGGCTCGCGCCGATCGACGGTCCAGGAGGCCACGTCGCCCTCGACGGTTCCCTCGGTGATCTCCACCGTCGTCCCCATCCCGGTGTAACTGCCGGCAAGCTGATCACCGGTGCCCACGAAGTCCGCCCGGGCCGGCTGGTCCCCGCTCGGGCTCTGGATCCGCAGGTCCCATGCTCCGTCCACAGTCATGTGAGGTCTCCCGTCGTCGCGCCGTCACCGTCGAACCGGTGTTCGCGGCGTCGCCAAGCTAAGTCGCGTCGACCGGCGGCCCCAACCCCTAAGGTGCCCGGCGTCCGGGAGAGCCTCCGGAGCCCCTACCCGGCCCGGGACCGGTCCGCCCGGCGCTACCCCTACCCGGATCAGGAAAGCTGGTTCCCGGGGTCCCCGAGCACCGTCGGGCCGCCCGTCCCGACACCTGCGGACGGCGTGTCGCTGGTGACCCTAGGTAGTTGGTCGCGTGCCGAAAGCACGCATTGCCCAGGCGACGCATTGATCTCGCGGAGCCGCGCGCGCCGTGTCCTGCACCCACCGTCATGACCGTGCGCGCCGTCCGCGCCGGGTCGGCGACATCGTCGCGCGTCCGTTCCGACACGAATCGGAAACCCTCCCCGACGACCCCACCCCCTATTACAGGTCCCCATCGTTGCCGCCGCCACGAAACGGGTGGCAGACTTCAACTTGTCCATCTTGATCGGTCGTGAAAACACACCGCGCAAGCAATACCGATTGATTCGAATAGCGCCAAGATCGCATGCCTAGTCCATGGGGGACTCGGGGAGTGACAGCATGACGTTGGTAGAACGGCATCGACAATTCGATCTATTGACTCAGGTATGGAACAGCGCCCTGGACGGATCCGGGCGCGTCGTCACGGTGACCGGCGGACCGGCCAGCGGCAAGACTGCTTTCTTCCAAGAATTCACCGAACGCGCCGTTGACCATGGCGCACGATTTCTGGGCGCAGTGGCGTCCCAGAGCGAACGGACGCATCGGTTCGGGGTCACGAGCCAGTTGTTCTCCGCCCCGGACTGCCCGGAGAACGTCCGGATGCGCATCGTCCCACTGCTGCAGGGCTCGGGCGACGACGTCTCCCCCCAGCTTCTGTACACGGTCTGCACCGCTCTGTTGGAGCTGGCGAAAAAGGGGCCGTTGATCATCGGTGTGGATGACGTACTGGACGCCGATCCGGCGTCCTGCCAGACCCTCGTCTACATCGCCCGGCGTATTCGGACGGCACCGATCATGCTGTTACTCAGCGAGACGTTGATCCGGTCGCCGGACCGATCCCAGTTCACGGCCGAGTTGACCCGCCAGTCCGATCCCCATCGAATCCGTTTGGACCCGCTGTCGCCGGACGGGGTGGCGGACTACCTCGCCGCCAAGCTGGGCTCCGTGGTCACACCCCGCTTCGCCGCCGCGGCGCACGCGCTGACGGGAGGGAATCCGCTCCTCACCGAGGCGCTGCTCCTCGATCACGGGCCGCGCGCGGACGCCACCTCTCCCGGCGACGTCGACGATCGGCCGACCGGCACTCCGCTGCCCGCGGTCGGTCACGCGTACCGCGAAGCGTTGATCGACTGCATCAGCCGGTACGGCCCCGAGTTCCTCCGCGTCGCCCGGGCGATCGCCGCGGTCGGCGACGCGGACCAGGTCCGGTTGCTCGGTGAGCTCGCCGACGTCGACACCGGCGTCGTGTCCTGGGTCGTCGACGCGTTGAACGTCTCCGGAATCCTCGACAACGGACGCTTCCGCCATCCGGAGGGACGCGCCGCGGTTCTCCGCTGTCGCACCGAGCCCTCCTCGGCGGCGATCTCGCTCCGCACCGCCGAACTGCTCTACCGGGACGGCGCCATGCCTGCTGCCGTCACCGAGCACCTCCTCGCCGCTCAGGCACCACCGTCCGACTGGATGGTTCCGGTGCTGGCGGAGGCCGCGAACCAGGCCTTGCAGGAGAATCAGCCCGACTTGGCGTTGCAGCAGCTGCGCCTCGCGCTGCAGGCTGACGGGCTGAGCGAGGAACGCCGCGCCACCCTCCACGCGCTCCAGGCTCGGACGCAGTGGCAACTGGATCCCGCGACCTCGGCCCGGCATCTGACCGTCCTCGCGCACGACGTGGACGCCGGACACCTGACCGGCAACGAGGCCACCGTCGCGTCCCTGCTGCCGCTCTGGCTCGGGCGGCCGGATGCCGCGGTCGCCGCGCTCGCCCGGTGCGCCGAGACGTTCCCCGCGAACCGCCCGGGTCTCTCCTGGGAGACGACCCGGCTCTGGTTGAGTCTCATCTATCCCGGCGCCCGATCGAGCGTCGCCGCCATCGGGGCCGGTGGTCCGGAGCACGGCGCGGGGGCGACGTGGGACGCGACGGTCGAGGCGCTCTCCCTACTCCACGCGGTGACCACGGCCGGGTCCGACGATCGGAACGCCCAGCAGGCGGATGCTCTGCTGGGACGTCTGCGCACCGGCACCCACCGGACCGAGGCCGTCGTCGCCGCTCTGATGAGCCTGGTCTACGCCGACCGGGCCGACCGCGCCGACGCCTGGTCGGCGCTGTACCTCGCCGAGTCCGCCGGCAACATCCCCCCGACCTGGCGCGCGGTTCTCACCGCTGTGCGCGCGGACATCATGTACCGGCTCGGGCAGCTTCCCACTGCCCTCGACCTCGCCACCGACGCTCTCACCGAGCTGTCCCCGGAGAGCTGGGGCGTTCTGATCGGCCTGCCGCTGTCGACCGCCGTGCTGGCCGCGAGCGGGATGGGACAGCATCACGTCGTGCGCGAACTCCTGCGGCGGCCGGTCCCTCCGGCGATGTACGAGACCCCGTTCGGCCTGCGGTACGTATACGCACGGGGCCGTCACTACCTCAACGCCGACAAGCCGCATGATGCGTTGATCGACCTGCTCGCCTGCGGCAACCGGGCGCGCGAGTGGGAGATGGACGTACCCGCGCTGGTGCCGTGGCGGGCCGACGGCGCCCACGCCTACGTCCGGCTCGGCTGCCGCAAGGACGCGCACCGGCTCGTCACCGAAGCCTTGCCGTCGTCGGTTCCGCAACGCTCGAGCAGCTACGGCGTCCTCCTGCGGGCGCTGGCCGCCGGCTGCGAGTCCGAACGCAAGATTGGGCTGCTCACCGAAGCCGTGGCCGTCCTGGAGAAGACTGCCAGCCGGATGGAGCTGGCCGACGCGCTGAGCGATCTCGCGAACGCGCACCACGAGGCCCGCAACCCGTCCCGGTCGGCGATGATAAAAGCCCGAGCAGAGCGCCTGTACGAGGGCTGCCGGGCTTCGCTCGAGCGTCGGCTGGTGCCGCGCCGGCTGCGGGACCCGGGCGCCGAGCGCCCCCCGTCCCGGCTGAGCCGGCTCACGCTGCAGTCGCTCAGCGATGCCGAACAGCGGGTGGCGGTCCTGGCCGCCCGGGGCCTGTCGAATCGCGAGATCTCGGCGCAGCTCCACATCACCCGCAGCACGGTGGAGCAGCATTTGACCCGGGTGTACCGCAAGCTACAGATTCGTCGCCGCACCGATCTGCCGCAACTGGTGCAGCACCCCGCGTGACAGCACGGAAAGGGGCCGCCGGATCACGATCCGGCGGCCCCGCTGGCAATTACCGGGAATTCACCGGAGCACGGGCTTGCGGCGACCGGCCACGATCGCGCAGCCGATTACGTTCCCCATCGCGAACGGCGTCATGACGTTCTTCAGGGTTTCCATCATCCCGGGTCCGAATTTGCCGCTGATCTCTTCGGAGCTGCGCTCGATCCCGTTCTGCATCGCGTCGTAGGTCCGATCGGTGTGCGCGCTGACGTCGAGCAGTTCGTCGATCTCGATACCCGCGTCGCGGCAGAGCTCCCGATAATCCTCCAGGCGCACGACCGACTGGGTCATGAACGCGGCCGGCGAGGTGGACTCCTCGGCGTCGACCCGGATCAGGTCGGTCAGCGCGATGTGACCGCCCGGCCGGACGACTCGGGCGATCTCGCTCAGCGCCGCCTTCCGCGGCATGTGCACAATCGACTCGAACGCCAGCGCGGCGTCGAACGAGCCGTCGTCGAACGGCATGTCCAGGGCGTTGACGACCTGGAACGACACCCGATCGGCCAAGCCTTCGGCCGCGGCGAGCGCATTCGCCTCGTCCACCTGGTTCTGGTTGATCGAGATGCCCAGGACGCTCGCCCCGGTGGCCCGTGCCAGCCGGATCGCGGGCTTCCCGATGCCACAGCCGACGTCGAGAATGCGTGCGCCCGGGCCGACCGGCAATTTGCTGATCATGATGTCAGTGAACCGGTCCGTGGCCACCGACACCGAACTGCCGTCGTCGGCGTCCAACCAATAGCCGAAGTGGAAATTGTCGTCCCAGTACTTACGGAGCAAAGAATTGTAGACGTCGTAGAAGTCAGAGACCTGGCCGGGCGTCGTGGTCGGAACGGATGCCGTCATCGTCGTCTCCCTGATTCGGTTCCGGCGCTCACCATACGAGCGCCGGAAAACCGAGAGCAACCGCGCGCAGGCCGTTGACAGGCAAGTACAAGCGAATTGCAAGTCGAGCCCTCGGGGCCGACTGCGTGCTATGGGATGGGCCGTGAGCCGAAACGCGTATCCGGTAGGGCCCGGATGGCGATTTCTCAGGTCGTTCCTGCCGGCCCGCCGATCGTCGATCGGCCCCGGGGCAAGTCATCGACCGGAGGGGCACCGCCCCGCTCGAGTCCCACGCCCGAACGCCAGCCGTTCGACCCGACCGTCCTCAGTCAATACGAACGCACGTTCGCCGAGCGGTGCATGACCAGCCCCACTACCGCTGCCGCTACCCCAACGAGTACGCACACCCCTTCCGCTGATCGCGTTCGGTGTCGACCACGAGTTCTGCCAGCGCGACCGGAACCTGCGTCTCGGGCTGTCGGAGTGTCGCTGCGATCTTCTGGTAGGCCTCCGCAAGCAGAACGCGGCTCCGGGCATCAACGCCGGCGACGCGCTCAACTGCGGTGCATCCGGAAGCGACGGCTCGGCCTGGGCTTTGCCCATCGTCGCGATTGCGGCCCCGAGACTCAAACTCAGATACTCCTGGAGCGGAGGCAGCAGCGCCGAATCGAGCAGCGATGCCTCGGCGTCGAGTACTGCAACTCGTGCCGGACGCCCTCGATCTGGGTTGAAGGCCTCTTGGTCACGGAGAATCTCGCCGTCTTCCAGCCGACGCCGACCGGACGCCACTGTGACCGTCACTTCGGCAGTGCCCCGATCCAAGCGAGGCTGCACCGAGTCCACCACCAAGTGCCGGCAGATGCGCTCGCCATCAGGTGCCTGCCATCGCAGCAATCCCGCCGCCAAGACGAACTCCACCTCGTCGTCTTGCTGCTCCAGCATCTTCGCAGCCCGTTCCAGCTGCTCATACAACGTGCGCTGTTGCTCAAACAGCTTCTGGGCTCGCGACCACTCGCTGAGCTTTGCCGACCAATGAGCGAACTCGCGCTGCACTGCAGCCGGAGGAGGCGTCTGCGACTCGGTAGGCTCCGAGGTCGGTCCAGCCTCGACCAGCTGCGGTGGGCCGCTGCCCGTCCTGTCTGTCGCCGGATCGATCCACCCGTCGAGGCGAGCCGGACGCACTGGAATCGGCATGGGCCGGGGAGGGCTCATCCGCAGCAATACGTCATCGCTTGGGTTGGCAGACAGCCGGACGCCCTGGGGTAGATCGTCCAACCACACGATCAGGTCCGGCGCGCCTAGGGCCTGTTTGAATTGCTGGTCAGCGCAGCCATTCGTTGATCGCGGCGATGTGCA
>NZ_BAAAGX010000004.1:0-53052 GCF_039524755.1 Cryptosporangium japonicum
TGCACATCGCCGCGATCAACGAATGGCTGCGCTGACCAGCAATTCAAACAGGCCCTAGCCGAGGTAGGGGGCTAGCCGGAGCGCCAGGTGCAGGCGCAGCCGGCCCTCGCCGGTGGAGAGGTCGCAGCCGGTCGAGCGTTCGATCTGGGCCAGCCGGTGGTAGACGGTCTGGCGGTGCACCGAGAGCCGGCCGGTGGCCCGCGCCACGCTGCCGGCCTCGTCCAGGAACACCCGCGCGGTCTCCACCAGCGCCGCGGGTGCCTCGTCGAGGAACCGGCGGACGCGTGGCGTCAGCAGGGTGCGGGCCAGGTCGTCGTCGCGGGCGACGCCGAGCAGCCCGAGCGGCCCGAGCGCGTCCCACTCCACGACCGTTCCGCCCTCCCGGGCCCGGGCCACCCGGAGCGCGACCCGGGCGCCGGTGCGGCTGTGGGCGAGTTCGGCCAGGCCGGACACGACGGGCCCGATGCCGACCCAGGTCGACTCGTCCAACGACGACAGCCGCCGCCCGAGGCCCAGGGCCGACAGCGTCGCCGGCAGGTCCGTCGCGGTCCGGATCAGCTCGGCGTGCACGACCGCGGCGCAGACCGCGCTGTCCTCGCGCACCCAGACCAGGCCGGAGCGCGTCGACCGGCTCGCCAGCTGACCGCCGAGGTCGGGGCGGTGAACGAGCACGCAGGCGACCGGGTCACGCACGTCCAGGCCGGCCGCGCTCGCCAGTTCCAGCGCGGAGTGCTGCGCGGCGCCACCGTGGCCCTCGACCGCTTCGCGGTAGTTCGCGTCCCGCCGCGCCTGCCTGCGCTCGACCAAGCCGAGCAGCGACGCGGCCGACTCGGCGATCCGGGTGGCCTCGGCCCAGTGCTCCACGGAGATCGGGTGCTCGTCCTCGAGGAGCCAGAAGTAGCCGTGGACGCGCCCCCGGTGCCGCGCCGGGATGCACAGCCGCGCGGCGATGCCCCGGTCCGGATCGGCCGGGGTGCGCACCGGCCCGGTCGCGTCCCGGATGCCGTGCGAGAGGAACCACTCGCGCACCTCCGGCGTCGAACCGCGCTCGAGGATCGAGTGGCGCCTGACCTCGTCGACGACACCGGCGCGGCCCTGCCCGGAGAACCCGATGAGCCGGAAGTCGGGATCCTCCAGCGTGCAGGGCGCGTCGAGCAGCCCGGCCATGTCGTCCACCAGGTCGTCGAGCGCCGTCACTAGACAAGTGTCACATGTTTGACCGGTGATCACGTGACACCTGTCGGTGCCGCGCCCCTGAGCTGCCGCTCTAGCGTTCGACCATGCTCAGCTCTGCGCTCAACCGTGCCGCCCGGAGCGGGCGCGTCCGCCGTGTCGTCGAGCGTGTCCCGGTGACCCGGCGGGTCGTCGACCGGTTCGTGGCCGGCGAGGAGATCGCCGACGTGGTGCTGGCCGGTGAGTACCTGCGCCGGCAGGGTCGCTCGGTGACGATCGACGTCCTCGGCGAGGACGTCACCGACGCCGCCGGCGCCGCCGCGACCACCGCCGCCTACCTCGCGCTGCTGACCGCGTTGGCCGAGCAGAACTGCGCCGAGGGCGCGGACGTCTCGCTCAAACTCTCGGCCCTCGGCCAGGCGCTGCCGGGCTCCGGCGACGAACTCGCCGAGTCGAACGCCCGGGTGATCTGCGAGGCCGCCACGGCGGTGGGCGCGACGGTCACCCTCGACATGGAGGACCACACGACCGTCGACTCGACGCTGGCCATCGGCGCGAAGCTGCGCGTCGAGTTCCCGCTCACCGGCAGCGTGCTCCAGGCCAACCTGCGGCGCAGCGAGCGCGACCTGGCCGACCTGGCCGGGCCGGGCACCCGGATCCGGTGGGTGAAGGGCGCCTACCGCGAGCCCCGGGACGTCGCGTACCAGCAGAAGACCGAGGTGGACGACGCCTACCGCCGGGGCATCCGCAGCCTCATGGAGTCCGGCGGCTACCCGATGATCGCGACCCACGACCCGGCCATGCTCGGGCACGCGGTGCGGGCGGCGGCCGAGACCGGCCGGAGCGCGGGGGACTGGGAGGCGCAGATGCTCTACGGCGTCTCCACCGACCGGCAGCGCGAGCTGGTCGAGCAGGGCCGGCGGCTGCGCGTCTACGTGCCGTTCGGCACCGACTGGTACGGGTACTTCATGCGTCGGCTCGCCGAGCGGCCGGCCAACGTCGCCTTCTTCCTCCGTGCCCTCGCGCGCGGCTGACCACCTCCCGATCCCCGACCTGGAGCATCCATGGACGCAGTGACGGCCCCGCCGGCTCCGACGAACGAGCCGAACCTGACCTACGCGCCGGGCAGCGGCGAACGCGACGCCCTGCAGGCGGAGATCGCGCGCCTCGAGAAGGAACGGCACGACCTGCGCGGCTACGTGGGCGGTTCCTGGGTGGCCGGTGGCGGTGCGGAGATCGACGTCGTCCAGCCCCACGACCACCAGCACGTCCTCGGCACGCTGCGCAACTCCACCCGCGACGACGCCCGTGCCGCGGTGCGCGCCGCCGCCGACGCCGCGCCCGGCTGGCGTGACCTGGACTTCGACGACCGCGCCGCGGTGCTGCTCAGGGCGGCCGACCTGCTCGCCGGCCCGTGGCGCCAGCGACTCAACGCGGCCACCGTGCTGGGCCAGTCGAAGACACCGTTCCAGGCCGAGATCGACGCCGCCTGCGAACTGATCGACTTCTGGCGCTACAACGTCCACTACGCGCGTCAGATCCTCGCCGACCAGCCGATCGCGAACAGCTCCGGCGTGTGGAACCGCACCGACCACCGCCCGCTCGAAGGGTTCGTCTACGCGATCACCCCGTTCAACTTCACCGCGATCGCCGGCAACCTGCCGACCGCACCGGCCCTGATGGGCAATACGGTGCTCTGGAAACCCTCACCGACCCAGCAGCTCGCGGCGTCGCTGACGATGGAGCTGCTGACCGAGGCCGGTCTCCCGCCGGGCGTGATCAACATGCTTCCCGGTGACGGCCTCGAGGTCTCCGAGGTCGCGCTGGCCAGCCCCGACCTGGCCGGCATCCACTTCACCGGGTCGACCCCGACGTTCCAGCACCTGTGGCGCGAGGTCGGCGCCAACATCGCGAACTACCGGTCGTACCCGCGCGTCGTCGGCGAGACCGGGGGCAAGGACTTCGTCGTCGCGCACCCGTCGGCCGACCCCGACGTGCTGCGTACCGCGCTGATCCGCGGCGCGTTCGAGTTCCAGGGCCAGAAGTGCTCGGCCGCCTCGCGCGCCTACGTGCCGCGCTCGGTGTGGGCGCGGATGAAGGACTCGTTCCTCGCCGAGATCGAGTCGATTCCGATCGGCGACCCGACCGACTTCACGAACTTCCTGGGCGCGGTCATCGACGCGCGGGCGTTCGCGAAGCACCGGGCCGCGATCGAGCGGGCGAAGGAGTCGTCCCACCTCGACGTGCTCGTCGGGGGCGAGCTCGACGACTCGGTGGGCTACTTCGTGCACCCCACCGTCGTCGAGGGCGGCGACCCGACCGACGAGATGTTCACGACCGAGTACTTCGGCCCGATCCTGGCCCTGCACGTCTACGAGGACGCGAACTTCGAGCAGGTGGTCCGCGGCATGGAGTCGATCGCGCCGTACGCGCTGACCGGCTCGGTCATCGCCCGGGACCGCCGCGCGATCGCCTGGGCGCAGCGGGAGCTGCGTTTCGCGGCCGGCAACTTCTACGTCAACGACAAGCCCACCGGCGCCGTCGTCGGCCAGCAGCCGTTCGGTGGCGGCCGGGCTTCCGGCACCAACGACAAGGCCGGTGCCGCGGCGAACCTGACCCGGTGGGTCAGCCCCCGCTCGCTGAAGGAGACGTTCGTGCCCCCGACGGACTACCGCTACCCGTACCAGCGCTGACCGGTTTGCAACCGTGCCTACTTAGGGTGACGGTTGTGAAGCGTCTGGTCGCACCGCTGTACGTGTTCGTCGTGTTCCTGTGTGCGGTGAGCGAGGCGGCGGGCAGCTATCTCGTCGACCGGATCTACGTGGGCGTTCTGCTGTTCCCCGTCGCGCTGGTGCTGTCGGACGTTCTCGGTCTCGCCACGCTTCTGTTCTCGGCGGGGGGTCGGGCGGGGATCGGGGTCGCGATCGTCGTGGTGTACACCGGTGCGGCGGTGCTGAACGTGTGGCTGTGGCGCGCGGTGGTTCGTGCGTATGTGCGGTCGAAGGAGGTGCCCGTCGGGGTGCCGTCTTCGTATCCGCCTCCGTATCCGCAGGCTTCGTATCCGCAGGCTCCCTATCCGACGGCGGCGTCGGCTGACTCGCCGTTGGCGGCGTCGGCCGAGCCGCCGGTTGCGGGGCCGCCGGCCGTTCGGCTGCCGGTCGGGCCGCCGGTGGTTCCGCCGGTCGGGCCGGCGTACGGGCCGCCGCCGGTGCCGCCGTTCGTTCCGCCGAGCGCCCGGCGGCTGTGGGTGCTCGGGGCGCTGGGAACCGTTCCGCACCTCGCGTCGATCGTGCTGTACGGGATCGGGCTGCACCGGATGCCGGACAACGGGATCAAGGCGGAGGTCCAGGTGACGCTGCTGCTCTCCTGGACGTTCTTCTTCTACTCGATGATCGGCTGCGGGCTGGTGGCGCTGTCGAAGCGAACGAGGCTCCAGGCCGGCGCCGTGGCCGGCGGCTCGGTCCTCGGCTTCCTGGCCGCCCTGGTGGCCGGCTCCATCGCGTGAAGAGGCGCGTCAGCGCTCGTCCGCGAAGGCGAGCCCGTGCGCGGCCAGCGCTTCGGCGAGGATGCCGACCGCCTTCGGCCCGACGCCGTGCAGGGCGAGCAACTCCCGACGGCGGTAGGACGCCACCTGCTCCAGCGTCCGGACCCCGGCCTCGCCCAGCGCACGGGTCGCCGGCCGCCCGATCGCCGGCAACCCCGCACCCTGCGACGGCGTAGTCATCCACGCACCCTAACCCCGGAGCGCACCACCCGCCCGGGTGCTCCGGGTTCACCGGAATGAATCGGCGCACCGCGGCCGCGCCGACACCGGCCGGGCCGGTCTCCGACCGCCAGTCGGTCGATGCCGGTGAACGGCGCATCTGACCGATCCTGGCGTCGTCCACCCGCTTCGAAGCTAGGAATCGAATGCCTCGCACCACCCCGGCGCCCCGGCGACTCCGCGCCCTCCTCGTCGTGCTCGGCGTGACGGTCGCCGCCGTCCTTCTACCCGCTGCCGCCGCCACCGCCAATCCGGGCGTCCGTTACATCGGACCGTCGGCCCGGTACGCGAACCCGCCGGGCGGCGTCGCCTGTGTCCAGCGGGCCCTGGGCATCGCGGCCGACGGGAAGTTCGGCAGCGAGACCTACGCGGCGGTTCGCCGATTCCAGGTCGAGCGTCGTCTCCTCGCGGACGGCATCGTCGGGCCCGCCACCGGCGACCAACTCGTCGCGGCACTGCCCGAGCCGGACCAGTTCGCGTGTGCGGCCGTTCTCCCGACGACGTTCGTGTTGATGGACGACCGCGGCGGTACCCCGGAAGGCGGGACGGTCTCCAACCGGACGCCGTCCGGGGACATCGGAGCCGCCGTAGCCATGGGCAAGCCGGTCGGGCAGTGCGTGGTCCAGGGCGTGAAGAGCCACCTCACCGGCCCCGGCCGCTTGGCGAAAGTGCTGTGGAAGCGCAAGTTGCCGAAGGCCTCCGAGCTGAAGAAGGCGCCGAACCCGGCGCTCTTCACCGCGGGTGTCGTCTGGTGCACGCTGGTCGGCTGACGAGCACGGCCCCGCCGGCCGGGTGATCGCCCGGCCGCCGGGGCCCGGCCGCCGGGGTGTGGTGGTGCGGTCCACTGCGCACAGTGGACTGGCGGAACGTGATCGAACACCCCGACGTCCGGTCGTTGATCGACTTCGACCAGCCGGTCGGGGTCATGCCCACCCCGACCCACTTGCGGCGCGCGGACCAGATCGCCGCGATCCTCGCCGGGTTCGAGCTGGCGGTGGCGTCGGCCGCCGCCCCGGACCGACGGCGGACGGCCCCGGAAATTCAGTCGGGGTCCGCGGTGTTGAGGGCTACCGTGATGCCCATGTTCGCGCCCGGTCTGCAGCTGCCCTCGTCGGTGGCTCCCGCGCGCGTTTTTTCGTTCGACGGCGTCGATACCCGACTCTGACCCTTCCCCATCGGCAGCAGAACCCCGGGGAAGGGTGGCTGCCACCTGCCCGGGTTCTGACGCGGCCGAGGCCGCGGTCGATCAACCAGGAGTGCCTTGCAACCAGTGAGGAAATCATGGCCAAGAGCCAGTTCATCCGTACCAAGCCGCACGTCAACATCGGGACGATGGGGCACGTCGACCACGGCAAGACGACCCTGACCGCCGCCATCACGAAGGTGCTCGCCGACCGCGACCCGGCCGCCAACCGGTACGTCGCGTTCGAGGGCATCGACAAGGCGCCGGAGGAGGCCGCCCGCGGTATCACGATCACGATCGCGCACGTCGAGTACGAGACGCCGACGCGTCACTACGCGCACGTGGACATGCCCGGACACGCCGACTACGTGAAGAACATGATCACGGGGGCGGCGCAGGTGGACGGGGCCATTCTCGTGGTGTCGGCGCAGGACGGGTCGATGCCGCAGACCCGCGAGCACGTGCTGCTCGCCCGTCGCGTCGGGGTGCCGTACCTGGTGGTGGCGCTCAACAAGAGCGACGCCGTCGACGACCCCGAGCTGCTCGACCTGGTCGAGCTGGAGGTCCGCGAGCTGCTGTCGGAGTACGGCTTCCCCGGGGACGAGGTGCCGGTGGTCCCGGTCAGCGCGCTCAAGGCGCTGGAGGGCGACCCGCGCTGGGTGCGGTCGATCGTCGACCTGCTCGACGCGGTGGACAGCTACGTGCCGGTGCCTCCGCGTGAGCTCGGTGAGCCGTTCCTGATGCCGATCGAGAACGTGCTCTCGATCAGCGGCCGGGGCACCGTCGTCACCGGCAAGGTCGAGCGCGGCACGCTGCGCGTCGGCGAGCCGGTCGAGGTCGTCGGCCTCGGCCCGACGGTGGCGAGCGTCGCCACCGGGCTGGAGATGTTCGGCAAGTCGCTCGACTCGGCCCAGGCCGGTGACAACGCCGCCGTGCTGCTGCGCGGGATCAAGCGCGAGCAGGTGCAGCGCGGCCAGGTGGTCGCGGCCCCGGGCAGCGTCACGCCGCACCAGCGGTTCCGGGCGACGATGTACGCGCTGACCCACGCCGAGGGCGGCCGCCACACGCCGTTCGAGGCCAACTACCGGCCCCAGTTCTACTTCCACACGACCGACGTGTCGGGCGGCCTGGAGCTGGACGGGGTGGACCTGGTGATGCCGGGTGACACCCTCGACGCGGTCGTGGTGGACCTGAGCAAGCCGGTCGCGCTCGAGGTAGGCCTGGGCTTCGCCGTTCGTGAGGGCAACCGCACGGTCGCCGCGGGCACGGTCACCGAACTGCTGGACTGAGAACGCTCGTCGCGGCCCGGCCAGGGCAATCGCCCACCGGGCCGCGGCAAGCGTGCGCGCAGGGTTGTCGTGAGCTGCGATCCTAGGCAGGATCAACCCGATGGCCGGGGCAATTATCGCGCCACGTGGAGCTAAACCGCCTCACCGCAACCAGGAATCACTAGTGTGCTACTGGTCAGCCAGCCACGCGCGTAGACCGATTACTCAATCGCAGGGACCGATGAACACCACGGGCGAACAGACCGAGATCACGACCCAGCTCACCGACTTCCGCGCGGTGCGGTTGAGTGACATAGATCCGCACGATCCGGGTCTGGCGCGGGCTGTGAAACGCATCGTCCCGGGTCATGCCGAGAACGGTCCGATTCCCATAGCGATGTTCAACTCGATGATCTGAGCGGTTGCCGCTGTGGCTGCGGATGTCGTCCCCTTCCGGCAGTACGTGCTGAAAGTGCACAGCAGATGCGATCTGTCGTGCGATCACTGCTACGTGTACGAGCACGCCGATACCGGATGGCGCAACCAACCCGGGGTCATGGCCGACGAGACCGTCGAGCGGGCTGCGGAACGGATCGGCGAACACGCCGCTGCCCATCGCTCGCCCGCGGTGGGGGTGGTGTTTCACGGTGGCGAGCCACTCCTGGCCGGTCGAGCGAAACTGGCCCGGGCGGCCACCGCGCTGCGTGCGGCCTTGCCTGCCGGATGCGCTCTCGATCTACGAATACACACGAATGGCGTAGTGCTCGACGAGCGTTGGGCCGAACTGTTCCTCGACCATGAGATCAAGGTGGGGCTTTCGCTCGACGGCGACCGAACGGCAAACGACCGGCATCGGCGGTTCGCCAACGGGCGGAGTAGCCACCCGCACGTCGTCCGGGCGATCGATCTGCTGCGCGCAGAACGCTACCGATCATTGTTCAGCGGCTTGCTGTGCACGATCGACGTCGCCAATGACCCGATCGTCGTTTACGAGGCGCTGCTCTCCCACGAGCCACCGGCGCTCGAGTTCTTGTTCCCGCACGCCACCTGGGAGACGCCGCCGGCCGCGTCGGCAGGGAACGCGCCGGAATACGCACGCTGGCTCGGCCGCATCTTCGACCGCTGGACGGCGGACGGTCGACCGGTGCCGATTCGGCTCTTCGACTCGATAGTCCGCACGACGGCCGGCCTGAGCAGCCTCACCGAGGCGATCGGGCTCCAGGACGCCGACCTGCTGGTGATCGAGACGGATGGCTCGCTGGAACAGGCGGACTCCCTCAAGACCGCGTTCGACGGTGCGGCGGCGACCGGGCTGAGCGTCTTCGCCGATTCGTTCGACGTCGCGGCCCGCCACCCGGGTATCACCGCTCGCCAGGGAGGCCTCGACGCGCTCTGTGCGGAGTGCCGGGCCTGCCCGGTCGTCGACAGTTGCGGCGGTGGCCTGTACGCCCACCGCTACCGGCGGGGATCCGGCTTCGCCAACCCGTCCGTCTACTGCGCCGACCTCAAGGAGCTGATCCGCATCGTCCGCGACCGGGTGCCGACCGGCCCGCGGTTCCACCTGCCCGAGGCCGATTTCGCGGCACTCGCCGGGGGCGTGGGAGGCGAGCACGCCGTGCGGTCACTGGCCGAGGGCCAACGCGGGTTCCGCCGTGGTCTGCTGGCCCGGGCGTACTGGCATCTGGTGGCCGTGGCCGGCATCGACTCGGAGGCCTGGGATCTGCTCGACCGCGTCGACCGGGAGGACGGCGGCATCCTCGACCGTCTCCTCGCGCATCCGTACCTGACGGCCTGGGCCGGCCGTTGTCTGAGCGGCGCCGGACCGGCCGAGGTCGCCTACCTGACCGGTCTGGCGATTGCCGCCGCGCACGAGGCGGGCGTGGAGGTCGACCTGCGGGTCACGGTGGGCTCCGATGGTGCCCTGTCGGTGCCGACCGTGGGCCGGTTGGAGACCGGGCGGGCTGGCGCCGAGCTGACGGTCGAAGTCGGCGAGAAAGGTCTCGCCGTCCGCGGGCCCGGGGAGACCTGGCACATCGTGGGCGGCGACCTCGAACCCGGCTCGGACGCGGCGGCCTGGCATCCGGTGCGCCATCTGCATGCCGGCGACATCAGCGTGGCGCTCGACGACGTCGATCCGTACCGCGACTACAGCCCGCTGCGTGCCCGGCCCTACCTCGCGGCTGCGGAGGCGCTCGAGTGGCAGGACCGGTTCGGACGGGCCTGGGACATCGTGCGGCGCGAGTACGCCGACTACGCTCCGGGTATTCGGGCCGGGCTGGTGGCGATCACCCCGCTGGAGCCCGACCCCGGTGGGCGGAGCGTGAGCGGTACCGCCCGTACCGGTTTCGGGGCCATCGGTGTCGCGCTCCCGTCCGAGCCGGCTCAGTTGGCTCTGCTGTTGCTGCACGAGTTCCAGCACGTCAAGATGGGTGCACTCCTGGACCTGCTCGACCTGTTGCACCCGATGGCCGATCCGCCCCGGTTCACGGTGGCGTGGCGTCCCGACCCCCGGCCGGTCGAAGGTGTGCTCCAGGGCGCCTACGCGCATCTGGCGGTGGCCGATTTCTGGCGCCGCCGGGCCGGGGCCGGCCCCGAGGGCCAGGCGGCCCGCCGCAAGTTCGACTCCCATCGCGCCGACACGGCGGATGCGGTAGCGGTGCTGGCCGGCTCGGGCGCCTTGACGACGCGAGGGCTCCAGGTCGCGGCGGCGATGCAGGACACACTCGACTCGTGGTGAAACGAATACCGCTCACGACAATGGACTGACTCGCGATCCCGATCCACGCGCGACTGTCGCGAGTGTCTTATACGCTGGGTTTTCCGCGGTGGATCCAGGGGGTGGGACGCGGTGCCGGAAAACGACGCGTCACCACCACCGGAACGGCAATCCCCGATCGATCCGGCCGATCCCCGGCGGCTGTGGTTTTTTCTGAGTTACTCGCGTTCCTCCGGCCCCACCAATGGACGTGGCGAGTCGGACCGGCTGGTCAAGCAACTGTTCGACGACTTGAACGAGACGGTCGCGGAACTCACCACCGAGTCCGAGTTGCCGCGTCACGCGCCCGCCGGTTTCCTGGACCAGGAAGACTTACGATCCGGCGCTCACTGGCGCGATCGGCTGGCTTTCGGATTGGCGACCTGCCGGGTGTTCGTGCCGCTTTATGCGCTGCGCTATTTCGACAGCCCCGAATGCGGCCGGGAGTGGAACGCCTTCACCACCCGTCAGCTCAACGATATGGCGCACGGATACAGCGGGCGGGAGGGAATCGTCCCGATCCTCTGGACACCGGTGGAGCCGGGAAACCTCCCGGAAGTCGTGAGCTCGATCCAGCTGGCCGGCCCACCGTTTCCGGCGTCGTATTCTCGTTACGGGGTGTTCGGCCTGCTCCGCATGGGCGGGCGTTTCCGCGCCGATTACCGGTGGACCGTGCACCACCTCGCCGAGCGCATCGTCGAGGTCGGCCGCGTGGCGCGTCCGGCGCCCGGGCCGCTGGTTCCGTACGACCGGTTCGGTAGTTCGTTCGGGCTCAACGGCGGCACCGGAGAGGGGCGCCGGGTGCAGCTGACGGTCGTGGCGCCCCCGCGCACCGACTGTCCGCCCGAGCGGTCGAAGGTCTTCTACGGTGGTGATCCCCGGGACTGGAAGCCCTACCACCCCGTCTCACCGCACCCGATCGCCGACCATGCGGGCCGGGTCGTCCAGAACCTCGACTACCGGCCGGAGATCCGCGACTTCAGCGCCGACAGCGGCGCGCTCCTGGCCGACCGGCCACCGCAGGCGCCGGTCGTGCTGCTGATCGACCCGTGGGCAGCGGTGAACCCACCTCTCGCCGACCGTCTGGCGACCCTGGATTCGCAGCGGAAGGGGTGGATCGGGGCGGCGGTCGCGTGGAGCGAAACCGACCAGGAGAGCCGGTCGGCCGAGGACACCCTGCGCCGGGCGTTGAACGACGTGCTGTCGCGTCGTCTGGAGGACTGCCGGCGCGTCTCCCGGGCGGCCGCCAACGGCCTCGGCACGCTGGAGGAATTCACGACCGAGCTGCCTCACGTGGTCGCGCTCGCCGTCCGGCGCTTCTTCGGTAGTGCCGACTCGTCGATGCCGCTCGAGCCGCCCGGCTCCCGGCCCCGCCTGGGCGGCCCGCCGCCGCCGACGACCGGCAGCCTCTCGATACCGCCCCTCGACGACCCCGAGGAGTCACCATGACCCAGTCGGCCGACGGCGTCGTCGTCACGTTCTACTCCTACAAAGGCGGCACCGGCCGAACCATGGCCCTCGCGAACGTGGCCTGGATACTGGCCAGCAGCGGGCACCGCGTCCTGGTGGTCGACTGGGATCTGGAGTCGCCCGGCCTGCACAAGTTCTTCCGCCCGTTCCTGGACGACGAGACGCTGCGGGCCACCCCGGGCGTCATCGATCTGATCACCGATTTCGCTTTCGCGGTGACCGACCACACCGAACGCGAGGACGGCTGGCACCTGGAGTTCGCGGACATCCTGCGGTGCGCGATCTCCGTCGACTGGTCGCATTTCCCCGCCGGCGGCGGGCTGGATTTCGTGTCGGCCGGCCGGCAGAACCGCGACTACTCGTCCTCGGTCAGCAGCCTGGACTGGGACAATTTCTACGTCCGGCTCGGCGGCGGGCAGTTTCTCGACGCCCTGCGGGCCAACATGAAGTCGCACTACGACTACGTGTTGATCGACAGCAGGACGGGCTACAGCGACGTCGCCGACATCTGCACGATCCAGCTGCCCGATGTCCTGGTGGACTGCTTCACGCTCAGCGACCAGGCCATCGAAGGCGCATCGGCCGTGGCCCGCACGATCGACACCCGGTACGCCGACCGCAACATCCGGATCCTGCCCGTGCCGATGCGGGTGGACGAGGCCGAGAAGGAGAAGCTGGACGCCGGCCGAGCCCTGGCCCGCGCGCGCTTCGCCCGGTTCCCGCGGGGCCTGCGCGGCGAGGACGCCGACCGCTACTGGTCGTCGGTCGAGATCCCGTATCGCCCGTTCTACGCCTACGAGGAGACGCTCGCCACCTTCGGCGACGCCACGCCCGCGCCACCGAGTTCCCTGCTGGCGGCCTACGAGCGGCTGACCGAGGCGATCACTCAGGGCCGCGTGGGGATGTTGCCGCCGCTGCCCGAGGACGTGCGGCTGCGTACCCGTGAGGCGTTCGTCCGCCGGGCCCCGGTCGGCCAGTCGGACGTGTTCCTGAGCTACGCGGCCGAGGACCGGATGTGGGCCGACTGGATCGCCCACACGCTCACGGCGGCCGGCTTCCGGGTCACCGTCCAGGGCTCCGGACAGGCGGCCGGCCGGGACGCCGAGGCCGAGGCACGCCAGCACGCCGAGGCGGCCAGCCGGACGATCGCACTACTCTCCGACGCCTATCAGCGCTCACCGCAGGCCGAAGCGGTGTTCCAGGCGGTACTCGATGCCGACCCGGCCGGCAGCAGGCGGCAGCTGATCCCCGTGCGGATCGCGTCGGCCCGCCTTCGTCCGCGGTTCACGCGTCGGACACAGGTCGACCTGATCGGCCTCGACGAACGAATGGCGGCCGACGCGTTACTGCTCGCACTCGACCTGCCGCCGGAGTCGGCGGAGGGCGTCGGCGCGGACCCGGCGGACGGACCCCGTTTCCCCGGTGCCCAGCCGACCGTCTGGCAGGTGCCCTCACGCAACGCCAGTTTCACCGGCCGCGCCGACGAGTTGGAACGGCTGCGCGACAAGCTGGCCGGCGGGAACCAGATCGTGGTGTTGCCGCAGGCCCTCCACGGGCTGGGCGGCGTCGGTAAGACGCAGGTGGCCATCGAGTACGCCCACCGCTTCCGCGGTGACTACGACCTGGTCTGGTGGGTGCGGGCCGAACAGCCGGAGGACATCGACCACAGCTTCGCCGACCTCGCCCAACGGCTCGAACTGGCCGGCGGCGACGACGTCGTGGAAGCCGCCGCTGCGGCGCTGGAGGCGTTGCGCCGGGGCGAGCCCTACAGCCGCTTCCTCGTCGTCTTCGACAACGCCGACCAGCCGGAGGATCTGAGCCGGTACGACCTCGGTGGCTCCGGGCACGTACTGATCACGTCACGCAACCCGGCCTGGGCCCGGGTCGCCGATCCGCTGGAGATCGGCATCTTCACCGAGGAAGAGAGCGTCGAGCTGCTCAGCCGGCGGGTGCCGGGCCTGTCCAGGTCGGACGCGGCCCGGGTGGCCGAGGCGCTCGGCAACCTGCCGCTGGCGCTGGAGCAGGCCGGGGCCTGGCTGGACGAGACCGGCTTCTCGGTCGAGCAGTACCTCGAAGACCTCGCCGCCGGGCCGGTGAACGTCCTCGCGATCAACCGGCCGACCGACTACCCGACCCCGGTCGCCGCGACCTGGGACCTGTCGTTCCGGCAGGTCAAAGCCCGCTCGCGCGCGGCGGCCAGGTTGCTCGAGCTCTGTGCGTTCTTCTCGCCGGACTCGATCGCGATCTCACTCGTCTACAGCGATGAGATGCGCAACATCCTCGTTCCGTTCGACGAGACGCTCCGCGAGAAGCTGATGCTCGGACGCGTCACCCGCGAGATCACCCGCTTCGCGCTGGCGCGCATCGACCAGCCGAGCAACTCCATCCAGATCCACCGGCTGGTGCAGGCGGTGCTCCGCAGCCGCATGACCGAGGCCGAGCAGGAGCACACCCGCCACCAGATCCATCAGGTGCTGGTCAGCGCCCGGCCTCGGCAGGGTGGTGTCGACGATCCGGACAACTGGCCGGAGTTCGACAAGATCTGGCCGCACCTGACCCCGTCGATGGCGAGTGACTGCGACGAGGAGGAGACCCGCAGCCTGCTGATCGAGCGGGTCCGCTACCTGTGGCGCCGAGGTGAGCTGGACTCCGCGGCAGCACTCGGCCGCCGGCTGGAGGAGCTCTGGAGCACGCACACCCCGATGGGGCCCGACCACCGTCAGGTGCTCTACCTCCGCTTCCACCTGGGCAACGTGCTGCGCTCCCAGGGGCGCTACCTCGAGGCCTACGAGGTCGACGCCGACGTGTTCGATCGGCAGCAGCGCACCCTGCGGCCGGACGACGCTCATATCCTGCTGACCGCCGGGGGCCTCGCCGCCGACCTGCGCACCCTGGGGAAGTACCAGGCCGCCCTCGATCGTGACGAGCTCACCTACCGCCAGTTCAAAGACCTGTTCGGCGACGACCACCCGCGGGCACTGTCGGCCGCCAACAACCTCGCCGAGTCGTGCCGACTGGTCGGCGATTTCCACCGGGCGCGCGAGCTGGACGAGGAGACGCTCGCTCGCCGGCGGACCGTGCTCGGTGACGATCACCCGTACACGCTCTACTCGATGGCGAACCTGGGAATGGACGTCCGGGAGGCCGGCGACTACCTCCGGTCGGCCGAGTTGCTCCGCTCCACCTACGAGCGCTACCGGACGGTGGTGGGCGACGACTCACCGGACACGCTGCGCGCCGCGAAGAGCCTCGCCGTCTCGCTCCGCCGTGCGGGGGACAGCACGGCGGCCCGACTGCTCAGCGAGGACACGATCGAGCGGATGACCGCGCGCTTCGGACCGTCCGTGCCGGACACGTCGGCCTGCAAGCTCAACCTCGCGGGAGACCTCGCCGACGAGGGCCACACGATCGAAGCGGCCCGGCTCGCCGAGCAGGTGTTCGACGATCTGCGCGTCAGCCTCGGCCCGAGCCACCCGTACACCCTCGCCGCGTCCAACAATCTGGCGATCTACCTGCGCAACTCCGGTGAGCTCAACCGGGCCTCGATCCTGGCCGGTGAGACCTTGCGGGCCTTCCGGGAAAGTCTGGACGCGCGGCACCCGTACACGTTGACCTGCGCGATGAACGTCGCCAGCTGCCGATCCGACCAAGGCGACCAGACCGGCGCGGCGGCGATCGAAGCGCGGACCCTGGAACAGTTGCGCGACGTACGGGGGAGCCTGCACCCGGAGACGCTGGCCTGCGAGGCGAACATGGCGGTCACCATCCGGCTCGCCGGGCGGGAATCCGACGCGGAGAGCCGGCGGCAGAGCGTCCTGCCCCGGTTGCTCGAGGTGCTCGGACCGCACCACCCCTACTGCCGGGCCGCCCGACGATGGAATCGGATCAACTGCGACATCGAACCCCTGCCGTGGTGAGATCCGGGTCAGGCCGCGCGGACGTCGGCGACCAGCCACGGAAGCAGGTTGGGCAGCACACCCAAAGCGCCGAAGTGGGCCGCGCCGGGATGGCGCACCAACTGGGCGGTCGGGATCTCCTCGGCCAGCCACTGGGCGTGCCCGACGGGGGAGAACACGTCGTCCTCGCCGTGCCACAGCACGACGGGCCGGTCGATGGACCGGGGTTCGAAACCCCACGGGGAGCGGAACGCCAGCGAGTCGTCCACCCAACCGTGTGCTGATTCCCTGAGCGCCTCGGCGAAGTTGCCGGCCAGCATCGCGCGGATGCCGGCGTCGGCGACGATCCGCCGGTCCGGCTCGGGCACCTCCTGCAGCAAGGAGAGAATCAGCCGGCGCGGATCGGCGCGGATGACGTCGGCGGCCTCCTCCACCCAGGTCGAGAACGCGGTGCCTCCGGAGGAAGCGATCGTGTACTCGCGCACGTTGGACTGCGACATGCCGGCGAACCAGTCCAGCCCGTCGGCGTCGGGCGGTGCGAGCGTCACCAGGGCCGCCGCCCGCGTGACCCGCTCGGGGAGCAGCGCCGCACAGGCCAGAGCATGCGGACCGCCCCCGGACCGGCCCACGACCGCGAACCGATCGATGCCGAACGCATCCGCGATCGCGGCCGTGTCGGTGGCCGCGTCGCCGACCACTCGGCCCAACGAGCGATCCGACCCCCCGTAACCGGGCCGGTCGTAGGCGATCATCCGGATGCGCTGCCGGTAGAGCACCGCATCGCGGGGATGAGGGCCCAGCCGACTGCCCGGGGTGCCGTGCAGCAGGAACACCGGGCTTCCGTTCGGGTCCCCCCACGTCTCGACCGCCAGCCGCCGGCCGTCCGGTGTTCCGACGAACTCCAAGTTTGTTTCCCCCGTACTTCTGCCCGGCCTCCTCCCAGTTTCGGGGATCAACCGTCGCGGTGGGGCGACTTACCTGTCGTCCGGCTCATTCGGACACCACGATCGTCAGAATGCTGTCCGGTCCGCAGGTCGGACCGGACAGGTCACGGAAATTGCTGACGTCGGCAGGCCCAGCAGTTGGCGGCTTCGGTGGACTGATCGGACGACTTCGTTCTGCAGTGCTGCCGGGTCGTCCGCGAGATCGAGGAGTTGTTCGGCGCGGTGTTTCAGGGTGTGTTCCCAGCTCACGAACAGCCTGTCGTCCGCGGAAGCGATCGCCTGCCAGCACCGTGCGGCGGTGGAGGCGTCGCCGTGGAGCGCGGCGGCCGCTCCGCCGTCGAAGGCGAGCCGGAGCCGCGACTCGGCCGGCCGGACGTGTCGTGTCGACAGCCGGTCAGCGGTCGTTCCGACGTCGGGGAACTGCTCGCGGAGCTGGACGGCGCGCTGCCCCGCGATGCGAGCCACCGTGGTCATCTCGTCGGCGAAGTCGTCGGCAGCGCGGAACGTGACGTGCTGCGTCCAGCCGGGCTCGCCGGGCGGTGAGTCACCGCTGAAGGAACCGTCGCTGCGCCAGTGAACGCGCGAGCCCTCGTCGAACGCCCAGTGTTCGTGCTCGTTCCACAGCCACATCAGGCCGACGTCGAGATAGACGCCCGGAGTGCGGCCGGACTGGAACTCGACCAGGACGAGCGACCATCCGCGGTCGTCGTACCAGAGGCGGCGCCGACCCTGCGGCCGGAAACCGAGCGGACGCAGGTGCGTTCGGGCCGCCGCCGCCACGAGCCGGCCGACCGTGCGCGAATCGGACACGACCCCCAGCATGCTCCTCGGCCGCAAAGCGGGGGTGCCGGTCGCTCGTGACCTGCGCGCAGCCGAATCGGCGCAACGGCGACGCGCAACGCGGCCGAGGGGTTGGTCCGGCGGTAGCGTGTGCCGGATGGCGATGCGGTGGACGCTGGGATGTGACGCCGAGAATCCGCAGCGGATCGCGGCGTTCTGGGCGGAGGCACTGGGTTACGTGTTCGAGCCCGGTTACGAGGACCCGGACGGTGCCTCGATCGTGGATCCCGACGGGAGGGGTCCGGCTATCGGTTTCCTGCGGGTGCCCGAAGGCAAGACGGCGAAGAACCGGATGCACATCGATCTCCGGGTCGCCGCGGAGATGCCGGGTGATGCGGCGGAACGCGAAGACCTGATCCGGTCGACGGTCGCCCGTCTCGTGCCCGCCGGGGCGACCGTCGTACGCGAGGAGTTCTACGGCGGGCAGTTCGGGCACGTCGTCCTGCTCGACCCGGAGGGCAATGAGTTCTGCGTCGCCTGACGAACCGCCCCGACCACCACTCCGTGGGCTACCAGGTGGACCGCTCAGGGCGTACGCCGCAGGGGCGGTCGACGCCACCAGGTCGCCCAGCGCCACACCCACTCCACCGGGCCCTGGCGGTATCGGCGCAACCAGAGGACCGACCACGTCCACTGCACCAGCAGGACCGCCGCCGCGACCGTGACCACCGCCCCGGTCGGCCAGCGGTCCGAGTCGCCGGCCACGCCGGAGATCACCAGCACCAGCAGCGTCGCGGTCAGGTAGTTGGTCAGTGCCATCCTCCCGAGCGGCCGGAAGACGGCGGTCAGGACCGCGGCGAGCCCGGTCCGGAGCAGGAACAGCATTCCGCACACGTAGGCACCGGCGGTCAGCAGCCCGGCGACCGGGTAGGCGATGCGGAAACCACCCGGATCAGTGGATCCGGCTCGCAACTGGACCAGGACCGCCGGAACGGCGGCGAGCGCGAAGGCCAGGCCCAGCACCGCGGTGATACGCGGACGAGCGTCGATCCGGGCGACCACCCCGTACCGGGTCAGCGCCGCCCCGAGCAGGAACAGCCCGGGGATCAGCGAGTACCAGCCCCCGAACAGGGTCGCCGCCAGCACGACGAGTACCCCGGCGCCGGCGGCGACCACCCACCGCGGTAGCCACGTGGACGGCAGCAGAACCAGTAGGCCGACGATCGCGTAAACGGTGAGGACGTCGCCCCGCCACAACAGCAGGAAATGGACGAGCCCGACGGCGAACAGGGCCAGCAGCCGACGCAGCACCACGATCCGTGGCCGCCTGGTTCGTGCCCGCGCGGAGTCGAGCATCAGCGCGAAGCCGATCCCGAAGAGCACCGAGAAAATCGGGAAGAATCGCTGGTCGACCAGCAGGTGCAGTGCGGTGGCCGAGGTCGTCTCCGGAAGGTGCGTCGCGGTGAGTTCGCCGCCCCGGTGGGCGATCGGCTTCACGTTCGCCAGGAGAATGCCGCACAGCGCGAATCCACGGAGCACGTCGAGCGCGACGATGCGCTCGGGTGCCCGCGTCGCATCGGGTACGGGTTGGACGTCGTGCGCGGCGGTTCGCGACATGTGCCGGGACATGCCGGCAATCCTGGGCGAGCGACCGAGGTCCTCTCCCCGGTCATAAGTTCACGAACGGGCCGCGCCGTCGTACTTCTGGCCATTTCCGCGTGGGCCGTATCGCGCGACCAGCACGTCGCCGATCGACGCGAGCCGGTCGCGCACCCCCGGCGGGCCGGTCACCTCGAGGTAGGCGACCAGCCCGGCGAGCTCGCCGGCGAGTTCGTCGTTGCCGCGGATCACCACCTCGATGCGGCCGTCGGCCGTGGATCCTCCCACCTCGAGCCGATCGCCGAACCCGATCCGGAGCACGCCGAGCGCCTGGGGTGGGCAGACCGCCCGGGCCTCGAGCGGTGTGCGCCGGCGTTCGACCTCGTCCGCGATCGCGCGCCAGCTCTCGGCGAGGTCGAAGTCAGCGGGCCGGTGCACGGGTTCGCCGGTCGGGTCGACGGACGACACGCGGTCGACCCGGAAGGTCCGGCGGCCGGCGTCGGTGGTGGCGACGAGGTACCACGACGGGCCTTTGGCGACGATCCCGAGCGGATGGACGGTCCGCTCGGTTCCGCTGCGTTCGCGGTCGACGTAGCCGAGCCGGACCTGGACACCGCGGATCACCGCGTCCTGGAGCTCGTCGAGGAAGCGAGGCTGCCGGGGCTCGGCCCGGCTCGACCCCCACCCGTGCGGGTCCGTGACGAGCGACGACGCCGCCGCCTCGGCCTGCGCCCGGAACGGCTCGGGCAGGGCACGGACGAGCTTGCGCAGCGCCGCCTTTCCGGCCGGTGTGCCGGACGAGGCCGGGCCGGCGACCATGAACAGGGCGCGGGCCTCACCCGCGGTCAACCCCGACAGGTCGGTGCGGGCACCGCCCACGAGACGCCAGCCGCCGCCCCGGCCCTGCACGGAGTACACCGGCACACCGGCCACGCCCAGGGCGTCGAGGTCGCGGCGGGCGGTGCGCTCGGAGATCTCCAGCTCCCGGGCGACTTCCGCCGCGGTCACCTGCTCGCGCCGTTGCAGCAGGAGGAGGATGGCCATCAACCGGTCGGCTCGCACCCGGACAACGCTTCCACCAAAACCGGTCAGGAGATGACCGGTATCGGTCAGCAGGATGCCGGCATGACAACTGATTTTCCCGAGCCCACCCGCATCTGCGTCAACGGTGTGGAACTCGAGGTGTTCGAGGCCGGCCGGCAGAACGCGGGGAACCCCATCGTGCTCTGCCACGGCTGGCCGGAGCACGCCTATTCCTGGCGCCATCAGGTGCCGGCCCTGGCCGCCGCGGGCTACCACGTGATCGTCCCCAACCAGCGGGGGTACGGCACGTCGTCCCGCCCCGCCGACGTGACGGACTACGACATCGCCCACCTGTCCGGCGACCTCGTCGGCCTCCTCGATCACTACGGCTACGAGGACGCCACGTTCGTCGGCCACGACTGGGGCGCGTTCGTCGTCTGGGGCCTGGCTCTGCTGCACCCGAGGCGGGTCAACGGCGTGGTCGCGCTGAGCGTGCCCTACCAGGAGCGCGGGGAGACGCCCTGGATCGAACTCATGGAGGCCGTGCTCGGCCCCGACTTCTACTTCGTCCACTTCAACCGTCAGCCGGGCGTCGCCGACGCCGTGTTCGAGGAGGACCCGTTCCGATTCCTCCGGAACCTGTACCGGAAGAACGTGCCCCCCGCCGAGCCGCGGCCCGGCAACGCGTTCATCAACCTGGCCCGGGCGGAGACCCCGCTCGGCGAGCCCGTTCTGAGCGACAGCGACCTCGCCGTCTTCGTCGCCGCGTTCGAAGGATCCGGGTTCACGGGCGGAATCAACTGGTACCGGAACCTGGACCGTAACTGGCGCCTGCTGGCCGAGGCCGACCCGATCATCCGGCAGCCCGCGCTCATGATCTACGGCGACCAGGACCCGGTCGCGAGGGCGGACCGGTTGACGGAATTCGTGCCGAACGTGGACGTGGTCAGCCTGGACTGCGGGCACTGGATCCAGCAGGAGAAACCCCAGGAAACGACCGCGGCGATCCTGAAGTGGCTCACCCGGCCGACCCGGTAGGAGGCGTGCCGGGCGGGACCAAGAGTTCTCGGGTCTACGACGGCTTTCCGGGCCTACCTCGGTGCCAGATACCCCGAGTAGCCGTCGTCAGCCCGGGAACTCGTCGCCGGCACCGGCGAGGGTCGCCGCACGGAGCGGCCGCCGTGACGTGGGGGAGTCAGGGGCGGACCAGGCCGCGGCCGGTGGCCAGCGGAAGGTCGAGAGCGGTGAGCAGCCCGGGCGCGGCGGCGACCACCGCGGGCACCGAGTCGACCAGCCGCATCGCGGTGGCTTTCAGGCCCGCCGTGTCGTGGTCCCCGTCGGTGGCCAGCATCGTCGTGTCGAGCGTGTAGTTCGGCTCGCCCGTCACCATCACCCGGTACCCGCCCTGACCTGTCGGCTGCGGCCGGTCCGGCCCCAGGTCGGGGCGTAACCGGGTGATGTGTTCCAGCACGCACACCGCGCGGCCACCACGCATGCACCGCACCTCGAACCGCGGTGCGGCGGCGGTGCCCTGGCCGATCGACCCCGACGGGATCGCGAAGGCCTCCGGGGCCGGCAACCGCGTGAACGACTCCTCGACCGAATCCAGCGCGACTCCCAGCTGGCGCACCACCGACCCCCAGGCGATGCCCAGCACGCCGGGCTGCAGCAGCATCGGCAGGTCGTCGATCGGCTTGCCCAACAGTCGGCGCCGGTATCCGGCATGTTCATTGCGTGGGGATTGGGCATGCGGTTGGGCTCGCCCGGTTGGGTGCTGTTGGTTCCGCTCTCAGCGAGTCGGCCGGGGAGCCGTTGGTAGAAGGCCCGGCCGTGCCGCGCGACAATGCTCGCTCATGCCGATGAGCGGAAGTTCTGCCCAGAGCAATAAGAGGCGCGCGATGACTCTACCGGCCACGAGGTAGATTGATTCGGGTTTAGGCATGCCCCGTTTCGCCGTATGCGCTGCTGCACCGCCAGTAACACTCGCGCTACAGACAGGTGTGTGGGTTAATTCTTGTCCAGCGACGTCTACGTCGGGGTCTGGACCACTGCGATGCTCCGACTGTCGTCGAACACCCTTACAATCGCGGTCGATCGACCCGTCAGCGCAGAACCGAAGCCCGGTGCGGCGACCAATTAGGCGCAGTCTAACCTCGGCGAGCTGCTGACAACACACCGAATGAATCTAATCAACGCCGTGACTCCACTGACGGTTTACTCGCCGCCGCAAGATGCGGGCGACATCGCGCCACACGATTACGGGCGCGATGCCGGTCCTCGGTTAAGTCACCTACCGACGTAGGTGAAGATACTGGCTCGGGCAATGTCATCCGGGTTGACAGCCCCGCAGTTAGCCGCGATGATTCCGAGCCTGTTAATCGCATCAGCAAGGCTGATCCCGCCCGTTACCACAGCCACAGCAGCAGCCTCCGCCACCTGATTGATCGCGCACTTAGAGAAGCTCAGGAGCTGGTCCCAACGCTCTTGACCGATGTCGCTCGGGGCCGCGAGACTGACATAGAAGTAGTAGCGGCGCAACCTCGGCGGGAAGCCGACCCATTCATCGTGGTGATATGTTCGAAAAAGGGTTCCCTCGAACCGATCGCTAGACTGTCTCACCAACGAACTGCCAACCGGGCCAGCGTATCTCGACTCATGAATCGCCGGGAAGGAGTCCTGCCTGGCGGGAGGTGCTGCTGCCTCCGCGGCTCCGGGAATCAGAAATCCTGTAGCAGCGACCAATAGCGCCACAACAAGAGCATTCATATGCAAGCGCTTCATTTTTCTCCCTGAATTGATGTATGATCGGCGAATTCCAGTCTTCATGGGCGATGCGTGGCGTCTCGCCGCAACCGCCATAGCCGTGGACCGATCAGCGACCTTTGTGAAGTCGCGACACGTTCGATCTCGATAGGCGAGTCGTGTCTACAGCACGGAGCGGGCGGAGCCGGATCGACACGCCGAGGCCTGAGGTAACAAGGTTCAGCCATCTGAAGCCGAATAACTAACCGATCTGACGGTCATCTGGCGCATCCGTGACGTGCCACCACAGCCACGGGCAACCCGCGGAAGCTCCAGACACGCGGTTCCGCAGCGAGACTGCGGTCGCCAGGTGCGCGATCAGGTCGGCGGGCTGGTCACGTTCAGCCGCACCTACCTGGCAACGTTCATACGTACCCCGACAGGAGGTTGGCGAGAACCGATCACCCAGGCGCCGGCAGCACTTGCCTCAGGAATGGTCCAGCGGTAGCGGACTCCTAACCCTGTGCTCCTCAACTGTGGGAACCGAGCAAGCGATTGTCTTGATCTTTCCATTTCGGCTGTTCAGGCCGTGTCTCGCAGCGTTTGCATGGGGTTTCGGCAGGTAGGAAGATTGTGCCAATCATCATCGGCTTGTGATATTTCTGGCCTACAGGTATTCGTGCAGTTCGACATCCTAAACTGCCGCATCAAGTGGTCTTGTTGCACTTCGGGTAATTCAGCGTTGCTCGTCCAGTTCCGATAGCGGTTGAAGCCTGATTGCGTTGCGAGTGTCGTCCGGATTTAGCAGCGAAGTGGCACCGACCGATGCTGATCCACACCCTTGCGCGCGCCTGCCATGGTGGCCTCCATGCGGTCCAGGGCGTGGCTCAACAGTGACGGTCAGGTTTCTCCGGCCATGCTGGCCGCCCTGCAGTCCAGGGTGTGGCTCCACAGTGACGGTCGATTCTCTCCGGGCAAGGAGCTGTTCCGGCGCATCATGGCCCGTCGGCGGCTAGTGGTCGGGGTGCTGGCTGCGGTGGTCGTCCTGCTCGGGATAACCGTGGGCTGGAGAACCGAGTCCGCCGACGACCGGATCCTCCCCGACTGGCCGCGGCCCATCGGACACGCCTGGAGAACCGAGTCCGCCCCGGACCGGTTCGTTCCCGCCGGGCCGTCCCGCGGACTCGACGCGCTCGCGTCGCCGGTCGACGTGGGCTGGCTGCCGTCCGGTTTCCACCCGCCCCGCGCGGCACTGCTCGCCCCCGGGACGTACGGGTTGCAGACCGAGCGCGGCGACCCGTACAGGGTGCGGACCGAGCGCGACGACCCGCCCGCCACGCTGACCGTGACCATGCGGGACACCAAGCCGACACCCGAGACGGACGAGGGCAGGAAGAGCTCCATCCGGGTGCACGGGAAACCCGCCACGGTCATCTCGGTACACCGCCGCCGCCCGACGACCTGGAAGGCGTCGGCGAGATCCGATTGGCGTATCGGCTGCTGATCTTCGAACGGAAGCCCGGCGAGTGGATCCAGATCAGGGCCGATGCCGAGAGCAGGGACGAGGTCGGCGTGAGCGTCGACGACCTCCGCCGGATCGCCGAAAGGCTGGTCGACCGGCCGCGTCCGGTGGCTGACCTGGTGCGGTTCGCCAATCTTCCGGACGGCCTGAAACCCGGAACCGTCACGTCCGACCCGGCGACCGGCGCCGCTGTCGCGTTCGTCGGTCCCAGCGACCAGGTCCGCGTCTATCCGTACTGGTCGGGGGTGTTCACCCACGACGAGGGGGCCCGGGTCTGGGTCGGCGTGGGCAATATCCACGAGCTCGCGGTGGGGTTCACGCCGGGCGAGCCCGTGCGGCGGGAGATTCGGGTCGACGGGCGCCGGGTTTGGCTGATGGCCGGCAGGCCGCCGGACCGGCCTTCCGCGGTCGTGATTCTCGACGGGAACCTCGGCGTCGCGGTCAGCGCCACCGGCCTGACCGACGAGCAGCTCGCCCGGTTTGCCGCGGGCATCAACCCTGGCCCCGACCTGTGACCTTGAAAACCTCCGACGAATATCCGCGCCAGCGCATGTCAACGTCCGCAATTGCCGCCGAGTGTGCTTTCGATGCAATGGGGCTCAGAGTTCGGTGCGCGTACTCGTCTGCCGCGGCGAACTGGTCAGGATGGTTCGCGCAGTGTGGTCTCCACGACGTCCGCGAGTTCGCGTTGGCTATCGGCGACCAGCGCGGGGTCTGGTTGGTTCGCCGTTTGTCGGAGCGCCGACCGGTATTGGGACAGGTAGCTTCGTATGCGCTTGTCGTCGAAGGCAGGAGTCTGTGAGGGGAGCCAGCTGAGTACGTCGATCAGTACCTCGCAGGCCGCGCGGCGAGTGAAGGGTTCGGCCTCGGTGGCGAGGCGCAGCAGGAAGGGCAGCGCCTCGTTCAGCACCACGCAGAGGTGACCGGAGTGATCGTGTCCGACGGCGTCGAGAGTGAAGTGGTAGGACGCTCGGGTCTCCGCCTCGGTGCGGGCGGCGTCCAGACGGTGCAGCGCGTCGGGCACGCTGTTGGACGGGCCGGGTACGGCATCGGATGCCCGTGGGACGGCAGGCCACGCGACTCGTTCGACCTCCTGCCAGAAGTCCGGGTTCATGAGCGTGACCGTAGCCGGTCGGCCGGCGGGAGCCGGTGAACGTTCGGTCGGGCCGGGCAGTCGCGGCAGTCCTCCCGCCGAGCACGCGGACCGCGTATTCGTCTGCCGCTGCCAGATCGCTGTGGCGGGCGGACGACTCAGCGGCAGAACGCGCCTGTCGTCGGGGCTTCCCTAGGTGCTGGTACCTTCCCTCCTCTGCTCACCCCACGTCAGAATCCCCGGTGGGCTTGGCGTCGCCGAATCGGCCCCGTCACTCGGACGCCGCCGCCCGCGGCAGCCGCGCATGCCGCAGGGCGGGCGCCGCTTCCGGACGCCGTGCCGCGGGCATCCGGGCCGGCGACGTCCGGTGACGGACTCTGACCGTTTTCAGCAGCTCAGCGCTCGGTAGCAGCAGCCACTCGTGGTCACGCTTATCTACCGCGAGGGTGTGCGGCGATAGGCGTCGCTCGTCATGAATGTGAACGTCCTGGGCGAGGGCAAGGTTTCCGCGCGCCGGGACCAGACGGGCATGCAGTTGGCCGGCGGCTGTACCAGTTCTACGAGGTGAGTTGTGCGTGCCAGGTCGCCCCGTAGAGTTTCGCCATGTTCATGCTTCACGGCCGCCTGGGCGCCAAGCCTGGGAAACGCGATGACCTTTTGACGATCATGAGCGAGGCGGGCGAGTCCCTCCCAGGCAACCGGCTCTACGTCGTTGCGGTCGACGAGACTGATGCTGAGGGTGTCTGGGCGACAGAGATTTGGGAATCAGAGCAGGCCCACGCGGCGTCATTGCGGCTTGACCATGTGAGGGAGCGCATTGCGCGGGCGATGCCCCTGATTGAAACCGATGGCATCAGACAACAGCGGCTTGACGCCCGCGCGGGAGTACCCGACTGAGCAATCGACCGGGTCGTCCGCTACCCCGACTCAGAGTGCCGGTCCGTCCATCTCCCGTTGCCCAGCCGGACAGCCATCAGCGCGATACGCGTGCTAGCGCGAGACGCGGCCATCTGAAGCTGCCGCATGACGGCCATACGCTTCTGCCGCTGTCGGGCACTCAGATCCATGGGCCGATCCCCGCGGACACGATGAGGGCCGGGAAGCGTGTGCTACCCGGCCCTCGGTGCTGATCGTCAGCTGCAGGGGTTGTAGTCCCAGCAGTCGTTGTAGCGCTTCTTGTGGTGGCGACGACGGCGCGGCTTGCACTCTTCGTAGGAGTAGTCGTTGCAGTCGTTGTACGAGTAGTCGTAGCAGCCGCTCATGTCGTCCAGCCTCCAGAAAGTTTGTGTGTTCCCCCTGCTGTGCCACCAGCTTCGCGCGACCCGGCGGCGTACTCGATCAGCGGCGCGACGGCCGGAACGTTCGCTTCCGAACACTCGCTAATGCCGCCGGGCGAGCTCCGCGTTCCCACTGCCGGAGATCGCTCGTCGCAGCCCCATCGTCGGACGGACAATCTTGCGTATGGCGTCCATCGAACACCTGATCTCCCTCACCGATCCCGCGTACCAGCAGTGGCTCGACGTCCTCGACGACGACCACGGCATCGACAGTGGTGTCGTGCTCTACAGCCGACAGACACTGCCCGAACGCAACACCACCTTCGAGGTCGCCGAGTACGCACCCGGGTACCTGATGATCGGAGACGACAGCGGCGGCTACGGCTTCCTCCTCGCCTGCACCAGCACCCCCGGCCCGGTATTCCACTCCGACCTCGGATCACTACAGCTCGACGGCTTCCTCCACGTCGCCGACACCTTTAGCGAATGGCGGGCCACCGGATTCTCGCTACCGACGACCTAATCTCGTGCCGCTGTCCGGATTGGGTGGTCGCACTGGTTTGTCACCGCGCCGGGGCGCGGCCGTTACGCGAAGGTTTGCCACTCCGTCATCGGAATTGCGCCCTCGGTCGTGTCGCCGCAGCGTCCTGCCCAACTGCGCGCAACAAAGACAGGCCGGCTCAGGACGACGTCTCCGGCTCGTTGCACCCGTAGGACCAGCCCGAGTTGCGGCGCCCAGGGATCAGCGAGCTGCGAGTAGCGCACCTCGTGGCCGCGGGATGCGGCGTAGTCATGAAACTCGTCTTCGAGCCGGGAGGGCGTCCGACCTACCAGCCGTAGGCCATCCAACGTCACCTGGGGGCCGCGGAGTGCATCCACGGCGAGCCCGGAGAGTCGGCCTGATTCGTCGTAGTACGTGGTCACCGCGGGGCCGGTCGCCGCCGTGTGCTCGTAGCCGTACTTCGCCCAGCCGTAGCTGCCCAGGGCGCTCGACGGGAATCCGCGCCGCGAAGTTCGACCTCAATAGTGGCGTGGGCTTGGTCGGCGGTCATTCCGAACCTCAGCGGGCCGGCGTGGGAGAGCGGAGCCAACGACCAGGCAAGCCGCTGGGAGTCTTCCAGCACGTCCCAAACCGACACGGCGCCTCCCATTGAGTCGTGAGCCGCGAAGCCGGTGCTGCGCGGGCGGACGAGCCGCAACTATGCCCTATGGAACGTCACCAAAGTAGTCGTTTGAATCGGCCTTCCTGCGCCGCGCGACCCGGGTCGCTGGAACTCATTGGACGCCCTCATCTGCCGCTGCGCGCGTGGCGGAGGTGTGGAGCTGTGTGTCGGGGTGTGTTTTTAAGGGCCCATTCGTCGTGTCGGATGATCTCGACTGTTCCGCGGGGGCCGCGTCCGGGCACCCCCCTGAGGGGCGCGGGCTGACCGGCGGCCGCCGGATGCGTCTGGGCTTGTGATGACCCGCTCCGTTCCGGCACAACAGTGAGGCCGGGAGCGATCGCTCCCCGGCCCCTGCTTCGATGCGGATATCGGTTGGTTCAACTGCAGGAGCAGTAGTCCCAGCAGTCGTCGTAGCGCTTCTGGTGGCGACGGCGGCCGTGCCGGCGCGGCTTTGTTGCCCGTTCCTCCTGCGTCTCCGGGCAAGTCGTCCGAGGAATTTCCGGGCGTAGCGGCGAATCGTGCACGGCCTCGCGCGCGCCCGCATGCGGAGGGGCGCATTGATGCCGCGGCTGAGATGCTGGCCGGACGCAACGCGAGGGTCGGTGCCGGCGACAGGTAACCATGACGAGTTCTGATCCGCCCAGCGACCGCCAGCTCTGGTCCGACGCGGCCGCCGGCGATCGACATGCCTTCGGTGAGCTGTTCGACCGGCACGGCCAGGCCGTCTACAACCACTGCTTCCGGCTGACCGGCAACTGGTCGGAGGCCGAGGACGCGACCTCGGCGGTCTTCCTGGCTGCCTGGCGCCGTCGCGCCGATCTCAGACTGGTCCGGGAGTCCGCGTTGCCGTGGCTGCTGACCGTGGCGACCCACCGCGTCTACGACGAACACCGCTCGTCACAACGTCGAAAAGCACTGATCGCCCGCGCCGGCCCACCCCCGGACACCCCCGATCACGCCGACGCCGTCGCGGAGAAACTCGACGACGAGCGCCGGATGGCGGTCGTACTCGAAACGACGAAGCAGCTTCCCCCGTCCGAGCAGGAGGCGCTCGTGCTCTGCGTCTGGTCGGGTGTCTCCTACGCCGACGCGGCCGCGGTCCTCGGCATCGCCGAGCCCAGCGTCCGATCACGGGTGAGCCGGGCCACCAGCCGTCTCGCCCGAATCCTCGGCCCCCGGATCGAAACGGTGCCCGCTCGTGCCGGAAAGGACAAGACATGACGCCGCAGCCCACCTACCTGCCGCCCGAGCGTGCCTTCACCCCGGCGGTCCGGACCCGGCTCCGCGCCCGCATCCTCAGTGAGATCGAGGAGCCGGCGCCACGTCGCGGTCGTCGCTTGGCCTGGCCGCTGGCGGGTGCCGGCCTCACGGCCGCGGCCCTGCTGGGCGTCTTCGCCCTCTCCGCTCCGGACCCCGGCCCGCCCGGAGGCACCAGCCCGACCACTGCCCTCACCTACTCTGCCCTGGCGCTGAAGGCAGCCGAGCAGAACCCGCGACTGTTGGTGGACCGACCCGGCTGGACCGTGACGGCCGTGTCGGGCTTCGCTCAAGAACAGGGCTCCATCGAGTTCAGCAACGCTGAACAGTCGTTGGACATCCACTGGTACCCGGCCGGTGAGTACGCCAATCACCGCGCGGACCGGCTCCGGGTCAGCGAGCCGGAGCCGGTGAAGGTCGACGGTTGGCCCGGTGAGGTGATCCGGTACTCAGCGACCGATTTCGCGGTCGTGCTCGCGCCCCGCGACACCGCGTTCGCCGAGTTGCGCACCGACGGCACCGGCTGGACGCGGGACGACCTCGACCGGGTGCTCGCAGACGTGGAGCACGTCGGGGTCCGGACCTGGCTGGACTCGCTCCCAGCAGACATAGTCACGCCCGACCGGGTGGGCGAGCAAGCGGCCAAGGTACTGGCCGACGTGCCGCTTCCGCCGGGCTTCGACCTCGCCTCGCTGGACGACGTCGGCACGAACGACACCTACCAGTTCGGTGCCGAGGTGATCAACCGAGTCGGCTGCGCATGGATCGCGGAATGGGAACGCGCGAAGGACGCAGGCGACGCCGCCGCCCTCCAACGGGCCGTCGACGCCCTGCGCGGCAGCCGCCAGTGGCAGGTGCTGCAGGAGTTGAACGACCAGGGTGGCTATTCAGAATCGTTCTGGCGGACCGCCGACCAGGTGACTGTCGATGCCCTGCCGGCCGACCCGAGGGACCAGCTGGACTGCAGCTAGCGGCCGCGCTCGCCCAACGAGGTGACCCCGTTGGGCGCCGGACCACGGCCACCCAGGTCTTCGGTGAGCCCGCCCACGGGTGGCTCTGGAGCAGCCGTCCTCGCACCGATAGAAAACGTTGACGGGTGGGGCGTCCTGCCCAACCCGCTCCGGAGCCGATGCCGAGGATACGAAGCCAGGCCTCCACGGCGCGATAGTCCGCGCACCGGGGAGACGTCCGAGTGGTACTCGGAGCAGACCACCGAGATCTCTCTGCCCCACGAGCCCGCCACGACAGCGCCCGGCAGCCGGAAGACATTCTCAACGGGACGCCGTCTTGTCGGCCGCATGCCGAGGTGCCTGCGAGCACCCCGAGAGTTCACCTGCGAACCCTCGCGAGACTTCGTAAGGCTCCAGCTCAGAGGGCCGACTTGAACCCCAGCCCTACGCGTTACCGCTGATCGGGGACGCCGACCTACCAGCAGACCAAGAGTAGTCAAGTCTGATCAACCGCACGTCCGCTTGAGCGGGCGGCAAACTTCGGCGCGAAAACATCCTGTCGTGCCGAGGAGAGTGCGTTAACGGTCACGGACTGATGGTGATCATTACCTCCATTTAGAACGGCGGATCAAGACTCGATCCGCAAACACACCATCGCTTCGGTCACTTCAGATGGCGTGCGATGGTTTTTGCCTTGACTGAAAGTCTTCGAGAAGGCGCACGACGGTTGTACTGCCGTCTATTAGAGTAGCCACCGCCAAGCGCCCTGGAAGGGTGACCTTGAGAAAACCAGTCAGCGGGTGCTCGGCGATTAGCTCGTTAAGCCGTTCTACTAGTTCCTCCGCAGTGGTAATGCGCTGGTCGGGATCAAATCGGAGGCAGCGAGTAGCCAGTCTGGACCAGGCGCGAAAAGAGGCGGGATCTTGGGTCGCCCGGCCTGGAGGCAGCGCTGGAATTGGGTTGTAGAAGACGTCAAACTCAGTGTCGCCGTCGGCAGTCGGTAGTGTCCTGAGCTTTCGTACCTCTCCAACCAAAGTAGCTCCGGTTAGGCGGCTGATCATTACACCTAGCGAATAGATGTCGGACGCGGCCGACACAGGAAGCCCGAGAACCTGCTCGGGAGCAGACCACTCTGGCGTCCAGCCAGGTGAGATGCCGCCAATCTGTAGAGCAAAGTGATCGATCAGGATGGGGCCAGAGGCCCCTAGTAAGATATTGTCTGGCTTTAGGTCACCGTGAACGCTGCCAACTTCGTGCATTCTGGCCAGCCGTTGCGCTGCTTTGACCATTACTTCAGCTACATCCATCCGACTCACGAATGCGTCGACATGCAGGTCGATTTCGCCATTCGAGTCTGCAAGATGCAGCGCGCAGTCTTTAAGGGCTTCGGTATACGTCCCGCCGTCTGCTACTTCCCCGATTTGGCCTGAACCACGCAAAACGAATTGAACGTGGGGAAATGATGATGAAATTGATTCCTCGTGGAAATCTCTCCATTCGGTCCACCGATCGTCAACTTGCCCAACGGAGAAAAGGTTACCGGTTACAGGGGAAACTCCGAGGAATCTGTTGGCTCCGCCAACGGATTCGAGAGATGGTTCCCTTGGTGGCCGCACAGGGGAAGTGTCGTTCGCGACAAATGCTCTGATGACGGACGCGGAGATCGGCCCACCCAAGGGATGCGTGTCGATTGCCCCTCTACCGCGACGTACTCGGTAACTAGCTCCGCCCAAGATAAGGCCGCTAAGTAAGCTTTGAAATAATTGTGTAAGATTTGTTCTTGTTACGAACAAAGTCTGCCGCGAACCTGTTGCCATATGCACTTCTTGCACCTGCGCGGCAAGCCATGCCTCTGCCGCGTATCCCTCCAACGATTGCCGGAAAGTGTCGAGCATGCCCGTCGGTGCTGGACGGCCAGAGATCGATGCAATTTCAGCAAGCTCCTCAAATATTGGATCTAGATCGATTCCGCGACTCACTTGGAGTAGGAGGGGCAGGCCGTCAACGCTAGTCCCTATCTGAATCAACGGATTGAGCTCGGATAACAAATCTACTGGCGAATTCACCACTTTTGCGCGCCGAGCCAGAAGCCCCGTTTCGCTCTGCAGTGTTTTGCGTCGACGTCCTAGCTGAGAGAGTGCTTGAGTTATTTGAAGTGCTAACTCTTCCGGTGTGCGGAAGGTCTTCTTGGTTACTTCCGTTCTAACCTTGTCCTTGAAGTCCTCGAGAAGTTCGCGATTGCGAAAATCGACAAAATCAGGAGGCCACGGGACTTTCTCGTCAAGAAAATACGCAAGAATTGGTATTCCTGCTTCACGCGCCGCAAGATATTCTGCTTCCACGATGCTGATCCCCCCGCCCGGGGGAATGGTGCCATAACGGTGGGCGAGTATCAAGATGAAAGCATCCGAGTCGCCTACTCTGTCGGTCGAGTACGATAGCGTACTTCGTTCATCTGCAGACCAAAACAGCATATCGTCTGCGAAATGATCGAGGCCAAGGATTGCTGTTCGCGCCGCCTCTCTATAGTCTTGTAGATCCTCGAAGGTTGACGAGACAAATATATGCCATCGATCTGAGTTCATAGATCTCTCACTCTTATGGCTGTTGGCCTTTGGCGCTCTGGGGGTTGGCTTCTTCCGTTGAGCTTCCAAGCGTGCAGGTCCATTGGCGTCTTTGGTAGTAGACGGATGGCCACTTCGCTGTACAGTTTTAGGCAGAATCATGCGCGGTTCGTGGGCCAAGCCACTCACATGCCGCATAGCGGTCCAGTCGTCTGGTAGCTCAGTTTTCCGAGCGCCGCGCGGTCGACGAGTTACTCGTGCATGAGTCCGACAATGTAGCCGGCGAACTTCAGTTCGGACCGGTCGGGCGTTCGGCCGTTTGCGAAGTGGATGGCGGTGACGACTCCTGATCCAGGGACGGGGTAAAGCTGCTTGGGGTCGCCGTCGGGCTGCGGCGCGCTCCGCCAGTAGGCCGCGTGGATCGAGGTGACGGTTCCCGTCACTGGCGCTACGCCGTCAGGGCCACCGCCGTGGTGTTCCTCGGCTTTGTCCACGTGCATATTCGACCCCGCGCCGAGTATCGCTTCCAGCCACGTCCCGTCTGTATCTTTCAGCGTCCATGAGACTTCGTGACCGACGGCGAAGGGCTCGCCGCAGCACTGCATCTGCCAATCGTCCACCCAGACGCTGATCCGCATGGTCTCAGCGTGCATCGGGCTGGTCACGACCTCTTCTGCCGCCGCGAGCTCGTGGTTGTGGCTCGGGTGCGTGCGACTGACTGTGAGGTATGACTACCTCTGCGAAGTCTCGTTCAGACCAGGCTGTCTTCGATCTGGCCGTCGCGGCCTACCTCGGTCGCTACCGCGGCACGTCGCGGCTGCACGCCGAGTCCGATTTGCGTGTCTGCCTGCGCTGGTGCACCAGCGCAGGCCTCGATCCGCTCGCAGCCGCCCGCGCAGACATCGGGCGCTACCTCCGCTGGCTCCAAGACGTCCGTTGTTTCCAGCCCTCCACGGTGTCCCGACGACTGTCGGTCGTGCTCGGCTTCTACCGGGTCTGCGTCATCGACCAGATCCTGTCCCGCTCGTCGGCCGACTACGTGCGCCGACCACTCGTCCCACCCGAATCACCGACGCTCAGACTCGGTCACCTGCAGTTCGAAGCCCTGCTCACGACCGCCAGACTCTCAGCGAACATCATCGACCTCGCACTGATCGCGATGCTCGGTCTGCTCGGGTTACGGGTCTTCGAAGCTACAGGGGCGAACATCGCCGACCTCGGCGAGGAACACGGCCACCGCGTCCTGCGAGTGCGCGGCAAGGGCGGCAAAGTCGTCCTGGTCCCGCTACCGCCCGCCGTCGGCCGGGCACTCGACCGCGTGGTCGATGAACGACCCGGGGGCCCGATCCTGCGCAACACCCATGACGGCCGGATGGACCGGCACGCCGCGACCTGACGGCTTAAGCATGTTGCCGTGAGCGCCAGGATCCGGATGTCCCGCCTGCACCCGCACATGCTGCGGCATACCTTCGTGACAACGATGCTGGATGCCGGCGTCAGCCTCCGCGACACCCAGATCGCCGCCCCCCACGCCGACCCACGCACCACCATGCGCTACGACCGAGCCCGCAAGAACCTCGATCGTCTCCCGAACTACATCCTCGCCGCGTAATGGCCTCCGGGGCATAGCAACGACGCGCGACCGCGCCGACGAGAGCACGCATTGTGCGCGTCGTCGCGATTTCCGCTTCGAGTTCAGAAGCGGCGATGGGGGCGGCTAACGCTAAGCTACTAGAAAGGACTTTCGGTTCTTTTCTGTCGCCCAGCCCCGAAAGCTGTCGAATTCTCGCGGATCTTCGCCTGGGTACTTCCTATCGTCGAATTTCTGTCCCAAAGTCAGCGCTTCGACCAGTTCGCTAGTCCGGCGACTGTCTGCTACGACGAGGATGAAATCCCACTCCCCGGCTGCGCGTGTATGGATTCCCCCGCAAGTCCATCCACCCCGCGACACGACCACACAGGGTCCAGGCTGAAGATAAAAGACTTTATCCTCGGGCAACCACGCAATTATCCATAGCGTATGGCCGTTCGGCATTTGTCCCGCCAGATCACCGTCCAAGGTGAAGGTTTGGTTCGACCGCGGTTGCCTGGACGGATCGGATATCGTTGCGGTGAATTCTGGGACTTTGGCGTTCTCGGAGACAGGGCGTTCTATGGTCTTTTGTGCGGCACTGCCAGCGATCAGCGTTATACCAAGAGTGGCAACCAGTCCGGTACATACAAAGCAAATTGTTCCATAAGAGTATTTCCAGTTTCTAACCGGTTTAAAAAAGAACAGGAATAGCACGCCTAGGGATGCCATCAGGACGCCGAAGTAGAGCAGCGGACGATAGGTTGGATCACCACTTCCGAGCCTGAAATCGTACACGTCGCGCCAGGCGGCAAAGATAGCAATTACGACGCCGACAATTGAAACAATCAAGCCAATTAAGGCGTTCCGGCCTTTGTTTTCTTGGTGTGTGTCTTGCTGTTGAGACATACAGACGCGGTCGCTTTCATCCCCCACGGCACCCCAACCGCGGCTGCAACCACGCTAGGGATCGTCGGGTGCCGAGAGTATCAAAATCGATTGATTGCAAACATACGGATAGCATGGGCCGGACGGACGGCTGTCATGGCTCGTCCGAACGGAGTATTAGCACGCGACCGTGGTCGGCGGCTGTGCCGCTGGACCGCAGTTGGGACCTGGGTCCGATTCCGCCGCCAGGTCTCGTTCTACCGCGGTGCCGCCGCCGCAGGCCGTCCCATCAGACGACCGGCTCGATCGGCCGAGGGCTTGAGTCTTGCCCGAGCGAAGAAGAATTCGATGAAAGAACGCACTCTCGTGCCGCGGGGTGCGCACGATTGCGACATTTTCCGCAGGCCAACGGGGTTAACTATGTTGCTTCGCGTTCCGTGTGGCCCGGCATCGCCAGCCCTCTCCTGTCACCGCACTCCGCCCAGGCGATCTCCAGCTTGTCAGAACCGGCTGGTGTGCAGCCGGCACCATCCGTGTTTCTCAGGGAGTGAGTTGGGATCCGCGTCGCTGAAGAGGGTGCTTAGCGCATCGGTTGGCCGCTCGAGGATGCGCCGGCCGCTCAGCGGTCCCCCGAAGTTGCAGTGAGCGGTGCATACGCCGACCTCGCTTCCAGCAAGGACGGTGACATCGTAGAGTGGCACCTCGTTGGCGTTGACGATGGCGACCGTCAGGTACGGCGTCTCCCTGCTGGACAGGGTGATTTACACGGTGAACGAAGCCGCATATCGGCGACGGTGTGCCTCCGTCTGTTCCGACTGGGCCCGTTCTAAGGCGGCAATCTGAACAGGCTGCTGCGCGTTCGTTGCCTTCGCTGCTCTGACGGCGCGCGCCCTCATCTGCCGCGGACAGCTCGTTGGGTGCTCGGTCATCCCCTGACACGGTGCGGCCCGGAGCGCATCGTTCGCGGTCCGGGCCGGTGGTGCTGCTGGGTGGTTCAGGAGCAGTAGTTGTAGTCCCAGCAGTCGTTGTAGCGCTTCTTGTGGTGGCGGCGACGCGGCTTGCAGTAGTTGTAGTCCCAGTCGTTGGTGCACTCGTCGTACGAGTAGTCGTAGCAGCCGCTCATGTCGTCCAGCCTCCCAAGGCCTCATGTCCGGGAGCGTCTCTCCCGTCCTGGACCCAGGTTCTCCCGGATCGGCCCGCTGCTCGATCACCCCGCCGACGCCGGAAAGGTTCGGCTCCCGACACTCGCTCGCCCCGCTGGGCGGGTGGTGAGGTGTGTGGTTCCGGCAGGTCCGGGAGCCACACGGTTGCCGGAGTTGGCGCGGCTATTGGGCACCGGCGAGGAACGATCACGGGCTACTAAGTACTCGGTCGGCTCGAGTGTCGACACGGAGCGGACGTCTTGACGTTGTCGAGTCAGGGGCGGACGAGGCCTCGGCCGGTGACGAGGGGCAGGTCGAGGGCGGTGAGCAGCCCGGGTGGTGCGGCGAAGACGGCGGGGATGGCGTTGACCAGGCGCATGGCGGTGGCTTTGAGGCCGGCGGTGTTGTGGTCGCCGTCGGACGCGAGCATGGTCATGTCGAGTGTGTAGTTGGGTTCGCCGGTCACGACGACCCGATACCCGCCTTGGCCGGTGGGTTGCGGCCAGTGGGGCCCGAGGTCCGGGCGCAGGCGCGTGACGTGTTCCAGCACGCACACCGGGCGGCCGTTTCGCATGCCGCGGACTTCGAAGCGGAGTGCGGCCGTGGTGCCTTTTTTGATCGGCCCGGACGGGATGTCGAAGTCTTCGGGTGCGGGGAGGCGGGTCCAGTCGGATTCCACGGCGTCCAGTTCCACCCCGAGTCCAGCGGCTAGTTGCCGGACCACCGAACCCCAGGCGATGCCGAGCACACCCGGCCGCAGCAGCATCGGTACGTCATCCTCGATCAGGGGCTTGCCGAAGCCCATGATGTCGAAGAGCACGGTCGGGTTGTCGTACGTCGAGTAGTCGAGGATCTCCAGGCAGCGGACCTCGTCGATGCGCTCGGACAGGCTGGTGAGGGTCAGCGCCATCCAGTCGTTGGCGAAGCCGGGGTCGATGCCGTTGACCCAGAGCGAGGCGCCACCCTCGCGCGCGGCCGCGCGGATCGGGTCGGTCAGGCCGTCGGGCACCACGCCGTCGGGGTACTGCAGGAACACCGGCCCGGACGACACGACGTTGACGCCGGCGCGCAGGAAGCGGGTGAGGTCGGCGATCGCGTCGGGCAGGCGGTCGTCGGCCATCGCGGTGTAGACGACGCAGTCGGGGTGCAGGGCGAGCAGGGCGTCGGCGTCGTCGGTGGCGGCCACCCCCAGGGAACGCCCGAGCCCGGCGAGTTCACCGGCGTCGCGGCCCACCTTGGCCGGGCTGGACACCCAGACGCCGGCCAGCTCCAGGTCGGGACGGGCGTCGAGGCCGGCGATCGTGTGCCGCCCGACGTTGCCGGTGCTCCATTGCACCACGCGAAGAGTCATGGCTTTCCCCTCAGAGGTCGGGCAGGCCGAGGTCGAGATTCGGGGTGCGCAGGCCGCCGTCGACCTGGAGGATCGCGCCGGTGACGTACGCGCCGGCGGGGGAGGAGAGGTAGACCACGGCGGCCGCGATGTCCTCGGCGTCGCCGATGCGTTTCAGCGGGGTGTTCTGCTCCATCGTCGTCCGCAGCTCGTCGTTGCCGAGAACGAGTTCTAGTGCCGAGGTGGCGATCGAGCCGACCGCGATCGCGTTCACCCGGACGCGCGGCGCGAGGTCGGCGGCGGCGATGCGTGTGTAGTGGGCCAGCGCGGCCTTCGCGGTGCCGTAGGCGGCGTAACCGCGGGCCGGGAGCCGGCCCATCACCGACGAGATGTTGACGATCGCGCCGCCGGTCTCCAGCAGCGCGGGCACCGCGGCGGTGGTGAGCGCGTGCGCGGTGGAGACGTTGAAGTGGAACGACGACTCGAGGCGGCGGACGCTGGTCTTCATCAGCGGCCGTGGCATCTCGCCGCCGACGTTGTTCACGACGACGTCGAGGCGCCCGAACGCGTCGACGGCGCGCTCGGAGAGGCTCGCGACCAGGTCGAGGTCGCTCAGGTCGCCCACGACGAGCGCGGCCTTGCGGCCCGTGGTGGCGATGCGGTCGGCGACCGCGCGCAGGTCGTCCTCGGTGCGGGCCGAGATCAGCACGTCGGCGCCGGCTTCGGCCAGGGCCAGCGCGGTGGCCGCGCCGATGCCCCGCCCTGCCCCGGTGACCACCGCGACCTTCCCGTCCAGCCGGAACCGGTCCAGAATCATGCGCGAAACTGTAACAGGTTCTACCGACGCGAATGGACGTGTTTGCCGAGGCCCGGCCGTCAGATGGTTGAGTGGAGCCACGCACCACCGAGGAGGGCACATGACCGTGGACTGGGTCGCCGACGCGCTGGGAACGGAGGCCGAGCTCGGCGTCGTCGACGTGGACGGGGTGGCGATCCACTACCGCGCCTGGGGCAAGCCCGGCAACGAGAACGGCATCGTGCTCGTCCACGGCGGCGCCGCGCACAGCCGCTGGTGGGACCACATCGCCCCGTTCTTCTCCGGCGACCGCCGCGTGGTCGCGCTCGACCTCTCCGGCCACGGCGACAGTGGCCGGCGCGACGAGTACCTGATGGCGCGCTGGGCCGACGAGGTGCTCGCGGTCGCCGCGCACGGCGGGGCCGGCCCGCACCCGCTGGTCATCGGCCACAGCATGGGCGGCATGGTGGCGATCACCGCCGCCCGGCTGCGCGGCACCGAGCTGGCCGGCGCGGTCGCCGTCGACACCCCGTTCTGGGAGGACCAGCCCGAGGAGCAGGCGGCCGGCGCGCAGCAGGCGTTCGGCCCGCTGCGCCGCTATCCGAGCCGGGAGGCCGCGCTGACGCGCTTCAAGCTGATCCCGGAGCAGGACGGGAACGACCCGGCGATCTACGCGCACATCGCCGAGACGTCGCTGCGGACGATCGACGGCGACTGGACCTGGAAGTTCGACCCGAACGTGTTCCGGGGGCGGGGACGGCCCGTTCCGCTCGAACTACCCCGGTGCCGGGTGGCCGTGTTCCGCGCCGAGCACGGCCTGGTGCCGCTCGACATGGGCGAACGCATCGCCGAGCGGCTCGGCCGGGTGGTGCCCGTCGTTGAGATTCCGCTCGCCGCCCACCACGTGATGATCGACCAGCCGCTCTCGCTGATCACCGCGCTCCGGACGCTGCTGGCCGACTGGACCCACTCGGAGCCCCATAAACCGACGACATGAGCGCCCGTGGGGAGTTAACGTCGGACGATGGACCTCGTCGCAGCGTTGCAGCAGGTCGTAGGGGCCGACTGGACCTATACCGACACGCACGAACTCCGCACGTACGAGTCCGACGGCCTGCTCCAGTACCGCGAGCTGCCCCGGGTGGCGGTGCATCCCGGGTCCGGTGACGAGGTGCGCGAGGTCGTGCGGCTCTGCGCCGAGGCCGGGGTGCCCTGGGTGGCCCGCGGCGCCGGTTCGGGCCTCTCCGGCGGCGCGCTCCCGGTCGCCGACGGCGTCCTGATCGTGCTGACCAGGCTCAACCGCATCCTCGAGGTGGACCTGGAGAACGCCCGGGTCTGCGTGGAACCCGGCGTCACCAACGCGGCGGTGTCCGCGGCGGTCGGGCCCGACTTCTTCTACCCGCCCGACCCGTCCAGCCAGATCGTGTGCTCGATCGGCGGCAACGTGGCCGAGAACTCCGGCGGGGCGCACTGCTTCAAGTACGGCTTCACGACGAACTACGTCACCGGCCTGGACGTCGTCCTGACCGACGGTGAGCTGGTGCGCCTGGGTGGGGAGGGGCTCGACACCCCCGGCTACGACCTGCTCGGCGCGTTCGTCGGGTCCGAGGGCACGCTCGGCGTCGCGACGAAGATCTGGCTGCGTATCGTGCCGTCGCCGGAGGCCGTGCGGACGCTCGTCGCGTTCTTCGACTCCACGCACGCGGCCGGCGAGGCGGTCTCGGAGATCGTGCGTGCCGGGGTCGTGCCGGGCGCGATCGAGATGATGGACGCGGTGACGATCGACGCCGCCGAGCGGATGGCGCACGCGGGCTACCCGGTCGGGCGCGGCGCCGCGCTGCTGGTGGAGCTCGACGGCGCCGAGGACGAGTGCGAGGCGCTCTTCACCGACGTGGTGGCGATCTGCGAGCGGTGCGGCTCCGACGACGTGCGGGTCAGCCGGGACGACGTCGAGCGCGCGCTGTTCTGGAAGACACGCAAGGCCGCGTTCCCGGCGATGGGGCGGATCTCGCCGAACTACTTCGTGCAGGACGGGGTCATCCCGCGCACCACGCTGCCCGAGGTGCTGGAACGGATCGAGGCGCTGGCCACCGAGGCCGGGCTGACCGTCGCGAACGTGTTCCACGCCGGGGACGGCAACCTGCACCCGCTGGTCTGTTACGACGGCCGGGTCCCCGGCGAGGCGGCCAGGGCCGAGGAGCTGGCCGGGGCGATCCTGCAGGTCTGCCTGGACGCGGGCGGCTCGATCACCGGCGAGCACGGCGTCGGCGTCGACAAGCGCAAACACATGGCGAAGATGTTCGCTCCCTCCGATCTGGACGCGTTCCAGCGGCTGCGCTGCGCGTTCGACCCGGCGGGCCTGGCCAACCCGGGCAAGGTGATGCCGACGCCGCGGCTCTGCGGTGAGGTGCCGGGCCCGTACCGGCAGCACCCGATGGAGGCCGCCGGGCTGGCGGAGCGGTTCTGATGTTCACCACCGTGGCGGAAGCTGCCGACGTGCTGCGTTCGCTGGGCGCGGCGGGCACGGCGGTGCGGCCGGTGGGGTCCGCGAGTCGCGCGGGGTGGGGCGGGAGTTCCGGCGGCGACGATCTGCCCACCACCGGCCTCAACCGGATCCTCGAGCACAATCCCGGCGACTTCACCGCGGTCCTGGAGTGCGGTGTCCCGCTCGCCGACGCCCAGAAGACGTTCGCCTCCGCCGGGCAGTGGCTCGCGCTGGACCCGTCGCCCGGCGGCACGATCGGTGGCCTCGTCGCCACCGCCGACTCCGGGCCCGCGCGTCACCGCTACGGCGGCGTCCGCGACCTGGTGATCGGCGTGACGCTCGTGCTCTCCGACGGCACCGTCGCCCGGTCCGGCGGCAAGGTCATCAAGAACGTCGCCGGTTACGACCTCGGGAAGCTGTTCACCGGGTCGTTCGGCACGCTGGGGCTGGTCGCGGAGGTCGCGGTGCGGCTGCACCCGCTGCCGACCGGCACCGCCACGGCGGTGGCCACGTTCACCGACCCGTCCGCGGTGGCACGGGCCGCGGCCGGGCTGTCCCGCCGTCCGCTCGAGGCCCTGTCGCTCGACGCCACGTGGCGAACCGGAACGGGGCAGCTGTTGGTCCGGTTCGGTGGCGTGACGGCGACGAGCCAGGCGACGCGGGTGGCGTCCCTGCTGGCCGACGCGCCGGACGTCACCGTGGTCGAGAACGACGAGCCGCTCTGGGACGCCCAGCGCGCCGCGCAGCGGTCGCCGTCCGGCGCGGTGCTGAAGGTGTCCCACCGCCCCGCCGACCTGGCCGCGGTCCTCAGCGCCGCCGACGCCGTCGGTGCCACGGTGGTGTCCCGGGCCGCGCTGGGCCTCTCCTGGCTGGCCCGGCCCGACGTGCGCCCGGACGACGTCGCGACCGTCCGGCGGCTGCTGGCGCCGGCCCCGGTGACCGTGCTGGACGGCGGGGACCGGGTGCCGGCGCCGTGGCCCGACGTCGACGCGGGTGTCGTCGCGGTGCAGCAGCGGGTGAAGGCCCGCTTCGACCCGGCGCGGATCTTCCGCCCCGGAGCGTTCGTAGGAGGTCTGTGATGACCGTGCTGCCCTCCGGCGGTGACCAGCCCTCGCTGCACGAGGGGCCGAGCGGCTGGGACGAGCACCGCCCGCCGGACCCCGAGCTGATCAAGGACTGCGTCCACTGCGGCTTCTGTCTGCCCACCTGCCCCAGCTACGCGGTGTTCCAGGACGAGGCCGACTCACCCCGCGGACGCATCGTGCTCATGCGTGTCGGCCACGAGGACGCGGTCGGCCCCACCCTGCAGACGCACTTCGACCGCTGCCTGGGCTGCATGGCCTGCGTGACGGCGTGCCCGTCCGGCGTCCAGTACGACCGGCTGATCGAGCAGGTCCGCCCCCAGCTCGAGCGCAACGTCCCACGCACCCCCGCCGACCGGGCCTTCCGCGCCCTGGTCTTCGGCATCTTCACCCACCCCGGCCGGGTCCGCGCCCTGGTGCCCGCGCTGGCGCTGCCCGGAAAGCTCGGCGCCCGCCTGGGCCGGCTGCTCCCGGCGGAGTCCCGGCTGCGCGCGCTGCTGTCACTGGCCCCGCCGGTGCGTCTCGCCGCCACCGTGCGACAGCTACCCCGCGTGACCCCCGCCGCGCCGGGGGTCGAGCCGCGGGGAACGATCGCGTTCCTGCAGGGTTGCATCCAGCGGGCCCTCTTCGGCGACGTCAACGCGGCGACCGTGCGGGTGCTGGCCGCCGAGGGTTTCGAGGTGCACGCCCCCCGCGCCCCGCGCTGCTGCGGTGCGCTCCAGCTGCACGGCGGCGTCGAGGAGTCGGCGCTGGTCGAGGCCCGCAAGGTGATCGCCGCCTACGAGGGCTACGACACGGTCGCGGTCAACGTCGCCGGCTGCGGTTCGGCGATGAAGGACTACGGACACCTCTTCTCCGACGACCCGGAGTGGGCGTCCCGGGCGGCCGCGTTCTCGGCGAAGGTCAAGGACGTGCACGAGGTGCTCGGCGCGGTCGAGCCGCAGGCGCGCCGGCACTCGCTGCCGATGCGCGTGGCCTACCACGACGCCTGCCACCTCGCCCACGCCCAGGGCGTGCGTACCCAGCCCCGGAGCCTGCTCCGCGGCATCCCGGAGCTGACGCTCGTCGAGCCGGCCGAGTGGGAGATCTGCTGCGGCTCGGCCGGCATCTACAACCTGACCCAGCCCGCCGCCGCGGCCGAGCTCGGGAAGCGCAAGGCCGCGAACCTGGCCGCGGCGAACGCGGACGTGATCGCCGCCGCCAACCCCGGCTGCGCGCTCCAGATCTCGGCCCACCTGGAGACCCCGATCCCGGTCTACCACCCGATGGTGCTGCTGGACGCCTCGCTCCGCCGCCTGCGCCGCACCGCCGGGAGGTCACACCACGTGCGGTGACCGGACGTGTTCGAAGATCACGCTCGTGTTGACGTCGGCGACCTCGCGGCGTTCGGTGAGCCGGTCGATCACGAACGCGTAGAGCCCGTCGTTGTCGGGCACCGCGACGTGGATCAGGAAGTCCCACCCGCCGGCGGTGACGAACAGCCCGATCGTCTCCGGCAGCGCCGCCGCCCACTCCCGGAACGCGGTGATCACGGTCCGCGACGGCGGCCGGATCCGCACCGAGATCAACGCCTGGATCGGCCGCCCCACCGCGGCCAGGTCGATCTCGGCGCGGTAGCCCGCGATCACGCCGGTCTCGCGGAGCGCGCGCACCCGCAGCAGCGACGTCGACGGCACCACCCCGACCGCGGCCGCGAGGTCCCGGTTCGTCGTCCGCGCATCGTTCTCCAATTCCCGGAGCAGCGCCCGGTCGATCGCATCAATCACTGTTGTTTCTCCGATTCATCGAACGAAGTTCGAGCTGTGCGCCATGGAGCGAAACAACAGCCTACTGTTTCGGCCGTGACCATTCTCGATGAAGCATCGACCGAGGAGCTGCTCGCGCTCACCACCCGCCAGCAGCGCACGAAGTGGGTCGTCGTGGTCGACCGGAACCTGCCGATCGGGCTGGTCGCGAACGCGGCCGCGTGCCTGTCGGCGACGATCGGCCAGCAGCGCCCCGACCTGCTCGGCCCGGCGACCGCCGACGGGTCCGGCCTGGAGCACCAGCCGCTGCCGTTCATCGGCTGCTCGATCCTCGGCGCCGACGCCGGGACCGTGCACCGGGTGCGCACGAAGGCCGCCGCCCGCCCGGCGCTGCTCGTCGTCGACATGCCGCAGGCGGCGCAGCAGGCCACCGCCTACACCGAGTACCAGGCGACGCTGGCCGCGACGCCGCACGAGGAGCTGACCTACTACGCGGTCGGCCTGGTCGGGCCGCGCAACCAGGTCGACAAGGTCGTCGGCGGCCTCCAGCTGCTGCGCTGACCGGCCCCGGCTAGCGCGGGGAGACGGCCAGCTTCAGCCCGAAGCCGATCAGGGCCGTACCGGTGACGCGGTCGATCGCGCGGTGCACCGACGGGCGCCGCAGCCAGCCCCGCACGCCGTGCGCGGCAAGGATCAGCGCGGTGAACCAGAGCATCCCCTCGGCGTTGTGCACGAGCGCCAGCGCCATCCCCATCAGCAGCGGAGGGGCCTGCTCGGGCAGGAACTGCGGGATCACCGCGAGGTAGAACGCCCCGACCTTGGGGTTGAGCAGGTTGGTCAGCGTCCCCCGCCACCAGGCCCGGACGCTGCTGACCGCGTCACCCGGCCCGTCGGGCCCGCCCGGTTCGCGCCGCCGCAGCGTCGACCGGATCATCTGGACGCCCAGCCACACCAGATACGCCGCGCCCGCCACCCGGAGTGCGGTGTATGCCACCGTCGACGCGGTGAGCAGCGCCGACACCCCCACGGCGGCGGCCGCGCCCCAGGCCAGCGCACCCGTGCCGATGCCCAGCGCCGCCGCGAACGCCGGCCGGCGCCCGCTCACCAGCGCCGTGCGCAGGACGTACGCGGTATCCAGCCCCGGCACGACCGTCAACAGGGCCGCGACCGCGGCGAACGACACCAGTGCCGACGTCACGCTCATGCCGGTCATTCTGCCCGGTGTGAGCCACGCCACTGCGGTTCACGTCCGCGGGGGTGCGCCCCGTCTCGCGCTCGACGGTGACGGTCGGCACGAGAGGCGAGCGACGATGATCAGGATCATGGTGGTGGGGGCCGGGTACGCGGGCCTGGCGGCGGTGACGAGCCTCGCCGGGCGGCTGCGCGGGCGGGACGACGTGCGCGTCACGCTGGTCAGCGCGAGCGAGCGGTTCACCGAGCGGCTGCGGCTGCACCAGGTGGCGTCCGGGCAGCGCCCGGCCGAGTTCCGGATTCCCGCGCTGCTGGCCGGCACCGGCGTCGAGTTCGTACGGGGCCGGGTCACCGGTCTGGACGCCGCCGCCCGCACCGTCCGCGTCGACGACGAGCGCGAACTCCACTACGACACGCTCGTGTACGCACTGGGCGCGGTCGCCGACACCGACGCCGTCCCGGGCGCCACCGACCACGCCGACACCCTCGACACCCTCGACTCCGCCACCCGGACGGCCACCCGCCTGGCGTCCCTGGGCGCCGGCCGCGTCGTGGTCTGCGGGAGCGGGCTCACCGGGGTCGAGGCCGCGGCGGAGATCGCCGAGAGCCACCCGGCGCTGCGGGTCACGCTCCTGGGCCGCGACGCCCCCGGCGCCACGCTCGGTCCGAGAGCACGCGCGCACCTCACGGCCGCGCTGGCCCGCCTCGGTGTCCGCGTCCGCACCGGCGTGGTCCGCGCGGTGCACCCGCACGCCGTCCACCTCGACGACGGCGGACCCGAACCCGCCGACCTCGTGCTCTGGACCGGCGGCGTCCGCGTCGCCCCGCTCGCCGCGGACGCCGGCCTCGACGTCGACAGGAGGAACCGCATCGTCACCGACGCGACGCTCCGCTCGGTCTCGCACCCGGAGATCTACGCGGTGGGCGACGCCGCCGCCGTCCGCCAGACGTTCGGCACCCTGCACGGCACGTGCCAGAGCGGCATGCCCACCGGCGTCGCGGCGGCGGTGGCGATCGTGCGTGTGCTGGACGGCCGAGCGCCGAAACCGTTCCGCTTCGGCTATCTGCACGTGCCGGTCAGCCTGGGCCGCCGCGACGCGGTCGTCCAGTTCACCCGTCCGGACGACAGCCCGAGGCGCGCGGCCCTGACCGGCCGGTCGGCCCGGTGGTACAAGGAGACCGTGAGCGCGGCACCGTGGCCGGCGTTCGGGCGCAGCCTCACCGCGCCGCGCACGGCCGTGCTGGGCTGGCGGCGGGGTGGGAGGTACACCCGATGACCGCGTTCGACGAGTACCGCGGCCTGCTGTTCGCGGTGGCCTACCGCATCCTCGGCACCGTCGCCGACGCCGAGGACGTCGTCCAGGACACCTGGGTGAAGTGGTCCGCGGCCGACCGCACCGACGTCGCCGACCCCAAGGCCTACCTGGCGCGGATCACGACCCGACTCGCGATCGACCGGCTCCGCGCGCGCCAGGCCCGCCGCGAGACCTACCTCGGCCCGTGGCTCCCGGAACCCGTCGTCACGACCGCGGACACCGCCGACGACGTCTCGATCGCGTTGCTGCTGGTGCTGGAGAACCTCACCCCGCTCGAACGGGCGGTGTTCGTCCTGCACGAGGCGTTCGGCTTCACCCACGCCGAGATCGCCGAGGCCGTCGACCGGTCACCGGACACCGTCCGCCAGGCCGCCCACCGCGCCCGCGAACACGTCAGGGCCCGCCGCCCCCGCTTCAGCGCCACCCGCGCGCGCCATCGCGAGGTCACCGAACGCTTCCTCGCCGCCGCGGTCGGCGGCGACCTGAACACGCTGCTCGAACTGCTCGCGCCCGACGTCACGCTCTGGACCGACGGCGGCGGCAAGGTCCGCCAGGCGATGCGCCCGGTGGTGGGGGCCGAGCGGGTCGCGGCCTGGTTCGCCGGCGTCGCCACCCGCCCGTACGAGGGCGTCGACCCGGCCGACATGAGCGCCGAGGTCCTCGACCTCAACGGCACCGCGGGCGTCGTGTTCCGCGGCGCCGGCCGGGTGGTCGCCGCCCTCACGCTCGACCTCGACGACGCCGGCCGGATCGCCGGCCTCCACAACGTCGCCAACCCCGACAAACTCCGCGCCGTCCCCGATCGGCCGTCACCCGACTGATGCGTTTGCCTGCGTTAGCGGCAGGATGGAGGGCGCAGGCGTCCGGCGGAGGAGAGAAGCGAATGGTCAAGCCGGTGGAGTCGCAACCGGTGCTCACACCGCTCACCGAGGCGGCGATCTTCCTCGTCGTGGTGATCCGCGCGGGCGGTGAGGACACCGTGCGCGACCTCGTCCCCGACATCGCGGGCATCGGCCGCTCGGTCGGGTTCCGCGCACCCGAGGGCGAGCTGAGCGTCGTCACCGGCATCGGGTCGGACGCCTGGGACCGGCTCTTCGGGGGGCCGCGGCCGGCCGAGCTCCACCCGTTCCGGGAGCTCACCGGCAAGCACACCGCCCCGTCGACGCCCGGTGACCTGCTGTTCCACATCCGGGCCCGCCGCATGGACCTCTGCTTCGAGCTCGCCACCCACCTGCGCCGACGGCTCGGGGACAGCGCCGAGATCGTCGACGAGACCGTCGGGTTCCGCTACTTCGACCAGCGCGACCTGATGGGCTTCGTCGACGGCACCGAGAACCCCACCGGCGCCGGGGCGCTGGAAGCCGCCGCGATCGGCGACGAGGACCCGGACTTCGCCGGGGGCAGCTACGTCGTCGTGCAGAAGTACCTCCACGACCTGGACGCCTGGAACGGGCTGAGCGTCGAGGCGCAGGAGAAGATCATCGGCCGCACCAAGCTCGACGACATGGAGCTCGCCGACGACGTCAAGCCGGCCGACTCGCACGTCGCGCTGAACACGATCGAGGACGCGGACGGCAACGAGCAGCAGATCGTCCGCGACAACATGCCGTTCGGGTCGGTGGCGCAGGGCGAGTTCGGTACGTACTTCATCGGCTACGCGAAGTCGCCGGGCGTCACCGAGCAGATGCTGCGCAACATGTTCCTCGGCCGCCCCGAGGGCGTCACCGACCGGATCCTCGACTTCTCCGCCGCGGTCACCGGCAGCCTGTTCTTCGTTCCCAGCGCCGACTGGATGGACGACCCGCCGGGCGCGCCGGAACCGCCCGGAAACGCCGACGAACACTCGCTGCGCATCGGCAGCCTCAAGAGGAGCACCGCACCGTGAACAACCTGTACCGCGAGCTCGCCCCGATCTCCGACGCCGCCTGGGCCGACATCGAGACCGAGGCCAAGCGCACGTTCACCCGCCACGTCGCCGCCCGGCGGGTCGTCGACGTGCTCGGTCCGTCCGGCGAGGAGCTGTCCGCCGTCGGCACCGGGCACCTGAGCGAGCTCGCCGCGCCGGCCGAGGGGGTGCTCGCGCGCACCCGGGTCGTGCAGCCGATCGTCGAGTTCCGCATCCCGTTCGTCGTCGACCGCCAGGCCGTGGACGACGTCGAGCGCGGCGCGAAGGACTCCGACTGGCAGCCGGTGAAGGACGCGGCGAAGGCGCTGGCGTTCGCCGAGGACCGCGCGATCCTCGACGGCTACGCGGCCGCGAACATCACCGGGCTGCGGCCGGGCAGCTCGAACTCCACGATCGCGCTGCCGGACGACGTCCGCGAGTACCCGAACGCGGTCGCGCAGGCGATCACGGCGCTCCGCCTGGCCGGTGTGGACGGTCCGTACAGCCTGCTGCTCTCGGCCGAGGCCTACACCGCCGTGGCCGAGACCGCCGACCACGGCTACCCGATCCACGAACACATCGCCCGCGTGCTGCGCAACGGCGAGATCATCTGGGCGCCGGCCATCGACGGCGCGGTCGTGCTCTCCACCCGCGGCGGCGACTTCGAGCTGCACCTCGGCCAGGACGTCTCGATCGGCTACCTCTCGCACGACGCGACGAGCATCGAGCTCTACTTCCAGGAGTCCCTGACCTTCATCGTCCAGACCACGGAAGCCTCCGTGAACCTCACGCCGTGAGGTTCACGGAGGAGCCACTCAGGCGTACTCCTCCCGGAGCTTGCCCTTGACCAGTTTGCCGGTGGGCGTCCGGGGGAGTGCGTCGGTGAACTCGATGCGCCTCGGCACCTTGAACCCGGCGAGCTGCTCCCGGGCGAACTCGGCGATCGAGGCCCGGGTGTCGTCGTCGGGCGACGCCGACGCCACCAGCTGCACGACGGCGAGCACCGACTCGCCGAACTCGGCGTCCGGCACCCCGATCACCGCCACGTCCAGCACGGCGGGGTGCTGGAGCAGCGCGTCCTCGATCTCCTGCGGGTAGATGTTCACGCCGCCGGAGATGATCGTGAACGCCTTGCGGTCGCTCAGGAACAGGTAGCCCTGGTCGTCGAGGTACCCGACGTCGCCGACCGTCGTCCACGTCGGATGCTCCGGGTGCTGCGCGCTGCGCGTCTTCTCCGGGGCGTTGTGGTAGACGAACGGCAGGTCGTCACGCTCGAAGTAGATGAGCCCGGGAGTGCCGATCGGCACCTCCTGCCCGGCGTCGTCGCAGATGCGCGGGATGCCGATCATCGGCTTGCCCACCGAACCCGGGTGCTTCAGCCACTCCTCGGAGCCGATGAACGTGCCCCCGGCGCCCTCGGTGGAGGCGTAGTACTCCTCGAGGATCGGCCCCCACCACTCGATCATCTGCCGCTTCACCTCGACGGGGCACGGCGCGGCGGCGTGGATCGCGGTCTTGTGCGAGCTCAGATCGAACCCTCCCCGCACCGAGACCGGCAACCGCAGCATCCGGACGAAGTGCGTCGGCACCCACTGGCTGTGCGTCACCCGGTGGTGCGCGATCGCCCGCACCGCCCGCTCGGCGTCGAACGAGGGCATCACCACCACGGTGCCGCCGAGCGACGTCACGACCATGCCGAAGCGCAGCGGCGCCGCGTGGTAGAGCGGCGCGGGGGAGAGGTAGACCGAGTTCTCGTTGAAGCCGTAGAGCGGCCCGAACACCGCGACGTACGGGTCGCCCGGCTCGTGCACCTGCCGTTCGGGCAGGTGGGGCTTGATGCCCTTGGGGCGCCCGGTGGTGCCCGAGGAGTAGAGCATGTCGCCGCCGCGCGGCTGGTCGGCCGGTGGTTCCGGCGACGAGCTCGCCAGCAGCTCCTCGTAGTTCCCGCCGATCACGATCCGGGTGTGCAGCGCGGGGAACTCACCCTCGACCAGCGGCAGGAGGCTCTCGGACACCACCAGTGCCGACGCGCCGCAGTCCTCGAGGATGTAGGCGACCTCGGGTTTCGCGAGGTGCCAGTTCACCGACGTCAGATACAACCCGGACCGTAAACAGGCCCAGTAGACCTCGAAGACCCGCGGGCTGTTCTCGGTCAGCAACGCCACGACGTCACCGGGACGCAGGCCCGCGTCCCGGAAGGCGTTGGCCAGGCGGACGGAACGTTCTTCCAGCTGGGCGTAGGTCAGGACCTCGCTGTCGTCCTCCATGACGACGGCGGGCTTGTCGGGGGAGGAGGCGACATAGGCTCCTGGGTACACGGGCAACACCTCACGCGCTCGGAGGAAGTGGCTCAGGCATCGTGACGCGGCCCACACCCCTCTGTCGAGAGTCGCCGTTAACTTTTCCGGGCGCGGAATTTGAACGACCCGGGGACGGGCGTCACCACCGGATCGTCGAACCCGGCCGCGCGCAGCCGGTCCGGAAGTACATCCGGGTCGACGACGACCATCGTGTCGAAAACGTGGAGGAACCGGAACCGCGTGCTGTACCGGCTGTCCGACCCGGCGAAGATCCCGCCCGGCCGCAGCACCCGGTGGGCCTCCGCGAACAACCGGTCCTGCGCGGCCGGCGACGGCACGTGGTGGAGCATCGTGAAACACACGACCGCGTCGAACGAGTCGTCCGCGAAGTCCAGCGCGGTGGCGTCCCCGGTGACCACCCGGACGCCGGGGATCCCGGCCCCCAGCCGCGCGGCCGACGCCGGGTCCACCTCCACCGCGGTCAGGTGCGGCACCGAGCGCGCCAGCACCCGGGTGGTGGCCCCGAACCCGGGCCCGATCTCCAGCACGTCCGCGCCGAGCTCGACCCCGTTCAGCGCCCACGGGATCAGCGTGTCCTCGACCTTGGCGAACCAGGTGTCGGAGCTGCACAACCGGCGATGGATCCAGTTCATCGGCATGGTCCGGACGCTAAGCCGACGCCGCGTCCGGCCGCGATGCGCTAGGTTGCCAACTCATGTCGCGCTACGGCCACGGTGGCGCCGTCGTCGTGGGGAACTTCGAGCTGGCCGGCGGCGAGTGGTTCCCGCCGCACCGGCACTAGGTGCACCAGCTGGTGTGGTCGCAGAGGGGCGTGGCGAGCGTCCGGATCGGCGAGTCGACGTGGTTCCTGCCGCGTGCGCTCGCGCTCTGGGTGCCGGCCGGCCTCGTGCACGCCACCGGGGCGGTCGACCCGTCCTGGAACCGCAGCCCGTACTTCCTGCCCGAGCGGTGCCCGATCCACTGGCCCGAGCCGACGGTCGTCGGGGTGACCCCGCTGCTCGCCGCGCTCTTCGACCACCTCGCGGATTTCGGGCTCGCGTCCGACGAGCGCGCCCGCGCCGAGGCGGTGGTCTTCGACCTGCTCGAGCCGCTGGAGGCGGTGGCGATTCCGCTCCCGCTGCCGGTGGACGCCCGCGCGGCCGCGGTGGCGGCGGCGATCGTCGCGGACCCGGCCGACGCCCGGACGCTGACCGAGTGGGGCCGTGCGGTCGGCGCCAGCGCACGCACGCTGCGGCGCGTGTTCCTCGCCGAGACCGGCCTGTCGTTCGGGCGCTGGCGCACCCACGCGCGCCTGCGTGCCGCGATGCCGGTGCTGGCCACCGGTCACCCGGTGGCGGCCGCCGCCCGCCGCGCCGGCTACGGCTCGGCCAGCGCGTTCGTGGCCGCTTTTCACCGTACGGTCGGGGTGCCTCCCGGGACATACTTCGGTGGTGGAACCGAGAATCCTGCTCGGCGGGGCTGAGCTCGTCCCCGCCGTCGAGCACCTCTGGAAGGCGCTGCACGCCCACCACCAGAAGGGCCTGCCGGACCTCGCGTACCACGCGCCGGACGTGTCGTGGAGCGTCCGGAGCGACGAGTACCGGGAGTGGCTCGCCCGGCCCGGCTCGTTCGTGCTGGTCGCCTACTCCGGCGACGTCCCGGTCGGCTACGCGCTGGTCGAGGTCGTCGACGGACCGGAGGACACCTGGGTCACCGGTGACCGCATCGCGCACCTGCAGTCCCTGTCGATCGCCCCCGGCTGGCGCGGCACCGGCCTCGGCACCGCGCTGGCCGACCGCGTCGACGCCGAACTACAGGCCCGCGGTGTCCACGACCTGATGCTGGACGTCGTCGAGGGCAACACCGGCGCCGAACGCTTCTACGAACGCCGCGGCCTGCGCAAGGTCATGACGATCTACGCCCGCTTCTCCGGCTGAGGCGGAACATTCAGCTTGCGGACCACCAGAGTGTCATCCGGCTCGATGCCGGCGTCGACGAGCGACCGGACGTCCTGCGAGCTGTCGAAGGGAATTTCCCAGGAGTCTCCGAGGTCGTCGAAGACACGATCGTCACCGGATCGTTGCAGCACCCATTGCCAGCCATAGGTGTACGCGTCGACCTCGTCGGAAATGCGGAAATAGATCGCGTCGAGAAACTTCGTGACCGTGGTGTCGTACTCGATCGCCAAGGTGTTGACGGCCGCGTACCCGCTCTCCTCGGACCAGTGCGGAGGCAGCACGACCGTCACCCGGTCCGGCCATCTGCCCAGAGGAGACATCTTCGGCGAGCTCACCTTCTCGATCAGGCGGATACGTTCGAGTACCTCATCGATTTTCTCGCTCAGGGGTCGGCTGGTGGCCGGATCGACGTCGGCGCCGTCCGGAAGGGCCGCGAGGTCTTCGGCGAGCTCTCGCCAGACGCGCCGGAACTGCCGAGTGAGGCGCACGTCGTCCAGCGGTCGCCGGCACCGGGAGTTCAGGGTTCCGACGAGTCTGCGCATCTCTTCCATGCTCGTCAGAGACGCGTGCTGAAAGTGCGACAGCGGGCCACTGAGATCGGCCGGTGCCAGACCGAAGAGAACGGGCGTCACATTGTTTCCGGCCAACGATCCGGCCAACGCCCCTGCCTCGAAATTCAGCCAAGGCTCGGTCCGATTCTCCGGCGTGACGCAGATGATGCCGTGTGCGTCTTTTTCGCGGAGCTCCCCGAGGAGTTCGATCGCCCACTGCTGACCTTGGTCGATATCCATGCTCGACATCCACGGCTCGATTTCGTGGAGCAGGTCGGGAAGCCAGGCGTGGAGGCGCTCGGCGATGACTTTGCTCCGCGGTTTCGACCAGCTGATGAAGACCTTCAACGCGGCCCCCGAAGCCGTGGAATTTGACGTCGGCCAACATCAA
>NZ_BAAAGX010000004.1:53073-124814 GCF_039524755.1 Cryptosporangium japonicum
GCCCGCAGCCAGTGGCTGCGGCCCGCCCACATCCGGGTCAGGCGAAGCGGGGGAGGACGTCCTTCTCCCAGGCGGCGAAGAACGCCTCCTGGCCCGGGCCGATCTGCTGGACGTAGACCTCGTCGAAGCCCGCGTCGACGTACTCCTGCACCGACTTCGCGTGCTCGTCGAGATCCGGGCCGAGCGGCAGCGGGGACGAGTCGATCGTCTCCTCGGTGATCAGCTCGGAGGCCTGCTCGAACAAGAGCGGCGTCGCCAGTTCCTGCGCGAGCTGGCCGGGCAGCTGCTCGTTGGGCCACAGCCGGTGCACGGTCTTCACGGCCGAGGCCCGGTCCGGGGCGTAACAGACCTTCATCCCGCCCTGGGCCGGGCCCTTCCCGCCGGCGTCGCGGTACGTCTTCACCAGCGACGCGTCCGGCTGGGTGGTGCAGAACCCGTCGCCGATCGCGGCGGCCAACTCGGCCGCCTGGGGGCCGAACGCCGACACGTAGATCGGCACCGGCTCCGACGGCAGTGTGTAGATCCGCGCGTTCTCCACCACGTAGTGCTCGCCGTGATGCGTGACGATCTTCCCGGTGTGCAGCTCACGGATGAGCGCGACGGCCTCCTCGAGCATGTCCTGGCGGACACCGGCCGGCGGCCACGCGTCGCCCAGGATGTGTTCGTTGAGGGCCTCGCCGGAGCCGACGCCGAGCACGAACCGGCCCTCCAGCTGCACCGCGGCCGTGGCGGCGGCCTGCGCGATGATCGCCGGGTGGATCCGGACCGTGGGGCAGGTGACCGCCGTGGTCACCGGCAGCGACACGGCCTCGGACAGCGCCCCGATGACCGACCAGACGAACGGGCTGTTGCCCTGCTCGCCGTTCCACGGGTGGAAGTGGTCGGAGATCCAGAGCCGGGTGAACCCGGCCTGCTCGGCGCGCCGGGCCTGGTCGACCAGCTCACGCGGGCCGAACTCTTCGCAGGACAGGAAGTATCCGATGCTCACCATGCCGCCCGGATGCCCAGGAATGACGGCTTGACACGTTCAAATTTAGCCGTTTGAAGGGGACTAATCGGGGCATCCGGCCGCCGTCAGTCACCAGTGAGGGCGAGGAGAAGCTACGGATGCCTGCCGAACGCCACCCCGACCAAGGCGCACCAAAGACGGTCAGCCCCACCGGACGCACCGAGCGTGAAGGGCTGCTCGGCGGGGATCCCCGCGCGCAAGCCGGGGACCACCTCACGACCGCGCAGGGACTGCGGCTGTCGGACACCGACCACTCGCTGAAGGCCGGTCGGCGCGGTCCGTCGCTGCTCGAGGACCACCACCTGCGCGAGAAGATCACGCACTTCGACCACGAGCGCATCCCGGAGCGGGTCGTGCACGCCCGGGGCGCGGCCGCGCACGGCACGTTCGTGTCGTACGGCAACGCCGCGTCGGCCACGAAGGCGAAGTTCCTCGCCGAGAAGGGCCAGGAGACCGACGTCTTCGTGCGGTTCTCGACCGTGCTGGGCTCCCGCGGCTCCGCGGACACGGTGCGCGACACCCGCGGGTTCGCGGTGAAGTTCTACACCGACGAGGGGAACTTCGACCTCGTCGGCAACAACATCCCGGTGTTCTTCATCCAGGACGCGATCAAGTTCCCGGACATCATCCACGCCGGGAAGCCGCACCCGGACCGCGAGATCCCGCAGGCCCAGTCGGCCCACGACACGTTCTGGGACTTCGTGTCGCTGCACACCGAGGCCACGCACCACGTCTTCTGGAACATGTCCGACCGGGGCATCCCGCGCTCCTACCGGACGATGGAGGGCTTCGGCGTCCACACGTTCCGCCTCCAGAACGCCGACGGCGACACGGTGCTCGCGAAGTTCCACTGGAAGCCCGTCGCCGGCGTGCACTCGCTGGTGTGGGAGGAGGCGCAGATCGCGGCCGGCGTCGACCCCGACTTCCACCGCCGGGACCTGGCCGACTCCATCGAGAACGGCGCGTTCCTCGAGTACGAGCTGGGCCTGCAGCTGTTCCCCGACACCGAGGACGAGACGTTCGAGGGCATCGACCTGCTCGACCCGACGAAGATCGTCCCCGAGGAGCTCGCGCCGGTGCAGCTCGTCGGCAAGCTGACGCTCGACCGGAACCCGACGAACTACTTCGCCGAGACCGAGCAGGTGGCGTTCCACCTCGGCAACCTCGTGCCGGGCATCCACGTCACCAACGACCCGCTGCTGCAGGGCCGGCTGTTCTCCTACGTGGACACGCAGCTCACCCGCCTGGGCGGGCCGAACTTCCCGCAGCTGCCGATCAACCGCCCGCACGTGCCGGTGAACGACAACCTGCGCGACGGCTTCCACCAGACCGCGGTGCACCGTGGGATCGCGCCGTACCTGCCGAACTCGATCGACGGGGGCGGCCCGTTCACCAGTGAGGACGGGTACGTCGAGATCCCCACCCGGGTCGACGGGCCGAAGGTCCGGGAGAACCCGGCCTCGTTCGACGACCACTTCAGCCAGGCGGCGCTGTTCTACCACTCGCTGACGCCGATCGAGCAGGTGCACATCACCGAGGCGTTCACGTTCGAGCTGGGCAAGTGCTACGAGCAGGCGATCAAGGAGCGCGAGCTCGAGGTGCTCGCGAAGATCGACACCGGGCTGTGCGAGGCGGTCGCGGCCGGGCTCGGGCTGCCCGCTCCGAAGGGTGAGCCCGTCGCGCACGGCGCGATCTCGCCGGCGCTGTCGCAGATCCCGGCCGAGCCGGGCCCGATCACCGGCCGGATCGTCGGCGTGGTGGCCGGTCCGGGCGCCGACGTCGACGGCATCGGGAAGCTGCGCAAGGCGCTCGAGGGCGCCGGCGCGGTGGTGCGGGTGATCGCGCCGCACGGCGGCAACCTCGGCCGGGAGATCGTCGAGCGGACGTTCCTCACCGCCCGTTCGATCGAGTTCGACGCGGTCGTCGTCGCCTCCGGGGTGGCCGAGACGCCGGACGCCGGGGACATCAAGGCCCGGATCCTGCTGCTCGAGGCGTACCGCCACGCCAAGGCGATCGGCGCCTGGGGCGACGGGGCGACGGTGCTCGCCGGTGCGGGCATCGCGCCGGGGCCGGGCGTGCTGCTCGGCGACGCCCCCGACAAGGAGTTCGTCGCGGGCCTGGTGACCGCGCTCGGGATGCACCGCGCCTGGGAGCGCGCCGACGCCGTGATGGCGTCGGAGGTTCCCCCGGCGTGAGTTCGTGGGGCGCTGCCCGCTCTAGGAGCGGGCAGCGCTCACCTCGAGCGCGATCTGGCGCTCTTCGTCGGTCTCGACGACCAGCACGGGGACGCCCTCGCGGGAGATCACGCCGTCCTCGGTCACCGGATCGGCCGTCACCGGCTGGATGCCGAGGATCGCGAGCTCCGCGCAGACCGCCGAACGGACCTCGGGCTGGTCCCAGCCGATCTCGCCGGTGAACACGAGCGCGTCCAGCCGGGGCAGCGACACCGCCATCGCTCCGATGGCCCGCCGCACCGCGTGGGCGTAGGCGTCCAGCGCCGCGGCCGCCACCGGGTCCGGGGACGCCACCAGCTCACGCGTGTCGGCCGACAACCCGCCCGACATGCCCAGCAGCCCGGACTCCTTCTCCAGCCCGTCGGCGAGCTCGTCGCGGGTCAGGCGCCCGTCGAGCAACCACAGCAGCAACCCGGGGTCCACCGCTCCCGACCGTTTGGTCATCGGGATCCCGTCCAGCGGTGTCATCCCCATCGTCGTGTCGACGCTGCGCCCACCGGCGACCGCGCACACCGACCCGCCGCCACCGAGGTGCGCGATCACCAGGTTCGGCGACGGCCGGTCCAGGATCGCCGCGGCCCGCCGGGACGCCCACGCGTACGACAGCCCGTGGAACCCGTACCGGTGCAACCCCCACCGCTCCCGCCACCGCGCCGGCAGCGGCAGCAGCGCCGCGGCCGGCGGCAACCCGGCGTGGAACCGGGTGTCGGGGCAGACGTAGTGCGGTACGTCGGGCAACTCGCGCCGGGCCGCGGCGAGCAGGGCCAGCGCGGGCGGGTCGTGCTGCGGCGCGAGATCCGCCACCCCGCTCAACGCGTCGGCGAGCGCGTCGTCGACGAGCGTGGGCACCGCGACCAGGCCGCCGCCGTGCACCAGCCGGTGCCCGACCGCGTCCGGCGGCGCGGGCAGCGTCTCGAGGAACGCGCGCAGCGCGTCCCCGGCCGTACCGGGGTCCACGTCGAGCGTCTCCGCCGCGAGTTCCTCCTCGCCGTCGACCAGCGCGATGCCGACGCTGTGCGAGCCTGCGGTGATCGCGAGCACCCGTGTCATGCCCGGGGTGCTACCCCCGGCAGCACCTCCACCAACCTCTTCACCAGCGTGTTCGGCGGGTTGACCCAGGTGCGCGCGGCGGGGGAGAGGCACCAGCGCCACCACTCGTCCAGGCGGCTCAGGTCGTCGGCGGGCAGGATCGCCGGCCAGCCGAGCGCCCGGGCCTGCGCGGTCACTTTCGCGCCGCCGTCGACCGGGTCCACGGCCAGCACCGGGACGCCCGCCTGCAGGCCGAGCACCAGGCCGTGCAGGCGGGTCGTGACGATCACGTCCAGGCGGTTCAGCACCGAACGCAACTGGCCGGGCGTGGCCGCCAGCCGCCAGTCGCGGGTGTCCAGCCGGGTGTCGAGCGGGAGACGGGCCACGTCGAGGCCGTGCAGCCAGCCGGTGAGCGCCTCGCTGACCTCCCGGTGCCGCCGCCGGACGCCGTACTCGTGCTGACCGTCGGTGAGGATCACACCGACTACGGGTACGGCGTCCGGCTCGGGCGCGGCCAACGCGAGGTCGGCCGCCGGCTCGCACCCGGTGGCGTCCCGGGGGAGCACGACGGAGAAGCCGGTCACGGCCGGGTCGGACGGGTCGAGCACCGAGACCCCGACCGCGATCCGGCGGCAGTGGGCGAAGCGTTCGTGCAGCTCGAGGAGCGGGGCCGGTGGGTCGCTGTGCAGCGGCCCGCAGGCGAACACGACCGTGTCGTAGTCGGCCGGCTCGACGTCGTCGAGGTGGAGCGCGCCCGGCCGGAACCCCGGCGACCAGACCACGTCGTACTCGCGGCCGAGCGTGTCCAGCGCGGCGGTGACGGCGTCGCCGGCGAGCACGTCCCCGGCCGTCGCCTCGCCGTGCAGGAAGCTGTACCAGCCGGCGACCAGCACCTTAGCCGACATAGGAGCGCGCTCCCGACGCACGCTGCGGCGCCTCCAGCGCACGCAACCCCCGCTCCACCCACTCCGGCGCCGGGCGCCGTTCGGCCAGCACCCAGGGCAGCCCCGCGGCGGCCTCCGCGAACGCCAGCAGCGACGTCCGGTCGCGCGGCACGGTCGTCGCGAGGAACGCGGTGCGCCGCGCGGCCGGGCCCAGCGGCCGCCGCAGCCAGGTGAACCAGAGCGTGTTGCGGATGCCGTGGCGCCGCCGCAGCGTCGCGTCGCGGGCCGGGGACGGCCGGTGGTGGATCGTCAGGTCCTCCGCGTACACCAGCCACCATCCGGCCGCGGCCAGGTCGACGGCGAGCAGCTCCTCCTCGCCGCCGAGCCACAGCCGCGACGAGAACCCGTCGGCGGCCCGGAACGGGTCGAGCCGCACGACGGTCGCGCCGGCCAGGAACGACCCGAGCGCCGGCCCCGGGAGCCAGTCCGGCCGCGGCACCGGCGAATCGCGCAGCTCGGCCACGATCGGGTCCTCGAACGGCTCCCGCCCGTCCGCGTGGACGAGGATCCGGGCGGTCACCGCCGCGACCAGCGGGTTGGCGTCGAGCAGGTCCGCGGCCCCGGCCAGCGACTTCGGCTCCCACCACGTGTCGTCGTCGCAGAACGCCAGGTAGGGCGTGGTGACCTCGCGCGCGGCCAGGTTCCGCCCGGTCGCGCCGAGGTTGCGCCCGGGCGCCAGCAGCCGGACGTCCGGGTGGCGTTCCCGTACCGCCGCGGCGGTGCCGTCGGTGGACGCGTTGTCCACCACGATCACCCGCGGCCGCTCCGGCAACGCCTCGAGCCGGGCGAGCGTGTGCAGCAGCTCGTCGCGTCGGTTGTGCGTGATCACCGCGACGGTGACCCGATCGTCGAACATGGATCTCTCTCCTCAGAGCAGCGTCAGATCGTTCTCGACGCGACCCGGAAGGCGTCGGCGGTTCCCCACGGCGGTCAGCAGCTTCGGCGCCGCGGCGGCGAGCACCCGCCGGGCCCCCGGATCGGTGCGTGCCGCCCGGGCCAGCGCCGCGGTGTCCGCGGCCACCACCGGCCAGGGCCGGCGCAGCCACGTGGTGAGCAGCGCGTTGCGGCGCAGCCGAATCGCGCGTCCGGGCCGCCCGCCGTCGTCGGGGTGGTGGTGCGCGACGACGTCGGCGCAGTACGCGACGCCCCACCCGGCGGCGGCGAGGTCGATCGCGAGCAGCGTCTCCTCGGCGCCGAAGTGCAGGATCTCGGAGAAGCCGCCGGTCTGCAGGAACGCGTTCCGGCGCACGACGCTCGCGCACGCCAGGAACCCCAGCACGGACGGCCCCGGCAGGTCCGCCGCGGTGCCGAGCGGCGAGGTGGCGAGCACCCGGTTGAGCGGGTCCTCGGTGTGCTCCGGCCCCACCAGCGTGCGTGCCGCGATCAACCCGAGCCGCGGGTTCCGCGCGAAGTGCCCCTCGGCGATCGGGAGCGCGTCCGGCGCCCACCAGGAGTCGTCGTCGCTGAACGCGACGTACGGCGTGGCGAGCATCCGGGCGCCCAGCGTGCGTGCGGGTGCGCCGTGGTTGCGGTGACCGCGCACCAGGCGCACGTCCGGGTGGTGGCGCCGCACGGCGTCCGCGGTGCCGTCGGCCGACGCGTTGTCGACCACGACGATCGGGGGCCGCTGCGGCAGCGCGGTCAGCACGCCGAGCGTGCGCAGCGTGCGTTCCCGCCGGTTGCGCGTGATCAGGACGATGCCGGTCGCGGTCACCGCGCGGCCCCGCTCAGCGCGGCTTCCGTCGGGATCCCGAGTGCCGCGAGCTCGGTGCGCACGTCGTCCACGCCGACGCGGAGCAGGCGGGCGTCCGGGGTGGTGCCGTGGGCGTCGCCGGGACGGAGCACGGCCGGGTCGTCGGGGCGCCAGAGCACCCGGTGCCGGAAGTCGGCCGGCGGACCCCAGAGCGCCGGGCTGACCGGCCCGAACAGCACGACCGACGGGGTGGCGACCGCACTGGCCAGGTGGGCGATCCCGGTGTCGCCCACCACCACCGCGCGGGCACCGGCGACGCGGGCGGCGAGTGCCGCGAACGGGACGTCCGCGTCGCCGCCGACCACTGTGGCCGGTGGGAGGCCGGCCCGGTCGGCGACGGCCGCGGCGAGGGCGCCTTCACCCCGGCCGGCGGTGATGACCACCGGGACGCCGGCCGCGGTGAGGGCCCTGGCCACGGCGGCGAACCGGTCGGCGGGCCAGCGGCGGGCGGCGGCGTCGGCGCCGGGGTGGATCAGCACCGCGCCCGGCCCCGGTGGGCGCACCACGTCGAGGCGGACGTCGTCGGGGTCGGCGCCGATGCCGTAAAACCGCAGCAGCCGGCACCAGCGGACCCGCTCGTGCTCGTCGTCGCGCCAGGTCGGCCCGTCGACCCAGCTGAGGATCCGGGCCGGGCCGAGCGCAGCCAGCAGGTCGTGGCTCAGCGGACCGTTGCCGTGCAGGTCCACCGCCACGTCCGGCGGGGGACCGTCCCAGTCGAGGTGGGACGGCACCTCCCGGCCCGGCGCCGTGGTCGGCAGCAGCCGGTCCACCGCGCCGGTGGCCGCCACGACGTCCGCGAACCGCGCGGGCGCCGCGAGCACGATCTCGTGCTCCGGACAGGCCCGCCGCAACCCGCGCAGCGCGGGCACCGCCGCCAGCAGGTCGCCGAGCCCCAGCGCGCGCAACACCAGCACCGTGCTCATCGGCCGGCTCCCGCGGTGGCCCGGTGGACCAGGTCGGTGGTGGAGTGCCCGTCGAGGTACGGCAGCACGACGGCCTCGCCGCCCCAGGAGCGCACGACCGCGGCCTCGGGCAGCGCGTCGACCGTGTAGTCGCCGCCCTTCACCCAGCGGTCCGGCCGCAGCGCCTCGAGCACCCGCTCCGGGGTGTCCTCGTCGAACACCACCACCGCGTCGACGCTGGCCAACCCGCCCAGCACCCGGGCGCGGTCGGCGGCGGTGTTGAGCGGGCGGCCCGGTCCTTTCAGGCGGGTCACCGAGGCGTCGGAGTTGAGGCAGACGATCAGGCAGTCCCCGGTGCGTCGGGCCGCTTCGAGCAGCCCCACGTGCCCGGCGTGCAGCAGGTCGAAGCATCCGCCGGTGGCCACGACCGTGCCGCCCCCGGCACGCACCGTCGCGGCGAGCGCCAGCGCCCCGTCCAGCCCGGCGGCGGAGCGGACCTCGGCGCCGGACGGTCCGGGCCACGCCGCCGCGCCGCCCGACTCCACGAACGCCGAGGCGGCCGCGACCGCCCGGGTGACGGCCTCCTCGGGCAGCGCCCCGTCGGCGAGCGCGACCACGACGGTCGCGGAGAAGCAGTCACCGGCGCCGCAGGGGTCGCCGGAGGCGGTGAACGGGGCCGGCACCAGCATCGGCGACGCCGACCCGCGGCTGAGCACCGCGCCCCGCGCCCCCATCGTGACGGCCACGTCGGAGGCCCCCCAGCGGGCCGCGAGCTCGGCGGCGTCCGCGCCGGCGGCCTCGGCGAGGTTGGGGGTGACCAGGCGGGTGCCCGGCGTCGGCTCCGGCCCGCGGGGGTGCGGGTCCCAGACGACCGGCGCGGTCCGCGGCGAGCGGGTGATCGCGTCGAGGGCCGGGCGGGCCACGTCGGCCACGCCCCGGCCGTAGTCGGCCACGAGGACGGCGGCGGCGCTGCGCAGCACCGCGTCGAGGTCGGTGTCGGGTGACGGCAGCGGGACCCCGTCGCCCCGGTCCACCCGCAGCAGCGGACGGCCGCCCGCCCGGACCCGGGTCTTGACCGGCAGGGCACCACGCAGCGGGAACTCCACCAGCCGCACCCGCCCGGCCAGCAACCCGCGCAGGGTGTCCGCGTCCGGTCCGGATCCGATCGCGGTGACCAGCACGACCTCCCGCTCGGTGCGCTCGGCCGCCAGGCACGCGGCGAGCGCGGCCCCGCCGGGCCGGGCGCGCTCGCCGGTGAGGTCCACCACGGGTACGGGCGCGTCCGGAGCGAGCCGGGTCGCGTCCCCGTCGAGATCCCGGTCGAGGAGCGCGTCCCCGACCACCACGATCGGCCCCGTCGCGCCGCTCATGCCGACAACCGGCGGGGCGTCAGGGACGCGTCGAAGGCCGCGCAGATCAAGTGCAGCGCGACCAGGTGCGCCTCCTGCACCGTCGCCGTGCGGTCGGCCTCCACGCACAGGGCCGCGTCCGCCGCGGCCGCCAGCGGGTTGGGGCGCGGCCCGGTCATCGCCCACACCGTGACCCCGAGGTCACGCGCGACCTCGGCGGCGCGGAGCAGGTTCCGGCTGGTGCCCGACGTCGACATCGTCACCAGGACGTCCCCGGGCCGGCCGTGCGCCGCCACCTGCCGCGCGAACAGCTCGTCGAACCCGTAGTCGTTGCCGATCGCGGTGAGGCTCGACGTCTCGGCGTGCAGCGAGATCGCCGAGTACGCCGGACGTTCCTCCTGGTAGCGGCCGACCAGCTCGGCGGTGAGGTGCTGGGCCTGGGCCGCGCTCCCGCCGTTGCCCGCGGCGAGCAGGCGCGACCCGGTCGGGAGTCGGTCGGCCAGCGTCGCGCCCCACGCGGTCAGCAGCGGCAGCTGGGTGGTGCGCAGCCGGACGAGCGTCTCCTCCAGCGCGACGCAGTGCGCGGCCGCGCCGTCGAGGCCCGGGTGACCGAAGCGGGCCGGCCGGTCGAGTTGAGAGGTCATCGAGCTGCTCCTGTGGGAGTGGCGGCCGGTCGCAGACGCCGGACCGTCGACGGGGGAAGGTGGCGCCGGGCGACCTCGCGGTAGGCGACCTCGGTGGCCGCCGCGACCCGGTCCCACCCGTAGCGGGACTCGGCGCGGCGCCGCCCGGCCGCCCCGAACTCGTCCCGGGTCGACGGCGCCTGGAGCAACGAGGTGACGGCGCGGGCGAGCGTCGCCGGGTCCTCCGGTGCGACCAGGTAGCCGGTGCGGCCGTCGGCGACCGTGTCGAGGTGGCCGCCGACCGCGCTGGCGACGACCGGACGGGCGCAAGCCATCGCTTCCAGCGGCACGATGCCGAACGGCTCGTAGCGCGGCGGGCAGAGCACGACGTCGGCGCTGCGGAACAGCGACGGCATCCGCGCGCGGTCGACGCCACCGAGCAGCACGAGCCGGTCGGCCACGCCGAGCGAGCGGGCCAGCGACAGGAGCCGCTGCGCCTCCGGTTCGGAGGCCAGCCGCTCGAACGGGGGCCCGCCGGCCAGCACCAGTTCGGCGTCGGGAATCGCGCGGAGGGCGCGCAGGGCGACGTCCGCGCCCTTGCGTGGCACCAGGCGGCCGACCTGGAGCAGCCGGGGCCGGTCGACCCGCGCCTCCACCGGACCGTCCGGCGTGAACAGCGAGGTGTCGACCCCGCAGGGCACCACCCGCACCCGGTCGGTCGGCACCCCCATCGCGCGCAGCTCCTGCACCTCGTCGGTGCAGGTCGCCACGATGCGCGCGACGCTGCGCCCGATCGTCCGCTCGGCGGAGACGCGCCCCGGCGGGCTGGTGTCGTCGGCGCCCTGGTGGCGCTGCTTCACCGAGCCCAGCGCGTGGAACGTCTGCAGCACCGGCACTCCCGGCCCGTCGAGTTGGCGCGCCCCGCCGAGCGAGGCCAGCCCCGACATCCAGAAGTGCGCGTGCACGACGTCCGGGCGTTCGGCCCGCCAGTAGGCGGCCAGCTCGTCGCCGAACGTCGTCATGAACGGCAGCAGGTCGTCCTTCGGCACCGCGCTCGGCGGTCCGGCGTCGACGTGGTGGACGGTCACGCCGGCGTCGAACGCGACAGTGGCCGGGAGGGCGGGATCGTCGCGCCGGGTGTGGACGGTCACCTCGTGCCCGCGCGCGGCGAGCGCGACCGCCAGGCTCGCCACGTGCACGTTCTGCCCGCCCGCGTCGACCTCGCCGAGGACCGCGAGCGGACTGGCGTGCTCGGAGACCAGCGAGATTCTCATGCGGCCACCTCGTCGAGAAGCACGTCCCAGTCGTCGAGGAATCGTTTGAGCCCGTACCGGTCGAGCGCGGCCTGCCGGGCGGCGGCGCCGTGGGCGGCGGCCAGGTCCGGGTCGTCGAGGTAGCGGCGCGCGGCGGCGGCCAGTTCGGCCGGGTCGGTGGAGATCACCCCGGCGCCCGGCGGGACGGCCCGGACGACCTCGGTGGTGGCCAGCGCGACCACCGGCATCCCCAGGTGCATGGCTTCGAGCAGCGACAGCCCCAGCGACGTCCACCGGATCGGGTGCACGTAGCAGCGGCGCGCGGCCATCGCGTCGTGCAGCTCGGACTGCGGCAGGTCGAACGTGCGCGCACCCGGCACGTCGAGCCGGTCGGCGCGCATGCCGAACACGTCCAGCGGCACGGCGTCGGCCAGCGTGGGCAGGAGGTCGGTGCCGGTCCACCGCCCGCGCCGCACCGGGTCGTTCACCACGACGGCGGCGCGGTCGACGGTCGGAGTCCAGCGGTGACCCGGGTCCGGGATGCCGTGTTCGATCACCACGGTCCGGCTCGCGCCGGAGTCCCAGAACAGGCGGTTGAAATGCGTCACGTGGACGATCGGCAGGCCGGCGTCGGCCAGCGGGTGCCGGGTCTCGGGGACACCGCCGGTGCCGGTGCCGTCCGTCCCGGGCGCGTTGTGCTCCAGGTAGACCGCGGGGACGTCGCGCCCGAGCCACTCGCGGGCCAGGGCGGCCTCGTGCGGACGCTGCAGCACCACCACGTCGACGTCGGCCTCGCGCAGTTCCGCGGGGGTCAGCTCGACGGCGGCGGAGGGCCAGTCCCAGGTGCGCGCCCGGCCGAGGCCGTCGGGCCCCCGGTCGGGCGTCACCGGCAGCAGGTAACGGTGCCGGCCGTGGACGAACGCGGTGGTCCACGAACCGTGCACGTGCCAGAGCAGGATGTTCACGCGATCACGCCCCGGTTGGTCAGAGGGGTGGTGGGCCGCTGCTCGACCCGGCTGAGAAGCGAGTCGACGGCGGTGACGACGTCCGCACCGCGTATCGACGAGAGACAGGGGTGGCCCGGTACCGGGCACGTCCGGGCGCGGGTGTCCGCGCACGGCGCCCGCTGGTCACCGAGCAGCACCGACGCGACGCCATACGGCGCCCAGCGCTCGGCCGGCACGACCGGCGCGAACAGCGAGACGACCGGCGTGCCGACCGCGGCCGCGAGGTGCGCCGGCCCGGTGTTGCCGGCCACGACCGCACCGGCACCGGCCAGGATGCCGGCGAGGCCGTGCAGCCCGGTGCGGCCACCGAGGTCCTCGGCGCCGGTGCGGCGGGCGATCGCCGCGGTCAGCGCGGTCTCGTCGGGACCGCCGGTGACGAGCACGCGGTGGTGTTCCCGGAGCGCGGCGGTGATCTCGACCGCGGTGTCGACGCCGGGCGCCCGCGCGGGCACCGCGGCGCCCGGGTGCACCACGACGTAGGGTTCGTCGCCGACCAGGTCACGCACGTCCGGTGGCGGGAGAACGGCCAGGCCACCGGGGTCGTCGGCGCGCGGCGCGTATCCCGCGTCGCGGGCGAGGTCGAGCGCGGCGTCGGCCTCGTGCCGGTGCGGCCCACGCTGGTGACGCAGGTCGAGCAGCGCCCCGGGGTAGTCGACGCTGTCGGCGCCGATCCAGCCGATCCCGGCCAGCCGCAGCACCAGCGCGGTCGGGAGCGGGCTCTGGTGGAAGCTGGTGAGGACCAGGGCGCGGTCGAGGTACTCCACGGCGAGCGTCTCGACGAGCGTCTCGACCTCGGCCGGACGCACCGGCGGGGGTTCGAGCCCCACCCAGGGCGCGTCCCAGACGATCACCCGGTCCACGCCGGGCAGCAGGCGCGCGGCCGCCGCACCCTGCGGTCCGCAGAGGAACGTGACGTGGCTCGAGGACGCGGCGACCGCGCGCACCGCCGGCCCGGCGAGGAGCACGTCGCCCGCGCTGTCCAGCCGGACCACGAGCGTCCTCATGCGACGGCCCGGGGGAGGAGCGACCGCACGGCCGCGAGCAGATCCGGCGCCACGACGGGGGCGGCCGCGACCTCCTCGGCCCTGGTCACCGCGGTCGGAACCAGGACACCGGCGGCTCCGGCGGCGGTGGCCGCCCCGACGTCGGCGCCGATGTCGCCGATCACCGCGGTCGCGGCCGGGGGCACGCCGAGCGCGTCGGTGGCCGCGAGCACCAGGCCCGGCGCCGGTTTCCGGCAGGCGCACCCGGCCGCCGGGGTGTGCGGGCAGAACACCCAGGCGTCGAAGCGTCCGAGCAGCTGCTCGATGCGGTCGGCGACGGCTTCGACCTGGGCGCGCGTCAACAGTCCCCGGCCGACGCCGGACTGGTTGCTGACGACGCCGACCGCGATGTGTCGGTCGCGCAGGACGTCGACGGCCTCCCGGGCGGTGGGCCGTAGCCGCACCCGGGCGGGGTCGCCGTTGTACGGGGGGTCGTCGACGGTCAGCGTGCCGTCGCGGTCGAAGAGCACGAGCCGGGGCGCGTCGCCGTCCGGACGCGGCCGGGTGCGCTCGGGGTTCAGGTACAGCCAGGCCTCCGGCGCGGACGCCGACGCCCCCACCGCCGCGATCAACGCGCCACCTCCACCCGGTCGGTGGCCGGTGCGGGGGCGGACCAGGGCTCCGGTCGGCGGTGACGCCACCGGCCGACCAGGTGGTGGGCCACGGCGGCGGGCGGAATGAGGACGCTGGTCGCGACCATCGTCGTGATCTCGCGGCGGGTGCGGGGGCCGGGAGCGATCCGGGCCGCCGCGAACTCGGCGGTTCCGGCCGCCCACACCGCCGCCGCGACCGCCGCGCCCCGGCGGTACCGCCCGGCCCGCCCCCTCGACGCGCCGGACCCACCTCCGCGGCGCGGGACGGCGGCGGCGGCGAGCGCGACGGCGGCGGTGCCGGCCGCGGTGACGACGGCGTGGCGGGGAAAACGGCCGCGCGGTGCCTCGGCGCGGTCCCACCAGGTCGGGCCGTGCAGCCGGGTCATGAGCACGTCGTCGGCGTTGCCGGCCTGGGCCCGCACCGAGGCGAGCGGCCCGTCCGGCCGCACCGGGTGCGTGGTGACCCGCTGCCCGACCACCAGCGACCACCCGGCGTCGCGTACCCGCAGCGCCAGGTCGGCGTCCTCCCGGAACGCGCGCCGGAACCGCTCGTCGAACCCGCCGGCCCCGGCGAGCGCCGCCACCCGGTACGCGATGTCGGCGGTGATCCACGCCGACTCGGCCAGCCCGGCCGTGTTGCGTTCCGCGTCGGTCGGCCGCCGCCCGCCCGGCATCGGCACCACGATCCGCCCCTGCACCGCCCCGACGCCTCCGTCGGCGGAGGCCAGGTCGGCCTCCAGCGCGGCGGCCCAGCCCGGCCCGGGGAGCACGTCGTCGTCGAGGAACACGACCCAGTCCGTGCGGACCGACCGCCAGCCCACGTTCCGCGCGGCCGCGGGCCCGTTCCCGCAGCCGTACTCCACCCGCACGTCGAGCCCCGGCGGCACCTCCACCGGCAGCGGCCCGCACTCGCGCAGCGGCCGATCGTCGACGAGCACGACCTCGACCGGCGACCGGACGCTACCGGCCAGCGCGTCGAGGCACGCGGACAACGTCGGGCGCCCGATCGTGGGGATGACCACGGACCAGGTCATCGGCCGTCCCCACGACCGAACACCGACCCTCGGCGAACGACGAACGGACCGAGCGCGAGCAGGTCGACCGGCGCCGACCCGAAACACTCCAGCGCGTCACGCGGATCGTCGACCATCGGCCGCCCGGCGGTGTTCAGGCTGGTGTTGACGACGACCGGCAGGCCGGTGCGCCGCTCGAACCCGCGCAGCATCGCGGCGACCAGCGGCTCGGCCGCGGCGTCCACGGTCTGGAGCCGCGCGGTGCCGTCCACGTGCACGACCGCCGGGATCCGGTTGCGCCACTCGGGCTTGGTGTCGTGCACGAACAGCATGTAGGGGCTGGGGAACGGGCCGCCGGTGAAGATCTCCGGCGCGCGGTCGGCCAGCACCATCGGCGCCACCGGGCGGAACTGCTCGCGGCCCTTGACGTCGTTGAGGCGCTCGAGGTTGCCCGAGTGACCCGGGTGGGCCAGCAGCGAGCGGTGCCCGAGCGCGCGCGGGCCGAACTCGGCGCGGCCCTGGAACCAGGCGACGATCTGGTTCTGGGCCAGCGCGGACGCCACCGCGTCGGCGACGTCGTCGGGCCGCTCGTAGGGCACGGCCGCGGTCTTGAGCCAGGCCTCGAGCTCGGCCTCCGACCAGCCGCGGCCCAGGTCGGCGCCGCCCATCGGGGCCGGGTCGTCGCCGTGCATCGCGGAGAGGTAGACGGCGGCGCCCAGCGCGGTTCCGGCGTCACCGGCGGCCGGCTGCACCCACACCCGGGAGAACGGTCCTTCCCGGACGATCCGGGAGTTGGCCACGCAGTTCAGCGCGGTGCCGCCGGCCATCGTGAGCAGCTCGTCGCCGGTCTGGCCGTGCAGCCAGCGCGCGAGGTCGAGCAGCACGTCCTCGAGCACGAGCTGGGCCGAGGCGGCGACGTCGGCGTGGGCCGGGCTCCAGGCCTCGTCGGCGCCGCGCGGCGGGCAGAACTCGGTCCAGTCGACGCCGGTCGTGCGGAACCCGCCGTCCTCCGTGGAGTACACCCGCCGACGCAGCTCGGCGGCCATCCGCGGCGAACCGTAGGAGGCCAGCGCCATCACCTTGTACTCGTCGGACGAGCGCAGGAAGCCGAGGTGGGCGGTCAGGTCCTCGTAGAACAGCCCGAGCGAGTGGGGCAGGCGCTGCGACGCGAGGGTCTGCAGCTCCGCGCCGACCCGACGCCCGGCCAGGTGCGACGTGGCCTCACCGCGGCCGTCGAGGACCAGCACCGAGCCGGTCGCGGAGTTCGGCGCGGCGTAGGCGGCGGACGCGGCGTGCGCGACGTGATGCCGGACAAACTGGACTTTGGCCGGGTCGAGGCCGGGCAGCGCCTCGGCCAGGAAGCCGGGCGCCTCGCGCGCGTACATCTGGCGCAGGTGGTCCCAGGGGTCGTGCAGCCCGAGCGACTCGGCGGGCTCGGCGAGCGCGGGGTCGTAGGCGTACCCGACCACGTCGACGTCGCTCGCCCGCAGGCCGGCCTGGGCCAGACACCACCGGGCGGCCTGCTCGGGCAGTTCCCAGGCCGAGAACGGCACCGGGCGCTTGCCGTGCTTGCGGCGGGAAAAACGCTCCTCCTCGGCGGCGGCGACCAGCGTGCCGTCGACGACGAGGCAGGCCGACGGATCGTGGAACAACGCGTTGATTCCGAGCACACGCATGCGAATGTCCCTTTCGGCGGCAGTCCTACGGAGCGCGGGAGCGTGGTCGCCGGAACGGTTTGACCGTGTGTAGTCACTACCGCCTCACACGGGGCCCGACGGCTCCCTGCGCACCGAGGGCTCTACCCCAGGGGCGGGAGATAAACGTCGGGTTCCGCGCGAGTGCTGTTGTTCAACTGTCAGGCCTGCGTGAGAACGTGGTAGCTCTCGGCTGCGTTCGGTAACTCTTATCGGGTGTTTCCGGAAAGGCCGAGCGCGGCCAGCAGCGTGTCGAACACCGCGGGCATGTCGACGGCGTCCGGTTCGAGCAGCCACTGGGTCTGCAGACCGTCCATCACCGCGATCAACGCAGTGGCGAGCATCACCGGGTCGCGGTCGGACGGCAGCTCCCCGGCATCCTGCGCTTCGCGCACGGCCCGGGCCATCAGCGCGCGCAGCTCCCGGTAGCGCTCGACGAACGGCTCGCGCGCGGGGTGACCCTCGGCGACGGCCTCGCCGGAGAGCGTCGCGTAGAGCCGCACCAGGCCCGGCACGGTCGTGTTGTGCCGCACCTGCCCGGCCATCCGGTCGAGCGCCTGACGGCCGGTCAGCGTCTCGTCGGCCGGGAACATCCGCGCGCCGTCCTCGGCGTCCCGCTCGGCCAGCACCTCGGCGAGCAACTGCTCCTTCGAGGTGAAGTGGTGCAGCAGACCGGCCTGGCTCAGACCGACGCGGTCGGCGATCTCCTTGAGCGAGCCGCCCCGGTAGCCGGAGTCGGCGAACACCCGCACCGCCTCGGACAGGATCTCGGCGCGTTTCGCCCGGCCCTTGGAGTAGCTGCCGCGCGGCCGGCGTCCCGTCCCGTTCGTCGTCACCAGCGCACGGTAACCCCTATGTTTGACGCTCCCGTCGGTCGAGACCTCGTGGAGGGGCGGTTCATGACCGAACTGTCGTCGCGTCCCCGGACGCCGCTGGCCGTGTTCGGCGCGACCATGCCGCTCGCCGGTTTCGGGCTCAACCTCGCGCTGCTGACGCCGGTCGTGGTGACGCTCGCGCTGAAGGTCGAGGCGGTCGCGCCGGACACCAAGGAACGCGACCTGGGTGTCGTGCTCGGCGTCGGGGCGTTCCTCGCGCTGGTCAGCAACCCGCTGTTCGGGCGGCTGTCGGACCGGACGACGTCGCGGCTGGGGATGCGGCGGCCGTGGCTCGTCCTGGGTGTCCTGGTCGGAGCGCTCGGGCTCGTCGTCGTGGCGCTGGCCGAGAGCGTGCTGCTCGTCGGCGTCGGCTGGTGCGTCGCGCAGATCGCCTACAACGCGGCGCTGGCGGCCCACTCGGCCACGCTGCCCGACCAGGTGCCGGTCGCCCGCCGCGGGGCGGTGAGCGGGCTGGTCGGCATCACGACGCTGGTGTCGATCGTGGCCGGAACGGTGCTCACCGCGGTGCTCCCCGGTGACCTGGCCCGGTTCGGCGTGCCCGCGCTGATCGCGGTCGTCCTCGTCGGCCTGTTCGCCGGTGTGCTGCGTGACCGGGTGACGCCGGAGCGTCAGCCGTTGCGGCTGTGGCGCAGTTTCTTCTTCGATCCGCGCCGCCACCCCGACTTCGGCTGGGCCTGGCTGACCCGCTTCACGTTCGTGTTCGCGGCCGCCACCGGCCTCACCTACCTGCCGTATTTCCTCTCCGAGCAGCTCGGCGTGCCCACCGCCGACGTGCCGGGGCGGGTCGCGGTCGCCACCGTGATCGCGATGGGCGCCACCGTGCTCACCAGCGTCGTCGGCGGTTTCGTCTCCGACCGCATCGGGCGCCGCAAGCCGTTCGTGATCGCGGCGGCGCTGATCGCGATGGTCGGCCTGATCGTCGTCGCGCTCTCGGGCTCGTTCACCCAGTTACTGGTCGGTGAGGTGATCCTCGGGCTGGGCACCGGCTGCTTCTACGCGGTGGACCTGGCGCTGATCACCGAGGTCCTCCCCGATCTCGACGACGCCGGCAAGGACCTCGGGGTCATCAACATGGCCAACGCGCTCCCGCAGTCGCTGGCGCCGGCGGTCGCGCCGGTGTTCATCACGATCGGGGGGTATCCGCTGCTGTTCCTGGCCGGTGCCGCCGTCGGGATCGTGGGCGCGCTGCTGGTCACCCGCATCCGGGGAGTCAGTTGAGCCGGGTCGGCTCAACTTCCGGGAATGAATCGGTCGGTGGCGTTGTCATCCCGCTGGACGGAGCGACCCGAGCGACGAGGAGCGGAAGGTGGCCACCACCACGAGCGACTACTACGAGGTGCTGGGCGTCGAGCGGTCGGCGGGCCCGGAGGACATCCAGCGCGCCTACCGCAAGCTGGCCCGCAAGTACCACCCGGACGTCAACTCCGATCCGGGCGCCGAGGACACCTTCAAGCGGGTGAACGAGGCCAACGAGGTGTTGTCCGACGCCGGCCTGCGTGCCCGCTACGACAAGTTCTCCCCCCAGTTCGGGGACGACTGGCGCAAGGTGCCGGAGGACTTCGAGCCGGGCGCGGCCGGATCACCGTTCGGCGGCGGCGCGGGTCCCGGAATGTACTTCTCACGCGGTGGCGCCGACTTCGAGGACCTGCTCGGTGGGCTGTTCGGCGGCGGTTCGGGGTTCTTCGGCGGGCGGCCCGCGGGCCCGGTGCCGGGGCCGGACGTCGAGGCCGAGATCGAGCTCTCGGTCGAGGACGCGTACGCCGGTGGGCGACGCAGCCTGACGATGCGTACCGCGACCGGCGTGCGCACGATCGACGTGAACATCCCGGCCGGCGTCGTGGACTCCCAGCGCATCCGGCTGGCCGGCCAGGGCGGCGACGGGTACGGCGAGGACGCGCCACGCGGCGACCTGTACCTGTACGTGCGTCTCGCGCCGCACCCGCGCTACCGGGTGAGCGGCCGCGACGTGACCGTGGAGCTGCCGGTGATGCCGTGGGAGGCGACGCTCGGCGCGACCGCGACGGTGGAGACGCCCGGCGGCCCGGTGGACGTGAAGGTGCCGGCCGGTTCGTCGTCCGGACGCCGCCTGCGCCTGCGTGGACGCGGCCTGCCGAACCCGCGCGGCTCGGCCGGTGACCTGTACGCCGAGGTGAAGATCGTCGCGCCGCAGCGCCTCACCGCCGACCAGCGCGCGGCCTGGGAGGCGTTGGCCGCCACCTACGCCACCACTGACGAGCCGGCCGCCTGACGTTCCCCGCCTGTCCACCGGTCGGTGGACAGGCGGGTTCAGTCCGGTGGTCGTCCCGGGGGAGCGGGCGGAACGGGACGCTCGATGCATGGCTGTCATCGAGGTATCCGAGCTCCGCAAGACCTACGGCGGGCGCCCCGCCGTCGACGGCATCGACCTGCGGGTCGAGTGCGGCGAAGTGTTCGGGCTGCTGGGCCCGAACGGCGCCGGGAAGACCACGACCGTCGAGATCCTGGAAGGGCACCGCCGGCGCGACGGCGGGAACGTCCGGGTGCTCGGCGAGGATCCGGGCACGGCCGGGCGGCGCTGGCGCGCACGGCTCGGCATCGTGCTGCAGAGCGTCACCGACGCCCCCGAACTCACGGTCCGCGAGATCGTGCGTCACGTCGCCGGGTACTACCCCGCGCCCCGCGACCCCGACGACGTGATCGCCCGGTGCGGCCTCGAGGCCAAGGCCGGCGCGAAGCTGCGTACCCTCTCCGGCGGCCAGCGCCGTCGCGTCGACGTCGCGCTCGGCATCGTCGGCGCCCCGGACCTGCTGTTCCTGGACGAGCCCACGACCGGCTTCGACCCGGAGGCCCGCCGGAGCTTCTGGGCGCTGATCCGCGGCCTGGCCGGCGACGGCACGACGATCGTGCTCACCAGCCACTACCTCGACGAGGTCGAGGCGCTGGCCGACCGCATCGCGGTGCTGGCCGGCGGCCGCGTCGTCGCCGCCGGCACCCCCGCCGACCTCGGCGGCCGGGACGGGCGGACCACCGTCACCTGGCGCGACGCCGACGGTCGGCACTCCGTCGCCACCGACGACCCGGCCCGCCTGCTGACGACGCTGGTGGACCCCACCGATCTGCGCGTCGAACGACGCAGCCTCGAAGACGTCTACCTCGACCTGATCGGAGAGGTCCGATGACCACCACGCTCGCCGCGCCGCTGCCCTCGACCCTGCGCATCGGACTGGCCCGGGGCGGGCTGGAGATCCGGCAGTTCTTCCGGGAGAAGGACGCGGTGATCTTCACGTTCACGCTGCCGGCGTTCCTCCTGCTGATGCTCGGCTTCATCTTCGACGAGCCGCTCGACGGCTTCCCCGGCACCACGGTCTCGCAGATCTTCGCGGCCAGCATGATCGCGTACGGCATCCTGTCGACGGCGTTCCTGAGCGTCGGCACCGGCATCGCGGCCGACCGCGAGGACGGCACGCTCAAGCGCCTGCACGGCACGCCGGTGACCGCCACCGCGTACCTGATCGGCAAGGTTCTGCTGGTCATGGTCACCACGGCGGCCGAGATCGCGCTGGTGCTCGGCGTCGGCGCGGTCGTGTTCGACCTGGAGCTGCCCACCGACGCCGGGCGCTGGGTGACGTTCGGCTGGCTGTTCGCGCTCTCGGTGATCGCGTGCACGCTGTTCGGGATCGCGGTCAGCGGGCTGGTGCGCTCGGCGAAGAGCGCGGCGGCGGTGCTCAACCTGCCGGTGCTCGCGCTGCAGTTCGTGTCGGGGATCTTCGTCGACATCGCGTCGCTTCCGGAGACCATGGTGAAGATCGCTTCGGTCTTCCCGGTGAAGTGGATGGGGCAGGGCTTCCGGTCGGTGTTCCTGCCGGACGAGCTGGCGGCGCAGGAGGTGGCGGGGCAGTGGGAGCACGGCCGGATCGCGCTCGTGCTGGGCGCCTGGTGCGTCGCCGGGCTGGTGCTGGCGCTGGCGACGTTCCGCTGGAACGACCGGCGGACCGCGTGAGCGTCGCTCCGGCGGCCACCGCCGCGACCGACGGGTCGCGGCGGTGGCTGTGGCCGTGGGACGCGTACGTGGCGGTGAGCGTGGTCGCGCTGATCGCGCTGGTGGCCTCGGGCAGCGAGGCCACGCCCACCCGTCGGGGACTCTCGATCGGGTGCCTCGTGCTGATCGGTCTGAGCTGGGCCGTGTTCGGCCGCCGGTTCGCCCGCGACGACGACGCCGCCGACACGCCCGACCACCCCGGCGCGTTGGTCTACGCCACCGGGGTCGTCGTCGTGTTCGGCGTGTCGGTGGCCTCCGACGGCATCTCGTCGTTCGCGCTGTTCGCGGTCTGCCCGATCGCGTTCCTCTGCCTGCGCCTGCGGTCGGCGCTGGTCGCGATCGCGGTCCTCAACCTCGCCCCGATCCCGATCAACGGCCTGCGTGAGGCCAGCCTCGACGCGGCCCGCGACACGGTCGGCATCGCCGTGCTCGGCCTGACCTTCACCGCGCTGATCGGGGCCTCGATCGTCAACATCGGCCGGCAGAGCGCCGAACGCGCCCACCTGATCGCCGAGCTCGAAGCCAGCCGGGCCGCGGTGGCGGCGCTGTCGCACCAGGCCGGGGTGGCCGCCGAGCGCGCCCGGCTGGCCGCGGACATCCACGACACCCTCGCTCAGGGCTTCACCAGCATCGTCACGCTGGTGCAGGCCGCGGAGAGCGAGCTGGACACCGACCGGGGCAGCGCCGACCGGCGGCTCGCGCTCGCGGTGCGCACGGCGCGGGAGAACCTCGCCGAGGCGCGGGCGATGGTCACCGTGCTCGCACCGGCCGACCTGCGGCCCGGCACACTCGTCGAGGTGATCGAGAAGCAGGTCGCCCGGCTGGCCGAGGAGACCGGCGCCGATGCCACCTGCGCCGTCGACGTCCCGCCGGGGCTGCCCACCCGGGTGGAGGTCGTGCTGGTGCGTGCGGTGCAGGAAGCGTTGACGAACGTACGCAAACACGCCGACGCCGCCAGCGTGAGCGTGGACCTGATCGCGCACGACGGCGCGGTGACGCTCACGATCGACGACGACGGCGCCGGGTTCGACCCCGGCGCCCAGCGGTCCGGCTACGGCCTGGCCGGCATGCGCAGCCGGGTCGAGCAGCTCGGCGGAACCCTGACGATCCGCTCGGCGCCCGGCGCCGGCACGACGGTGACCTGCGAGGTGCCCCGGTGATCACGGTGCTGCTGGTCGACGACCATCCGGTGGTCCGGGACGGCCTGCGGGGCATGCTCGACGCCGAACCCGACCTCGAGGTGGTGGGGGAGGCCGGCTCCGGTCCGGAGGCGGTGGTGCTGGCCCGGGCCCTGCGCCCGGACGTCGTCCTGATGGACCTGCGCATGCCCGGCGGGGACGGCGCGACCGCCACCGGACGCATCCGGGCCGAGGTGAGAACGGCCCACGTCGTGGTGCTGACGACGTACGACACCGACGCCGACATCCTGCGCGCGGTCGACGCCGGGGCCGCCGGCTACCTGCTCAAGGACGCCTCGCGGGCGGAGCTGACCGCCGCGGTACGGGCGGCCAGCCGGGGCGAGACCGTGCTCGCGCCGTCGGTGGCCGGGCGGCTGGTGCGTCAGGTGCGCCACCCCGCCGGACCGTCGTTGTCCGCGCGCGAGCTCGAGGTGCTGACGCTGGTCGGGCAGGGGCTGACGAACGGCGAGATCGGGAAACGGCTGCACATCAGCGAAGCGACCGTGAAGACGCACCTGCTGCGGACGTTCACCAAGCTCGACGTCTCCGACCGCACCGCGGCGGTCACCACGGCGATGGCGCGCGGCCTGCTGTAGACCTACGGTCGGGGCATGTGCCGGAACATCACTGAGCTCCGTGGCCTCCAGCCGCCCGCCACCGAGGACGAGATCACCGCGGCGGCGGCCCAGTTCATCCGGAAGGTCACCGGGATCGGCAAACCGAACCCGAGCGTCGCGCCCGCGATCGACGAGGCGGTGCAGCAGATCGCCGAGATCACCCGCGAGCTGCTGGCCCAGCTGCCCGCCCGCCGCGGCGAGCCCACCACCGTGCCACCGCTGCGCCGCCCGGAGGTGCGCGCCCGCCTCGGCCTGGGGCCACGGTAAGAAGTCCGCCTCCGCGCAGCGACACCGGCCGCGGGCCATCGCCGTGTTCCGCCGCTCAACCAGCCCTCACGGTCGTTCACCCGTCGGTCGCCTGTTGTTCAGGTGGCATTCAAATGTTGTTCACATATATTGCTGGTTCACTCGCCGAACCCTTCCACCCCGGAGAGATCGGCTGAACTCATGCAATTCCGCCTGCCCAGGAAACGGCGTTCGCGCGATGCGCCGGCTGAGCCGCCCCCGGTAACGACCGGTCCGCCGGTTGCCGATGACCAGGCCGGGCACTCGCTGCGGGCGCCGAGCAAGCTGCACGCTTTCAACCGGTACGAGATCAAGTATCTGGTACCGGTCGACGATCTGGCTGATCTGAGAGACGAATTCGCCACCCGAATGGACGCGGACGCCCACGGGGGAACCGCGGGATACGGCGTGTGGAGCGTCTATTACGACACCACGGATCTGCGGTTCTACTGGGAGAAGATCGAAGGATTGCGGTTCCGCCGCAAACTCCGGCTGCGTCATTACGGCGACCGGTCGCGGATCACCGACGACACGACCGTGTTCGTCGAGATCAAGCAGCGGGTCAACCGCGTCACCCAGAAGCGGCGGGTCGCGTTGCCCTACCGCCTGGCGCGCGAGCTGTGCGACCAGCGGGTCATGGTCGAGCACGACCCAGGTCAGCGTGCCTTCCTGGAGGAGGTGCTCGAGCTGATCTGCGGCCTCGATCTCCGTCCGGTCGCGATGACCGGCTACCACCGCGACGCGTTCCTCGGCCGCGACGCCGACGTGGGCCTGCGCGTGACCGTCGACTACCGGATCCGGGGCCGGGACCGCGACTTCCATCTGGGCGCGGACACCGAAAACCGGCTGATCGTTCCGCCGAAGCTCGCGATTCTCGAGGTCAAAGCGAATGAGCGGATCCCGTACTGGCTGACCGATCTGACCGCGCGCAACAACCTGCAGGTCGTTCGCGTCTCCAAGTACTGCCAGAGCGTCGAGGCGTACGGACGTGCGCCGCGCTCGATCTTCCATGTCACCGACGAGCCGTCGCTCGCTCTCACGAAGGCCGCCCACTAATGGACTTTACGTTCCAAGACCTCTCCGGCACGTTCAGCGTCGGCGACATCGCGGCGACGCTGTTGCTGGCCTTCGTACTGTCGACCGCGATCGGGTGGGTCTACCGATTCACTCACCGCAACATCTCCTACAGCCAGTCCTACGTGCAGACGCTGATCATTCTCGGGATGCTGATCTCGCTGATCATGCTCGTGGTCGGCTCGAACATCGCGCGAGCCTTCGCGCTGGTGGGCGCGTTGTCGGTGGTGCGGTTCCGGAACGCGATCAAGGAGACCCGCGACGTCGGGTTCATCTTCTTGGTGATGGCCGTCGGGATGGCCTGCGGAACCCGGTTCTACTCGCTGGCGATCATCTCGGCCGTGTCGATCAGCTTGATCATTCTTGTGATGTACCGCTTCAACTGGTTCGCGCTCAATGTCCAGCGGCAGGTCGTCAAGGTGCAGGTGCCGTCGGACGGCGGTGACTACACCGAAGCGCTGCAGGACGTGTTGCTGCGTCACACGTCGGAGTTCGAACTCGTCAGCATGGAGACGATCCGCGGCGGTGCGCTGACCGAGATCATGTACACGGTCCGGCTGAAGAAGGGCTCGTCGCCCGGCGATCTGATCGCCGGGCTGTCCGAGCGCACGGCCGGGCAGCGGGTCACGGTGCTGACCGGTTACGACCAGACGGACTTGTGATGGGTGTACGCCGGCGGGTGGTTCGTCGCATTCCGATTCGCGTGCGGCACTACTGGAAGCTGCTCGCGACGTGTGTCGCGTTCGTCGCCGTGCTCGGCCTGGTGTTCAGCACGACGTCGATCCACCCCTACGTGCTCAGCGCGAGCGACGAGAACGCCGACCAGGTCACCGACGACATCGCCGGGACGAAGGACCTGTTCGACTCGAGCATCTCGCACAGCATCTCGATCACATTCACCCGATCCGCGTACGACGACATGCTCGACGACTACTTCAAGGACGGGGAGAAGGACTTCCTCGAAGCGGACATCACGATCGACGGCACGACGATCGAGAGCGTCGGCATCCGGCTGAAGGGGAACTCGACGCTGTCCGGGCTGACGCGGAATGGGCAGACGGCGTCCCGCGGCGGGTTCGGTGGCGAGGACCGGGAGGGCCGCGGCGCCGGCCGCCTGACTTCGCCGCCGGCCAGCTGCCCGCCGGCCAGGCTCCGGGCGGCCAGGCTCCGGGCGGCCAGGCTCCGGGGGGCCAGCAGCAGGGTGGCCAGCAGCAGGGTGGGCAGATGCCGGGGGGCTTCGGCGGACGGTCGTCGCTGAAAGCCGAGGAACCCGAGAAACTGCCGTGGCTCATCCGGATCGACGAGTTCGTCGACGGCCGCCGCTACCAAGGACACCGCGACCTCGCGGTCCGTGTCTCCGGCATGGGCGGCGGATCGAGCGTGCTGAACGAGGCGGTCAGTCTCAACGTGCTCGCCACCGCGGGCGAGGTAGCGCAGAAGTACGCCTACACGAGCTTCACCGTCAACGGCCGGCCGACGACCGCCCGCCTGGTCGTCGAACATCCGGATGAGACGTTCACGGACCGCATCGGCGACGACGGCGTGCTCTACAAGTCGTTGGCGAGCAGCAGCTTCACCGACCAAGGCAACGACCAGACCGACTACCAGGACGACTTCCAACAGATCACCAAGAAGGGAAGCCAGGACCTCCAACCGGTCATCAACCTGATCCGCTGGGTCACGACCGCCTCCGATGAGGAGTTCACCGCGAAGCTCGGCGACTACGTCGACGTCGAGTCGTTGGCGAACTACGTCGCCGTGCAGAACCTGATCGCGAACTTCGACGACATGTCCGGACCGGGAAAGAACTACTACCTCTGGTACGACCTGACGACCAAGAAGTTCTCCGTCGTCGGCTGGGACTACAACCTCACGTTCAGCGGCAGCGCCACCACCGGCCCGCACGAATCGACCACCATGGGCGGCGGCAATTTCCCGCGGCAGGGCGGCCAGCAACAGGGCGGCCAGCAACAGGGCGGCCAGCGCGGTGGACCCGGCGGCGGCATCGGAGGCAACACGCTGAAGGAGCGCTTCCTGGCCGGCGCGGCGTTCACCGACGTCTACGAGAACGCCTACCGGGAGCTGTACCAGAAGATCTACGGCAGCGGCACGGCCCTCACCGCCCTCGACCAGATCACCACCGTCGTCGAGAACACGAAGGGAAGCGATGCCACCACCCTCGCCACCGAGAGCAACCAGCTCACGACGTTCCTCCAGGAACGCACGAAGAGCCTGGCGACCGACGAGGTGATCGCCCAGGGCTGACCCCTACTCGGCCCCGTTACGGGCCAGGGAACGGCTGATCACCAGGCGCTGGATCTGGTTGGTGCCCTCGAAGATCTGCATGATCTTGGCCTCGCGCATGTACCGCTCGACCGGGAAGTCCCGGGTGTAGCCGTACCCGCCGAGTACCTGGACGGCGTCGGTGGTGACCTTCATCGCGGCGTCGGTGGCGACGAGTTTGGCGACGCTGGCCGGGCGACCGTAGGGCCGGCCGGCGTCGCGGCGGCGGGCGGCGTCCAGGTAGGTGGCGCGGGCGGTGTCGACGGCCGCGGCCATGTCGGCCAGCAGGAACCCCAGGCCCTGGTGGTCGATGATCTTGCGGCCGAACGTCGTGCGCTCGTTGGCGTAGGCGACGGCCGTGTCCAGCGCGGCCTGGGCGAGGCCGGTGGCGCAGGCGGCGATGCCGAGCCGGCCGGAGTCCAGCGCGCTGAACGCGATCTGCAGCCCCTGGCCTTCGGTGCCCACCCGCCGCTCCGCGGGCAGGAACGCGCCGTCCCAGTACGCGGCCGTGGTGGGGATCGCGTGCAGCCCCATCTTCTCCTCGGGCGCGCCGAACGTGAGGCCCTCGACGGCCCCGGGCGCGTGGAAACACGTGATGCCGGCCGGGGCCCGCACGAACAGCGCGTAGAAGTCGGCCTTGCCGCCGTGGGTGATCCACGCCTTCTGCCCGGTCACCGCGTACCCGCCGTCGGCCGCGTCGGCCCGGCAGGTCAGCGCGGCCGCGTCCGAGCCGGCGTGCGGCTCGGAGAGGCTGTAACCGCCGACGAGCGAGCCGCCGAGCGCCTCCGGCAACCAGCGCTCCTGCTGCTCCCGGGAGCCGAACGTGGCCAGCGGGTAGCACGAGAGCCCGTGCACGCTGGTGGCCACCGCGACCGCCGCCCACCGCGCGGCCAGCTCCTCGAGGACCTGCAGGTAGACCTCGTAGGGCTGGCCACCGCCGCCGAACTCCTCCGGGTAGGGCAGGCCCAGCAGCCCGGCCGCGCCGAGCGTCGCGAACAGGCCGTCCGGGTAGGTCTCGGCGCGTTCGTGCGCGTCGACCCGCGGTGCCAGCTCCTTGTCGGCGATGTCCCGGGTGAGTTCGATCAGGTCGGCGGCCTCGGTGCTGGGGAGCAAACGATCGACGGGCATGGCTAACGGTACCATTAACGGTACTGTGGAACCGTCTTTGATAGCCGTGGTTAGATCTCGCGACGTGACCGTTCGCCGCGGTGCCGCCCGCCGCACCGAGCTGCTCGACGCGCTGGTCGAGCTGCTCCTGGCCGAGGGTTTCGCGTCGTTCACGCTCGACGACCTCGCCGCCCGGCTGCACTGCTCGAAGCGCACGCTGTACGCGCTGGCCGGCAGCAAGGAGCAGCTCGTGCGCGCGGCGGTGGTGCACTTCTTCCGCACCGCCACGGTGGCCGTGGAGCAGGCCACCGCGGACGTGCCCGATCCGGCCGGGCGCATCGCCGTGTACCTGTCGTCGGTGGCCGACGCGCTGCGCCCGGCGTCGGCCGCGTTCATCGACGACGTGGCCGCGTTCGCGCCGGCCGCGGAGATCTACGAGCGCAACACCCGGGCCGCCGCCGCACGGATCCGCGCGTTCGTCGACGAGGGCGTGGCCGCCGGTGCGTTCCGCGACGTGCACACCGGCTTCGTGGCCGACGTCGTCGCGTCGACGATGGTGCGCATCCAGCGCCGCGAGGTCGCCGCGGCCACCGGCCTCTCCGACGCCGAGGCCTACACCGAACTCGCGGCGCTGGTCACCACCGGCCTGCGCGTCACGGTGAGCGGTCAGTCGTAGGTCGGGACGCCGAAGCCGAGAGCGCGGTAGTGCCGCACGATGTCGGCCGGAGTCTCGCGGAGCCGGTACGACATGTAGAGGATCTCGGCGCGGGTGATCGGCCGATCTTGATAGATGCCGTCGTTGTTCGTCAGCGTTTCGATCAGAACGGCGTCGTTGCCGTCCACGACGTCGTCGTCCCGGTTCCCGCGGCGGTCGCTCACCGGGCAGCCGAGCTGGATCAGACGGTCGCGCACCCCGCGCGGTGCGAGCCGCAGATGAGCGGCGGCGGCGATGACATGCGAGGACGGCACCGGTCCTGGCGGAAGCCAGGGGCCATGCCCGTTCAGTTCGCCGCTCAGCACGAAAGCGTCGCGAGGGGTGACGGCAGGAGTGTCCGACGGAATTACCGCCAAGCGGAGGCCGACTGCGGCGAACGTCTCCGCGACGACTCTCGGCGGTTCCCGGAGGAACTCGGCAACACCGAGCACCTGAGGAAGCGAGACCTCAGTGGTGCGTGGATCCGCGGTGTCCGCGCCGAAGAACGCGACGGTCGCCATCGCACGCTCGGCCTCGGTCATCTCCCGGGTGGCCGGGACAGTGAAGCCCAGGCGGGTGTACCGCTCGACTATCTCGGCGACGTCGCAGCTGAACACGCACGCGGCGCGGAGGACGTGGGCCAGTGGGATCGTCGTGACGGTGAGCGGTTCCCAGGAGCCGCCTAATGTGCGGCTCAGCAGGGCCAGGTCGACTGCGTCCGGAGAGAGCTGGGAGTCGTACTCGTCGGGTACCGCGAACCCGAGCTCACGGTAGCGATGCGCAACGTCGGTTGCGCTGCGGTTGATCGCGCCGGCGACTGATAGCACGCGCCCGCGAGTGATCGGGCCGTCCGGGAGCCAAGGACCCTCCCGATCGATGGCCCAGCTGAGCCACATGAGGTCGACCAGCTCGACGTTCTCGCGCGGAGCGTCGTGCAGGTGGTCGATCGGCAGGCCGTGGTGCCCGGCCCAGGCCAGCACGGCGGCGGACCCACGGCCGGTGCGATACCCGGCCGCGAGCAGCGAGGCGCGGCTGGATGGCCGCGATTCCTCGCGAGTGCGGGCAGGCAGGTTCAACAGCTCCCCGATGACGCGGTCGTCGCCCGAGGCGAGCTCGTCATACTCCGGCGTCGCAGCGGAGAATCCGAACTCACGGAGCCTGCGGACGACCTCGCCCGGTGAGCGGCCGCTCGCGGCGGCGACCCGGTGGACGTGCGCGAGGCCGACGGGCTGGTCGTCCACCCATGGCGCAGCGAGATCGCCCACGCGGGAGATAAGCAACAGATCTGCCGTGCCTACGGCCGCGGAGTCCAGCCCGGCCGGATCGGCTACCGCGATCCCGAAGCCTCGGAGCGTCCGGGCGATGTCGCCCTCGTCCCGACCGAGGCGGATCGCGGCCGCCAACGCATGGGCGACGCCGACTTGGTCCGGTCCGTCGATCCAACCGGAGACGCCGCTCAACGTCTCGCTCACCAGAATGGCCGACTCGGCCGATGTGGGGAGCCCGTCGAGTGCCGGAACCGCGACACCGGCCGCCGCCCACCGGTCGGCCAGCGCCGTCGGGGTCGTGCCCTGCTGGTATGCGGCTCCGACGACACGGGAGGCGGAGGCTACCGAGCGCCAGCCGACCACGGCGTAATCCTCGGACGTGAGCGCCGCGAGAGTGCGCTCGCCGACACACCGGACGTCCGCGACGGTGAGACCGCCGGCCCGCAGGGACGCGGCGACCTCGGATGGCGCCCGGTCGAGGTCGTGCGCCATGGAGAACACTCGACCACGGCTGATCGGTGTCCCGGCGTGGCGCTCGCCCCGGGAACCGGCTGACGTGCCCGGCGACCGGTCCGTCGCCGACACACGAAGGCTGGAGGCGACCGCATATCCCATCTCCTGGAACTGCCGGACGACCTGAGCGAGCGGGAGGCCGAGCTCAAGCGCGGTGTCGGCCACGAACTCGATGGAGAGCGGTCTTTCCCGTAGCTTCCAACCCTCCGTTCCCAGCAGTTGGCCGTTCACGGACCGCAAGTCGAGTCGGTACTGATCGTGGCGTCCCACCACTTGGTAGCCGAGCGCGGCGAACCGCGCGGTGACTTCGTCGACCGACCGGCCCGTCCGGACGGCGGCGCGAACGACATGCGTCCAAGACACGGTCTCGCCCCACCACCACGAAGCCTGTCCGTCGAGATTGAGACTGCACAACGTGATGTCCCCCGGCGCAGGCGCCTCGCGACGGGTGCCGGTCCGGGGTGTCACCTCGATGCCGAGGTGCGTGACCCGATCGATCACGTGACGGGGATCGCGACCGAGTTGTTCGGCCACGACGAATACTTCGCCGATCGACACCTCGTCCGAGGTTATTGGGCTGTCGTCGTCGTGATAGCTGCGGAAGAGCCGCAAATCGTCCGCTGTTGGCTCATCGGCCCCGGGTGGAAAGCGGCGTGGTGTCGCCCCTCGTGCTTCCAGGCGTCGGACGAGATCGACTGTGGCGCGCTGACGGCTGCTGGACCACTCCAGGATCTTCGCCCGCCCCGGACGGCCCAGGCTCAACGCCGTCGCCCAATCTTCCCGGTAGATCCAAGCCGCGAGGCGTTTACCGTCACCGAGAATCAACTCGTCACCAGGCGCGGCAACGACGTGCGATGGGTCGGCTGGATCCAATCGGTCCTCCGTTGCCCGCCGCCACGTTGCTAAACGCTCGTAGACGATGAAATCGGGTACACGAGCATAAATCTCGGTAGTCTTCGGAAGCGGTCGGCCGACAGCTCGCACGATCTCGACATCCAGCGGGACGAGACCGACGTGGGCCACCGGTACCGAACGGTCGCCGGCGGCGGACCAGGTCCGGTCCGCCCGGATCAGCGCTTCGCAGACGACGTCGGCCGCCCGAGGAAACTCCTCGGCCAACTCGACCAACCACTCCGGCCGTACCCGGAACGCCCGCGCGGCAAGTAGAGCGGGGACCGCGCCCACGAGCAGTTCCTCGACGGCATCCGGATCAGTGAGTTCACGAATCTTGTTGCGGTCGACGGAGAGCTCCGGCACCAGGTCACCCGTCAAGTTGACGACGGCGCCCGGCCGATCCGCGCCGATCCAAAGGCCGTCGGCCAGCAGCGCACCGGTGCCGTCGCACCACCACACGGTGCCCCCGCCGTCGGCGATCGTCATGGTGCTGCGGTCCATGCGGCCGGTGATCGTGCCCGTGGCGCCGACCGGGGCCGACGGCGCGAGCTCTCCGGGGGTCCACCGGAGCTGCGACGACGCGTCACTGGCGGAGGTGGTGAACTCGGCGATCCAGAGGATTCCCTGGAGCACGTCGACGCAGGAAATCGGCGCCTCCCCGGGGCGTTCGGCCAGATACAGCCGGACGGTCGTCCCAGCTTGCTGTGACGGTGCGCCCTTTTCGAACCGGAACAACTGCCCCGGGCCGGTGATGGTGATGACCAGCGGCTCGCCGAAACTCCCGTCCGGGTTGAAGCGGCGCGTCGAGACCGTGATCTCGTCGGCGAGCATGAAGTAACTGAGCACGCCGATACCGAAGCGACTGATCGGCCGGAACTCGACGGGCGGATCGGCGACGGCCCACCGTGCCATCTCGTCGATGACCTCAGGTAGGTCGGTGGACCGTCGGCCCGCCTCCGCGAACACCTCCGCCAGTTCGGTCTGGCCCATTCCGACGCCGTTGTCTTCGCACTGAATGAACGGCCGTCCGCGGTCGTGCCCCTCGGTGAAGGTGATTGCGCCTTTCCAGGGGTCGTCGCTCTTGAGGAATTCCCGGCGTGCCCGGCGATGACGACACGCGTCGAGCGCATTCTGATAAAGCTCGCGGATCGCCAGTGCGCGGCTCTCGTACAGTTGCTCGCCCATGAGCAGTTCCTGCACCTCGTCTTCCGCGAGGCGGAAGCGGATGCCCGGAGGCACGTAGAGCGCGCGCTCGTCAACGACCCTCGCCGAGAGGCCGTCGGCGTTCGCATGGGTCGGGAGCCGGCCGAGCAGCGGGTATCGATCGCTGAATGTGTGCGCATGCGCGAGTGCGGCGCCGACCGCTTGGGTCTGCAGTTCGAGAGCCGAATGGACCGCCTGGTGCTGGCAGACCGCGATCAGTCTCCGGCCAGCGGTGCCGCTGCCGCCCCAGCGGGCCTCGCGAATTGTCTGGGCCAGGGCGTCCAGGTCGACGACATCGGCTTCCCGGCCCGGTGATCGCGCGCCGAGATGAACGACGATGTCGCCGGAGAGCGTGGCAACGTCGTTCGCCATCCGCTGGGCGACCGCGAGGAGCAGTCCGACCATCTCGTCACGAAGCCGCTGTTCGGTCGCCGTGGTGGCGCTGATCGTGCACTCGGCGTCCCCGGCGGCCGTCGCGCCGATCGCGCGTCCGGGTGGGAGGTGGAATCGCCGGATCACGCTCAAAAGCCGCTGTTCACTGAATACTTCGCGTGCGAGTGGATCGCCGCCGAGGTCGTCGAGCAGATCCGTCAGCCGACCTTCTCGGTAGGTTCGGGGCTCGCGCGCTGCCCACCGGTGCAGTAACCACCATCCGATGGCGTCAGCGATCTCGGGCTCGTGCTGCCGCCGCAGACGCTCGGCTCGCCGGACCAGGCGGTCGTGCTGTTTGAGAAAGCCGGGGAAGCCGTCCGACCCCCCGACCGGCGCGCGCGTCTCCAGGCGAATGCGGTCCGGTGACGCCGCGTCCGCGACCGTCCGCGCCCAGAACGTTTCGTAGACGAACGGCATCACGACGAACAGAGCGGCCTCGGCTGCGGACAGGCGGACCTCGCGTCCCCCGCGGGAGTGGGTCGCACGGACGAGAAAACTCACCAGGCCGGTCATCCGGCTGGCCAGCAGCGGATCCGTCCAGGGGTCATCGCCGAGGCGGCGGCCGCTACGCCGCCGATCGCGTGCCAGCGCCTCGACCAGTTCGTTCGTCGCCGCGTGAAGATCCTCATAACCGGGTTCGCTCTCGACGAACTTCCACACCGGATGCTCGTCGGCGAGGGCCCGCCAGGCTGCCGACAGCTCGTCCGGCGCGAGTTGCGACCGGGCCTGAGGAAGTAGCACGAACTGGTCGGGGTCGCCGGGAACCGAGACATGCAGGGCGGCTGGATCCGGTAGCCGGTTGCGGAGGGTCTTCTCAAGGGCGGCTGCCGTGGACGGCCGGGCTCTCCGGACCAGGGAGTCCCGGAAGGCTCCGAGTAGGGTCGCAGCTTTTGGACCCGTATGGGTGAAGTAGGCGATGCCGGGCCGGTCGGCCGGTCGGCCGGTCGGCTCGCCGGGCGGGTCGGCCAGTCGGAGGTCGGCGATCACCAGCACTCGATCGGCTCGACAATCGGGGATCCCGTCGGACCATTCGGCCGGTACCCACTGGGTGGACGGATCAGGGTCACCGGTCCAGGCATCAGCCGGAACGAGGTAGTTCCTTCCGTGCGCCCGACCACCGTGCCCCGCCAGAACGATCACGAGCGTCTGCCCCCGCTCCGCCTCGGCGAGAAACGTCAGAATGCGCCGTCGAATCGTGCTCGGAGTCAACAGGGCGTCGTCCTGGTCGGAGAGCTGGTAGCCCGCCTGCTCCAGAGCCGCCGCGAGCTCACTGGACGCCGTTCTCAGCTCACCGAGGGAGGACAACCCGGTGTCCTGGTACTCGTCGATGCTCAGGATCAGCGCTCGGTACCGGCCGGACGGTTGGACGGCCCGCCCGCCGGGAAACGGGACGGTGGACGTTTGGGGGGATATCGGATTCCGGCCCGTGATCGCGCCGTGCACGGCGTCGCGGAGCAGGCGAAGAGCCCTGCTCTCCTCGTTCACGTGGAACAGATCGGTGCGGACGATCGGCCCCAGTACACCGTCGACCGGGCAGTCTTCGACGCGGAGCAGAATGAGTTTCCGGTCCGTCGCGCCCAGGTTGGCCGAGAGCGCGGCGTGCCATTCCAGCGAGCAATAGGCGGATGCGAAATACGCCGAGGAGAGGAGAGCGATCATGTGCCTCGAGCGGCGTAGGGCGTCGTCGACGTTCCCCGGCCAACTCGTCGCGTCCGGGAAGTCCCGCCGCTGGTAGAGGACACGGTTGCCCGCGGCCTCGAGGTGTTTGGCGACCCAGTTCGCCCACGCCACGTCGCCGCTCGAGTACGACAGGAAGAAGTCCACTTCATAGTCGCGCGGTCCCCCCACGGTCACCCGAGAATGATGGCAGAGTCGCTCACCGTGTTCAGCGATGCGTGGAAGTTCGCACCGGACGGGCGCCCGGGCCACCCGGACGGGGGATCCCGGGCGCGTCGCGTCAGCGGGCCAGCAGGTCGCGGATCGCCTTGATCACCTCGGCCGGTGCCTCCTCGGCCATGAAGTGCCCGGCCGAGGAGAGCCGGTGGTCCAGGTCGCCGGCCCAGGTGCGCCAGATCGCGGCGGCGTCGAAGCCGAGCGCGGCGCCCCAGTCCTGCTGGAGCACGGTCACCGGCATCCGCAGCCGGTTGCCCGCGGCCTTGTCGGCGCTGTCGTGCTCGATGTCGATCGTCGCGGTGGCGCGGTAGTCGGCCACGATCGAGGGGACCGCGTTGCGGGAGGCGCGCAGGTACTCGGCCCGCACGTCGGCGGGGATGGCGTCCGGGTCGCGCGCCCAGGCGTCGAGGAACGAGCCGAAGAACTCGTCGGGCACGGCGCCGATCATCTTCTCCGGCAGGTCGGCCGGTTGCGCCATCAGGAACAGGTGGTAGCCCACCGCCGCGCGGACGCCGTGCAGCACGTCCCAGCTCTCCAGCGTCGGGAGGACGTCGAGCGAGGCCAGGTGCGTGATCGTGTCCGGGTGGTCCAGACCGGCGCGGATCGCGACCAGCGCGCCGCGGTCGTGCCCGGCGAGCGCGAACCGGTCGTGCCCCAGCGCTGTCGCGAGCGCGACGACGTCCGCGGCCATCGTCCGCTTCGAGTAGCCCTCGGCGGGTTTGTCGCTCTCGCCGTAGCCGCGCAGGTCGGGCACGATCACCGTGTGGTCGGCGGCCAGGTCGGCGGCCACGTGCCGCCACATCAGGTGGGTCTGCGGGAAGCCGTGCAGCAGGACGATCGGGGAGCCGGTGCCCGCCGTGGCGACGTTCAACGCCACCCCGTCGGCCGTGGGAACCCGCTGGTAGTCGAATCCGTGGATGTGCATGCCGACCACCGTGCCCCGGGTGGGTCAGCGCCCGATCAGCGCCGACTGAGTAGGGTTCCGGTGTGCTGCGGTTCGGTGTGCTGGGTCCGCTCGTGGCGCTGGACTCCTCCGGCCCGCTGGACGTGAAAGGCCCACGTCACCGGGCGGTGCTGGCTCGTCTGCTGCTGGCCCGGGGCCGCATGGTCTCGGTGGACCAGCTGATCGACGACCTGTGGGGCGGCGCCGCACCCGGCGGAGCCGTCGGCGCGGTCCAGACGTTCGTGGCGGCGCTGCGCCGGGCGTTGGAGCCCGAACGGGCGCCCCGGGCACCCGCGCGTGTGCTCGTGACGTCCGGGCCCGGCTACGCGCTGCGGGTCGACCCCGACGCCGTGGACGCGCTGCGGTTCGAACGCGCGGTGACCGGGAGCCGGGAGCTGCCCCCGGCGGAGGCGCTCAGGTCGCTGGACTCGGCGCTCGCGGAGTGGCGTGGGCCGGCCTACGCGGACTTCGCCGACGCGCACTGGGCCCGCGGGGAAGCCACCCGCCTCGACGAACTGCGGTTGCTGGCGGTGGAGCGCCGGGCCGACGCGCTGCTCGGGCTCGATCGCGCGGCGGAGGCGGTGCCGGACCTGGAAGCGCAGGTGGACGCGTACCCGGGTCGCGAAGGGGCCTGGCGTCTGTACGCGCTCGCGCTCTACCGGGCGGGGCGCCAGAGCGACGCGCTCGCCGCCCTCCGCCGCGCCCGCCGGCTGCTGGCCGAGCAGGCCGGCCTGGACCCGGGCCCCGACCTCCGGCGCCTGGAGGCCGACATCCGGTCCCAGTCCGCTTCACTGCACCTCCGCCTCCCGACCGCGCTCCGGGCCCCGGAAGCACCCGCCGAGGGCCCGCCGGCCGCCGAACGCGGCCCCGAACCGCCGGCCGCCGAACGCGGCCCCGAACCGCCGGCCGCCGAACGCGGCCCCGAACCGCCGGCCGCCGAACGCGGCCCCGAACCACCGGCCGCGAACCACGGCGCGCCGTCGTCGGCCGTTCCGACCGGCTCGGGGAGCGGGCTGGTCGGGCGGGTGGCGGAGAGCGCCCGGCTGGCGGCCGTCGCCGCCGACGTGCGGACCCGGGGACTGCTGCGCCTCGTGCTCGTGTCCGGTGAGGCCGGTGCCGGCAAGTCCGCACTGGTCAGCGCGTTCGCGGCCGGGTTGGCGGCCGACGGGTGGGCGACGGCCTGGGGCGCCAACCCCGACGACTCCGCCCGGCCCGACCTCTGGGCCTGGACCCAGCTCCTCGACGCCCTGCCCGGTCCGCCCCCGCCCCCGGGGCTCTCGCGCTTCGAGCGGCACCGCGCCGTCGCCGCCCGGCTGGAGAGCGTCGCACGCACGGCGCCGCTGCTGATCGTCGTCGACGACGTGCAGTGGGCCGGAACCGAGACGCTGGCGTTGCTCGCCGCGGTCGTCACCGAACCACCGGCCGGGCCGATGCTGGCGGTGGCCACGTACCGCTCGACCGACGTGCCGCCTGCGCTCACCGAGATGCTCGCCCGGGTGGCGCGCACCGAACCGGACCGGCTCTACCTCGGTGGCCTCCCCGCGGCCGAGGTCCCCGCGCTGGTGCGCGCCACGATCGGCGCCGACGTCGACGCCGCCACCGCCGCCACGATCCACCGCCGCACCGGCGGAAACCCGTTCTTCGTCCGCGAACTGGCCCGGCTGGTGGCGGCCGACGGCGACCTGGCCGCGGTTCCGCCGGGGGTCCGCGACGTGGTGCGTTACCGGGTCGCCGGGCTGCCGGATCCGGCCCAGGTCGTGCTGCGCCGGGCCGCGGTACTCGGGCCGGACCTCGATCCCGCCCTGCACACCGTGCTCGCCGGCGACGCGGACACCGTCCTGGACGCGGTGGACGCGGCCACCGCCGCCGGGTTCCTGGTCGAACGCGGTCCGCGCCGGTTCACGTTCGCCCACGCGCTGGTCCGCGACGCGCTGGCCGGCGACGTGTCGGCTGCCCGTCGCGCGAGCTGGCACGCCGCCGCGGCGTCCGCGCTGGAGACGCTCCGCCCGGACGACGTGGAGGCGCTCGCCACCCACTACCTCCTCGCCGACGACCCGGCCACCGCCGAGCGCACCGGCCACTACGCCCGCGGCGCCGCCGAACGCGCCGAGCGACGCGCCGCCCCCGCCGACGCCCTCCGCTACTGGAACGCCGCCCTGACCGCCTTCGACCAGCAACACGGCGCAGCCGCGCCCGACCACCACACCGGCTCAACCGCGCGGACCACGAACGACCACCGGCCCAGCGCAGCCGTCCGCACCCGCCTGGACCTGGTCATGGGCGTCGTCAGAGCGCTCGCCCTGACCGGACGACTCGCGGAGGCGCGCGCCCGCCGGGCCGAGGCCGTCGCGCTCGCCGAGTCGATCGGCGACCCGGTCCTCACCGCCCACGTGATCGGCGCCTTCGACACCCCGGCGCTCTGGCCCGACGCCGACGACCCGGCGCTGGCACGCCACCTCGCGCAGGTCACCGAACGCACGCTCACCGAGCTGCCCGCCGACCGGGTCGCCGACCGCAGCCGCCTGCTCGCGACGCTCGCGCTGGAACTGCGCAGCGCCGGGGGAGCCCGTGCCGCCGAGGCCGCCCGCGAGGCCGAACGTCTCGCCCGGGAACTCGGCGACCCCGGCGTGCTGGCCTTCGCGCTCAACGCCCGGTTCATGCACTCGTTCGGCCGCGCCGGGCTGGCCGCCGAGCGGGCCCGCATCGGCACCGAACTGGTCGAGCTCTCCGCACCGGCCGAACTGCGGACGTTCGAGATCCTCGGCCACCTCGTCCTGCTGCAGGCGCGGTCGGCGCTGGCCGACCTCACCGCCGCCGACGAGCACGCGCGGATCGTCGACCGGCTCGGCGAGCGGTACCAGTCCCCGCTGGTCAGCGTCTTCACCGACTGGTACCGGGCGATGCGCGCGTCGCTCGACGGCCGCACCGCCGACGCCGCGGCCGCGTACCGCGTCGCCGCGGCCCACCTCGGCGGCCCCGACCTGCGCGGCCTGGACCGCGGCATCGCGCCGTTCGCCCGCTTCTGCGAGGCCGTCCGCCGCGGCGGGCCGCTCGCCGGGTTCGCGTCCGACGACTTCGGCGCGTTCGAACCCTGGGTGCGCCCGCTGCTCGGCGGACCGGACGCGGGCGGGACGTCGGAGGTCCCGGAGTCGCCCCGGGACCTCCTGTTCGAGGCACGCACCTGCCTGCACGCGCTGCACGCCCTGCGCACCGGCGACCGCGAGCGCCGCGACGCGCTCTACGACGTGCTGCTCCCGGCGCGCGACGAGCTGGCCGGCGCGGGCAGCGGCATGCTCACGCTGGCGCCGGTCGCGCACTACCTGGGCGAGCTGGCCGCGGCCCTGGACCGGCCGGACGAGGCCGCCGGCCACCACCGCCACGCGGCCCGCGTCCGCGCGCGTGCGGGCCTGCCTCAGCGGTAGCGGAAGCCGTCGAAGAAGCGGCGGAACACCCCACCGGGGCGGGGCAGCGGCGCGGCCTGCGGCGGGGCGGTGGCCATCCGGCGGGCGATCGGCTGGTCGTAGTCGGTGCGGACGATCGCGTCGATCGTCTGCTCCTCGTCGAAGTACTCCGACCCCTCGATCGTCGGCACGAACCCGACCAGCACCCCGTTGCGCATCACCTGGGCCTCGAGACCCGCGGTGCCGTCCGAGTCCCAGATCGCCTGGCGCTTCTCCGACAGGTTCACGCCCACCCCGAACTGGTAGACGCTCACTTTGGCCGGGTACGCGTCGACGCCCCGGTCGCGGAGGGCGTCGACGACCCGGCGTGCTCGATTCTCGTCCAACGTGCTCCCCATGAACCCCGGTACAGATCCCTACGATCATGCCCGGCACTAGCCAAGATTCCGCTGTGAGGACACTTTCGGTCAATTTTCGAGGTCGAGGAAACCGGTGCGGTAGGCCCAGACCACCGCCTGCGTGCGGTCGCGGACGCCGAGCTTGGTCAGCACCCGCTTCACGTGCGTCCGCACGGTTTCGACGGAGACGCTCAACGCCGCCGCGATCTCCGCGTTCGACCAGCCCTCGGCGAGCGCGCGGAGCACGTCGACCTCGCGTTCGGTGAGCGGATCGGGCAGCGCGAGCCGGTGCCGTTCGGGGGCGCGCCGCCCGGCCAGCGTGGTGAGCAGCCGGCGCGTGACCTCGGGGGCGACGAGCGCGTCACCGGCGTGCACGACCCGGATCCCGGCCACGAGCTGCTCGGGGCTCGACCGTTTGAGCAGGAAGCCGTCGGCTCCGGCGGCGAGCGCGTCCTCGACGACCTGATCGAGGTCGAACGTCGTCAGCACGAGCACCCGCGGCCGCGGTTCCGGTCCGGTGACGATCCGGCGGGTGGCCCAGATCCCGTCCCGGCCCGGCATGCGCACGTCCATCAGGACGACGTCGGGGCGGTGCCGCCGGGCCGCCGCCACCGCCTCGGTGCCGGTCGCGGCCTCGCCGGCGACTTCCAGGTCGGACTCGGCTTCCAGCAGCACCCGCAGCCCGGTACGCACCAGCACGTCGTCGTCGGCGAGCAGGACGCGGATCATGCGGCGCGCAGCGTGGCCAGCACCCGGAACCCGCCCTCGACCGGGCCGGCGTCGAGGGTGCCGCCCTCCAGGCGGGCGCGTTCACGCATGCCGACCAGGCCACGGCCGGGTGGCGCCGGGACCAGGCCGCCGGCCTCGTTGAACACCAGGACGCGGACCCGGTCGCCGTCGGGCGTCACCGAGACCCGGATCCGCCCCGACGCGGTGTGCCGGACCGCGTTGGTCAGCGCCTCCTGGACGATCCGGTACAGCGCCCGGCCGGCGCTCGGCCCCAGCTCCACCGGCTCGAGCTCCACCGTCACCTCGCGCCCCACCGCACGCACCCGCTCGGCGAGCTCGGCCAGCCCGTCGAGCCCTCTCGGCCCGAGAGCGTCGTCGGCCGCGTCGTCGTCCGGATGCAGGACACGCAGGACCTGGTCCAGCTCGCCGAGCGCCTCCCGGCCCGTCGTCTCGATCGTGCCGAGCGCGTCGCGGGCGAACTCCGGACGCTCCGCGAACACGCGCCGGGCGACGCCGGCCTGCAGCACGATCACGTTCACCGCGTGGCCGAGCGCGTCGTGCAGCTCACCGGCCAGCCGGGTGCGCTCGTCGAGCCGCGCCCGGTCGAGCGCGAGTGCCCGCTCCCGCTCCTCGGCGAGCGCACGGGAGCGCGACGCGGCCACGGCGGCGCGACGACTGCGTGTCGCCTCACCGGCCACGGCCGCGAGCAGGCCGATGATCGCGACGTCAGCGAGCGCCGACGCGTCACCGGAGCCGCGGGTGAACACCGCGTACCCGGTCACCGCGGCCACGCAGGCGGCCGTCCCGACCAGCCGCGGACGCCGCCCGCCGGCCGCGAAACAGGTGTAGAGCGCGATCCACGGCGGCCACTGCACGACGCCGACGTCGAACCCGGCGAGCACGTACCCGACGAGCAGCGCGGAGGTCACCACGACGACCACCTCGGGCGCGGCCCGCCGAGCCACCAGCGTCAGCGCCGACACCGCGACCAGCGCCACGCCGAGCACGCCGGGCGCCCGGAACGGCGGCTCGGCCGGCACGACCGCGGTCAGCACCCCCGACCCGACGGCCAGCCCCACCGCCAGCGCGACGTCGACCCGAGCACGGAACACGGGACCAGTCTGACCGCCCGGCGCGGCGTTGACGTCACCCGTGCGGGTCATCCCCGGTTCACCCGCGAAGGGCTCGTGACCACCCGGCCCGGGACCCGATGCTCACCGCATGACGATGACGGCTCCCCGAATCCGACGTGCCGCCGCCGGGTGGTGGCTCGGCCTGTCCGCGCTCGCCATCGCGGTGTTCGCGCCGCTGCCCTATCTGACGACCCCGCTCGCCGAGCTCGCCGCGGACGACGCCGGCCTCGCGGCCAACTACGTCGACCGCCCGGCCGTCGTCCAGGTGTTCTTCTACCTGCACGTGGTGAGCGGCGGAACCGCGCTGCTGCTCTCCCCGGTGCAGCTCTCGGCCCTCCTCCGGCGCCGGGTGCCCGCGGTGCACCGCGTCGTCGGGCGGGTCACGTTCGCGGCGATCGGAGTCGGCGGGGTCGCGGGCGCGGTGCTCGCGCCGTTCAACGAGGCCGGCCCGGTCGGCACGGCCGGGTTCGGGCTGCTCGCGCTGGCCTGGCTCGGCTGCGCGGGTGCGGCCTACTCGGCGATCCGCCGCCGCGACGTCGCCGCCCACCGCCGCTGGGCGATCCGGACGTTCGCGCTCACCTACGCCGGGGTGATGCTCCGGCTCTGGCTCGGCGTGCTGATCGTCGCCGGTTCGGGCCTGGCCGGCCTCGACGACGCCGACGCGTTCGCGCTGGCCTACCCGGCCGCCGCGTTCCTCTGCTGGGTGCCGAACCTGCTCCTCGCCGAGTGGCTGCTGCGCCGCCGGCACCCGCTCAGCCCACGGACGTAGCCAGCTCCACCCGGTCGCGCCCGTTGCGCTTCGCCGCGTAGAGCGCGAGGTCGGCCGCCTCGAGCAGGGCGTCGGCGTCGACCGGGGGGTGGCCGCAGGAGACGCCGGCGGAGAAGCTGACCCGCACCGTGCTCCCGGCCACCTCCAGCGTGGTTCCGGCGACGACCGTCCGCAGCCGGTCGACGCGGGCGTGCGCGGCGTCGCTGGTGAGGCCGGGCAGCAGCAGCACGAACTCCTCGCCGCCGTAGCGGGCCAGCACGTCGCCCTGGCGCACCCCGGACGCGAGCAGGTGCGCCACCGCGACCAGGACCCGGTCGCCGGCGGCGTGTCCGTAGCGGTCGTTGACCTGCTTGAAGTGATCGACGTCGATGAGCGCGACGCTCAGCGGCCCGGTGTGCTCGCGCTCGGCGTCGGCCAGGACGCTCATCAGGTGCCGCCGGTTGTGCAGGCCGGTCAACGCGTCACGCACCGCCTGCTCGGCCAGGTCGGCGCGGAGCCGCTCGATCGTCGTGATCTGCTCCCGCAGCTGCTCGTTCGCCGCCTCCAGCGCCCGGTGCTGGAGGCGGTACGCGGTGACGTCCCGGGCGATCATCACCCAGCCGGCGAACGAGCCGGTGCGGTCGTGGATGACCCTGGTGCGGATCTCCAGGTCGAGACCGAGGCGCTCGGACTCGAAGACGAAGTCGGTGTCCGCCGGCTCGAGCAGCGGGAACGACGGGTCGATCGAGTCCACCGCCACGCCGATCGGGTCGTCGACCCACGGCGCGGAGCCGATGATCAGCTGCCTGCCGACCTCGTTGGCGTCGGCGACGAAGCCGTCCCGGTCGATGACCACGACCCCGTCGGCGAGCGCGTCGATGAGCTGGGCGCGGGCGATCGGGAGCCACTCGATCGAGCGCCGGGTGAGCGCGCCGTACGCGAGCACCGAGCTGATCACCGTGCCGATCAGCGTGACGTCGTTGTTGTGCAGCACGCCGACCGCGACCAGGTTCACGACGATCGGTGGTAACGCGATCAGCGCCAGCCAGGCGGCGACCCGGCGGGTGAACGCCGACCGGCGGTACGCGTACCGCAGCGCCCGGTACGCGCAGGTGAGCGTCAGCGCGTAGCAGTAGAGGAAGTGGACCGTGTACCCGGGCCCGAAGACCGGCTGCCAGGAGCCGTCGGCGGCCCGCTCGACGCCGTCGTAGAACACGCCGGTGGCCAGCGCGACGACCACCAGCAGCGGTTCGACCGCGAGCAGGACCACCACGAGGCGACGCGGACGCCACCGGCGCCCGGCGACCACCTCGGTGAGCCCGAGGTACCCCACGACGATCAGGACGTGCCCGGCGATGCCGACCGTGGCCAGCGCCAGGGTCAGCGACTTCGCGCCCAGGGCGGCGTTGAGCGCGGCCGCCACCGACCAGCCGGCGATACCGGCGGTCGCGACGGCCAGCGGGGTGCCGGCCGGGATCCGCGCCCGGTTGCCGAACGCGAGGGCGGCGGTGACGGCACCGGCGAGCGCGCTGACCGAGAACGTGACGGTGAGGAGCACACCCCCCATCGGCCCGTCCTCCCTCTCGCTCCGCCGCACCGTGCGTCACGCCGGGCGCGAAGGGCACCACAGTAGCTAACTCACCGAAGGGCTGGCTGCACTCTGTGCGAAGTACCGGGCTTTTCGGAGTAGTCCTCGGATTGGCCGCCCAGGCGGGCCAGCGCCCGTTCGGCCTCGAGTCCGCGCTGGCGCAGCGCGTCGATGCTGCGCCGGATCGCGTCGCTGCCGTCGGCGGTGCGGATGGCCAGGTCCTTCACCTCGGACGCGACGATCGCGAACCCGCGCCCGGCCGCACCGGCGCGTGCGGCCTCGACCGAGGCGTTGAGCGCCAGCAGCTTGGTCTGTTCGGTGACGCTGTTCAACAGCTTCACGAACGCCTCGATCTCGGCGCTCGCCTCGACCACCGCGCGGATCGCGTCGGCGGACTGCCGTAGCGCGTCGCCCGTTGCCTGCTCCGTGTGCACTGCTCTGCTCCTCCGTTCGCCGGCCCACTGGTACCGGTCGGCCGACGAGGTGGTCGGCTGAGCGGATGTCGCGCAGATCACGTGATGCTCGTGGGAAATCTGGGGCGAATGAGTCCGTAACTGGGCTGAACAGGGAGGCGTCGCGCTGCGTGTACGGCATGGGGGCACCGCACGAGCCGAAGAAGGTGGCCATGCCTGACGTCGTCTACGCGCTCTACGGCGATCCCGGGACCCGGGTCGACCGGCGACCACGCTGGGTGGTGTGCGCCGACCAGCTGCCGGCGGCACTGGCCGCGCTGCACCAGTGTGGACTGTGCGAGCTCGAGGTCCGCACCGGCGACGGACGTCCGCTCGCGCCCGCCGATCTCGCCACGCGCTACGTCGGGACCGATGAGTTCTGCGGTTTCCACGTGTTCGAGGCCGCGGTGACGTTCGACGGCCGGGAACTCGTCCGTACCCGGTACGCGGTGCCGGACTGCGCGTGTACCGCGATGCCGCACCGGCTGGCCGGTACACCGGCCTGATCTCGGAATCGATTCGTTATCTTTTTCGCAGAATTCTGGTTGCGGTGCGTGTTGAGTTGAACGTCTCCTGTGATCGGCACGGGGAGGAGACGCGCGACGATGCGACCGGCAAAGTTTGTGACCGTCGGGGTTCTGGCTGTGGCACTCGCGGCGGCGGGCTGCACGAAGAACACCGGGAACGCCAACAACGACGACAACGACCAGGAAGCCGCGACCCAGTCCGCGGTGCTGGCGGAGAATTCCGACGGCCCCGCACCCGACGTCCCCGGCGCGAAGCCGGGTGGCACCGTCACGATCTACACCAGCGGTGACTTCGAGCACCTGGATCCACAGCAGAACTACGTGGTGCCGTCGCAGACGGTCGGCTCCAACCTGCTCTACCGCTCGTTACTGCAGTACCGGGAGAACGGCGACGGGAAACTGGAGCTCGTCGGTGACCTCACCACGAACACCGGTGAGGAGTCCAACGGCGGCAAGACCTGGAAGTTCACGCTGAAGGACGGCCTGAAGTACGAGGACGGCACCGCGATCACCGCGAACGACGTCGCGTACGGCATCGCCCGCTCGTTCAGCCCCGACCTGCCCAACGGCCCGCACTACATCCAGCAGTGGCTGGTCGGCAGCGGTGACTACAACGCGAAGTACAAGGGCCCGTACGACGGCGGGGCGAAGATCCCGCCGGGGGTCGAGGTGCCGGACGCGAAGACGATCATCTTCAACTTCCCGACGCCGCACGCCGACGCGCCGTTCGCGATGGCCCTGCCGACGACCACCCCGGTGCCGCCGTCGAAGGACACCAAGGTGCAGTACGACAACCGGCCGTTCTCGTCCGGGCCGTACAAGATCCAGGAGTACCGCCGCGGCCAGCAGATGACGCTGGTGCGCAATACGAACTGGGACGCGAAGACCGACCCGATCCGCCACCAGTTCCCGGAGAAGTACGTCATCGACTTCACCCGCACCGCGGAGCAGGCCAGCGAGCTGCTCCTCGCCGACGGCGGCGCGGCCCGGTCCGGGCTGTCGTTCCAGGACCTGCAGATCCCGGCCAGCGTCTACCCGAAGGTGATCGCGGACGCGGACGCGAAGAAGCGGATCCTCACCGGCACGACGCAGTTCGTCTGGATGTTCGACTTCAACCTGCAGCGGGTGAAGGACGTCAACGTCCGCAAGGCGTTCAACTACGCGCTCGACCGCGAGGGCCTGCTGAAGGTGTGGGGTTCGTACTCCGGTGACCCCGCGACGACGATCCTGTCGCCGACGACGTCCGGGTACGAGGCGTACAACCAGTACGACGGCGGGAAGAACGGAGACCCGGCGAAGGCCAAGGAGGTGCTCGGCAACAAGCGGGTGCCGCTCACCTACGCCTACCGCAACACCGAGCGCAACCAGGCCGTGGCCGCGTTCCTGCGCAGCAGCATGAAAGAGGCCGGGTTCGACCTGACGATCCAGCCGGTGGACGAGGACCAGTACTACACGGTGCTCGGCGCGAAGGACAACCAGTTCGACGTCTACATGCAGGGCTGGGGTTCGGACTGGCCCGGCGGCGCGGCGATCATCCCGCCGCTGTTCGACGGGCGCGCGATCACGCCGACCGGCAACCAGAACATCACGTACCTGAACGACGACCAGGTCAACAAGGAGATGGACGAGATCCTCGCGCTCAGCGACCTCACCGAGGCGAGCAAGCGGTGGGCGAAGCTGGACAAGGACATGATGACGCGGATCGTGCCGATCGCCCCGGCGATCTACGACAAGCAGACGACGATGTACGGCTCGAAGATCGGCGGCATCTACCTGAGCGCGCCGTACGGGAACTCGGGCCTGAACAACCTGTTCGTGAAGTGACCCGCTGGTTCCGCCGCCGGGACGTCAGCCGACGTCCCGGCGGCGGAAGCCGGCCACCCCGGCGCCCACCAGCACCGCCGCCGCGGCGGTCAGCCCGAACAGCGGTGCCACCCGCAGCGAGCCGCCCGGCAGCTTCGGGACGTGGGCGAACGGCGAGACGTCGATCAGCCACTGGCTCACGCCCAGCAGGGCTCCCAGCTCCAGCGCGACGAAGCAGGCGATCAACCCGCCCCAGGTCAGCACGCTCCACCGCGGCACCAGCCCGAACAGCGCCGCGCCGACGCCGGCCAGCACCCACGCCGCCGGGGTCTGCACCAGCGCGGCTCCCAGCAGGCGGGGCACCTGCCCGCCGACGTCCGCCGTTTCCAGGCCGTAGGTCAACCCACCGGCCAGCCCGGCGACCGCCAGCAGCAGCGGCGTCCCGAGCACCGCGAACGCCAGGTGCCCCAGCAGCCACCGCACCCGCCCGACCGGCGTCGCCAGCAGCGGTTCGACGCGCTGCGACGCCTCCTCGCTGCGCAGCCGGAGCGTCGCCTGCACGGTGTAGGCCGCGATCGTCAGCCCCATGATGCCGAACACCGCCGCGAGGTACGAGTCGACGATCCCGGCGGAACCACCGAGCCGCGCCAGCACGTCGGTGAGCTCCTGATTGGACCCGAGCGAGTCGGAGAGCCCGTTCGCCGAGCCACCGAGCACCGCACCGGCGAACACCATCGCGACGATCCAGCCGAACAGCACCCCGCGCTGCAGACGCCAGGCGAGCGCGAACGGCGAGCCCAGCGAACCCGCCTCCGGCGCCGGCCGTTCCGGCACCAGGCTCGCGCCGACGTCACGGCGCGCGACGAGCACGTAGGCCAGGACTCCGAGCCCGGCGGCGACCACCAGCGACAGCACCGGCGCCCACCAGCGCTCGTCCGCGAACGCGCGGGTGCGCATCGCCCAGCCGAGCGGGGACGCCCAGCTCAGCCCCGTCGGCCCGGTGTCGCCGAGCGCACGCGCCAGATAGGCCGCGCCCAGCACACCGGCGGCGATCCCGGTCGCGGAGCGCCCGGCGCCGACCAGCTGCGCGGCGACCGCCGCGACCCCGGCGAACAGCAACCCGGTGACGGTGGTGGCCAGCCCGAACGCGACCGAGCCCGCGACCGGCAGCCCGGTCGCCGCGAGGAACACCGCGACCAGCGCACCGGCGACGACGTCCGCGATCGACGCCACCAGCAGCGCCGCGGTGAGCGGCGCGTACCGGCCGGTCGCGGCCGACCCGACCAGCTCCAGCCGGCCGGTCTCCTCCTCGGTGCGGGTGTGCCGCACCACGGTCAGCAGGCTCATGAGCGCGACCAGCACGAACTCGGTCGCGCCGATCTTCCAGGCGGTGAGGCCGCCGAGCGTGACCGAGAACAGCGGCCCGTTGATCGCCTCCAGCGCCGGATTGGCGAGGATGCCGCTGACGTCGGAGATGTCGGCGTCGGTGGGGTAGAGGTCCTGGTACTGCGCCGCGGTGGCGGCGGGCATCACCGCGAGCACGAGGACCCAGATCGGCAGGCGCACCCGGTCGAGGCGCAGGCCCAGGCGCAGCAGGGTGGCGGTCCCGGCGAACATCAGGCCACCGCCTCGTAGTGGGAGAGGAACAGCTCCTCCAGCGTCGGCGGCCGGCTCTCCAGGCTGCGGATGCCGATTCCGGCCAGTTGACGCATCACGTGGTCGAGGTCGGCGTTGTCCACGGTGAACGTGACGCGGTCGCCGTGGACCACCAGGTCGTGCACCCGGTCGAGGTGGGCGGGCCCGGCCAGCTCGGCCCGGACCGACGTCCGGGACAGGTGACGCAGCTCGGTGAGGGTTCCGCTCTCCACGGCCCGGCCGTCGCGGATGATCGTCACGCGGTCGGCGAGCGCCTCCACCTCGGACAGGATGTGGCTGGAGAGCAGCACGGTGCGGCCCTCGGCCGCGACGAACTCGGCGACCGACGCGCGGAACACCTCCTCCATCAACGGGTCGAGGCCGGACGTCGGCTCGTCGAGGATCAGCAGCTCGGCCTCGGAGGCGAACGCGGCGACCAGCGCGACCTTCTGCCGGTTGCCCTTGGAGTAGGCGCGGCCCTTCTTGCGCGGGTCGAGCTGGAACCGTTCGAGCAGCTCGGCGCGGCGCTTCCGGTCGATGCCGCCGCGGAGCCGGCCGAGCAGGTCGACGATCTCGCCGCCGGAGAGGTTCGGCCACAGCGTGACGTCGCCGGGGACGTAGGCGAGGCGCCGGTGCAGGTCGGTGGCGTCCTTCCACGGGTCGCCGCCGAGGAGGCGCGCGGTGCCGCCGTCGGAGCGCGCCAAGCCCAGCAGGATGCGGATCGTGGTGGTCTTCCCGGCGCCGTTCGGGCCGAGGAAGCCGTGCACCTCACCGGTGCGGACGGAGAGATCGAGCCCGTCGAGGGCTCGGGTGGGCCCGAAGTTCTTCAGTAGACCGGAAACCGAGATGGTGTCGGTCATCGTGCTTCTCCTTATGGAGGTTCCGGGTAGAGGGCGGCTCGTGCCTGTTCGGCGAGTTCGGTGCTGATCAGCGCGTGCGAGTAGATGTCGAGCATCGCCAGCGCGACGCGCCGGTCGCCGTCGGCGGAGAGAACGTCGATGCCGAGCACGCGGGAGAGGTGCTCGTGCAGCAACGGGACGCCGAGCACCATCGCGGTGTACAGCGCGCCGCGGGTGCGGTGATCGGTGCGGGGCCGGTCGGTGCGGGTCTCGTCCGCGGCGGCGATCCACTGGGTCGTCATCGCGGCCATCTGGTCGAACATGGTCGCCACCGTGGGCGAACCGTCGAGCAGCCCGCGGGCCAGGTAGCGCTGGAACGGGCGGAGTGCTTCGCGGTCGACCGTCGACGCGAAGTCGCCGGTCCGGCTGGCTTCCGAGACCTCGTCGTTGGCCCGGCGGATCTCGTCCATCACGTAGGCGTCCACGGCGTCCCGCAGCGCCTCCTTGGATCCGAAGTGGTGGCGGAGCAGGCCGGGGGAGACCCCGGCCTCGGCCGCGATGCTGCGGATCGTCGCTTTCTGGAACCCGACCTCGGCGAACTGCGCCAGCGCGGCCTGCCGGATGCGTGCGCGTGCGGTGAGGTCGTCGGGGTCGGGCACTGCTGGCCTCTCGTCGGCTATACGTCTGTGTAGTCGACTGTACGCTTGTCTAGGGGTTCACGACAGAGCGCGCCGGGACTTCTCCGCCGCCGTGGACGGCGAGGTCCGCGCCGTTGACGTAGGAGGCCAGGTCACTGGCGAGGAACAAGCAGGCGTTCGCGACGTCGGCGGGCTCGGCCAGGCGACCGGCCGGGATCAGGCTCGCGGTCTGCTCGGTGTACCGCTCCGACTCGGTGCGGATCAGCCCGGCCGTGATGTGGTTGACCCGCACGGCCGGCCCCCACTCCAGCGCCAGCGCCTTGGTGAGCGTCAGCAGACCGGCCTTCGCCGCGGAGTAGGCCGCGGTTCCCGGCTGCGGGTCGGTGGCCGACACACTGCCGATGTTGACGATCGACCCGCCGCCCTCCTGGGCACGCATCACGTCGTAGGCCAGCTGGGACAGCGTGAACGGCGCGAGCAGGTTGAGGGCCACGATCTTCTCGACGAAGCGCGGCGAGACGGTCGCGGCCTCGGCGTCCGGTGAGCCGCCGGCGTTGTTCACCAGGACGTCCAGCCGGCCGAAGCGCTCCACGGTGGTGTCCACCAGGGCCTGGCACGACGCCGGGTCACGCACGTCGGCCGGCACGAAGAGGCCGGGTGCCGGGTCGGACGGTTCGTTCCGGGCACACACCACGACGTCCGCGCCGGCCTGCTCGAACGTCGCGGCGATGACCCGTCCGATGCCCTTCGTCCCGCCGGTGACCAGCACGGTCCGTCCGGTGAAGTCCAGCGCCGCCATACCCGCTCCTTCGCGTCGGTGTGGCGGCGACCCTACGGCGCCCCCACCCGCGCCGGGGCGGCTTTGCCCGGGCCGGGCCGCGCTACGACGCGACCGACAGGCGGCGCACCGGGCCGGCGGCTTCGCGGGCGCGGATCATCGCGGCGTCGGCGTCCCCGACGATCTCGTCGATCGAGGCGCCGGTGCCCGGAGCACGCAGGGCCACCCCGATCGACCCGCCGACGGTCACGCGGTGCCCGTCCGCCGTGATCGGTTCACGCAACGCGCTGATCAGACGCTCGGCGGCCGCGGTGGCCGCGTCGGCGTCCCGGACCCCACCGAGCACCAGCCCGAACTCGGCGACGTCGAGCCGCACGGCGAGGTCACCGGGGCCGACCATGCCGCGCAGGCGGTCGGCCACCGCGCACAGGACGTCGTTCCCGGCCCGGGGCCCGAGCGCGTCGGTGATCTGGCCGAACCGGTCGAGGTCGAGCCGCAGGAACGCGGTGAACGCGTCGGACGGACCGTCGTGCAGCGCGGCCGCGAGACGCTGGCGCAGCAGCTCCCGGTTGGCCAGGCCGGTCAGCGGGTCGTGGTAGGCCCGGTGCAGCAGTTCCTCGGTGAGCGCGAGCCCGGCCAGGCTCGCCGCGACCTGGCTGCTCCAGGAGCACACCGCCGCGCGCACCTCCGGGGTGAGCGGCGCGTTCGCCGACACCGACAGCGCGCCGACGTCCCGCCCGCCGGCACGCAGCCGGATGACCAGGACGCCACCCCGGCGGGGCGCGAGGTCGGACTCCGGCCGCTCCAGGTAGATCGCCTCACCCCGGCGCAGCGCCGCGACCAGGTGCTCGGGCAGTTCGTCGAACTCCACGACCCGGCCGATCGCGCTGGCGGTCCGTTCCCCGGCCGTGGCCACGATCTCGTGCCGCAGGTCGTGGCCGATGCCGAGCATCACCCGGACGCCCTTCGCGCCGGCGCTGCGCGCGATCGCCGCCGTCGTCTCGACCGCGGTGCTCTGCACGACGTCCCGGTCGCCGCTCGCCGCGAGCCTGGCCGCGCCCTCGGCGACTGCGCGCTCCCGCTCGAGAGCCTGGTCGCGTAGTGCTCGGCCAGGTCGCTGAACGCGCATCGTTGCCCCCGCAGGCGTCCGGGTACGTTACGCCGCAGGATCGGCGGCTAGCGCCCGGAACTGAGGTTTTGTGCGTTCACGGGGTGGGGGTTCCCGCTCGCCGCAGCAGCGTCTCGGCGTGGCGCAGCACCGGCGAGTCGACCATCCGGCCCTCGAAGCGGAACACCCCGCGTTCGACGCGGGCGGCCTCGAGCACCCGCCGGGCCCACGCGACGTCCTCCGGCGGCGGTGCGTACGCCGCGCGGATCACCGGCACCTGGCTCGGGTGGATCGCGACCGTGCCGTCGAAGCCGGTCGCCACCGCGTCCTCGGCCTCGGCGCGCTGGCCGTCGAGGTCGGCGATGTCCAGGTGGACGGTGTCGAGCGCGAGCCGCCCGAAGGCCTTCGCGGCCAGCAGGGTGCTGGAGCGCACCTGCTGGTGCACGTGCCGGAACCGGCCGTCCGCGTGCCGGGCCGAGCTTCCGCCCAGCGCCGCGGTGAGGTCCTCCGGGCCCCACATGAGGCCGATCGTGTTCTCGGCCGCGGCGAGGTCGGCGGCGGCCAGCGCGCCGCGGGGTGACTCGAGGAGCGCGACCACGTCGAACGGCCGGAGCGCGAGGACCTGCGTCGCCGACTCGGCCTTCGGCAGCATCACCCGCCGGTACGGGGTGTTCTTCAGCGCGGCGAGATCGTCGGTGGGGTCGCCGGCGTTCACGCGCACGACCGTGCGCTCGGGGTCGAGCGTCGTCCCGGCGAGCGCGCGCCGGGCCCCGTCCTTGTCGGCCGGCGCGACGGCGTCCTCCAGGTCGAGGATCACCACGTCCGCGGCGGCCGCGGCCTTGCCGTAACGGTCCGGGCGGTCGGCCGGGCAGAACAGCCACGCCGGCCCCGCCGGAGTCCACTCGCTCACGTCCGCTCGCCTTCCTTCTCGTCGGCGGCCGGCGCGTCGGCGGCCGCAACGTCGGCCTCGACCCGGGCCAGCACCTGGCCGACGCTGACCCGGTCACCGAGCGCCACGGCCAGGCGCAACGTGCCGTCGGCCGGAGCGGTGAGGACGTGCTCCATCTTCATCGCCTCGACGACGACGACCGGTGCGCCGGCCGTGACCGGGTCGCCGTCGGCGGCGTGCACGGCGATGATCGCGCCGGGCATCGGGCTGCTCAGCTCGGCCGTGGCCTCGGCCGAGGCGTCGGGCCGGGCCGGGCGCGGACCCAGCCGCCGGACCGCGGCCGCCACGCCCCCGGCCGCGGTGATCCAGGTGGTGTCGCCGTCGGCCGCGACCCGGTAGCGCCGTCGCTCCCCGCCGAGGCCCAGCGCCAGCGCGGTCCGGTCGTTCCGCGCGACCACGGTGCGCGGTTCACCGCCGTCCACCACGACCGCGCCGTCGTCCGGCGTCCCGGTCAGCCGGACCTCGACCGTGCGCTCACCCACGCGCCACCGGGTGACCGTCGCCGCCGGCGCGCCGAGCCGCCACCCCGACGGCTGCGTCCACGGGTCGTCGCCCGCCGCGTCCCACGCCGCGAGCCACCGGGCGACGGCCGCCGCCACGACCGTCTCGTCGTCCGGTGCGGCCGGGGCGAACCCGGGCAGCCGGCGATCGAGCAGGCCGGTGTCGAGCCGCCCGGCCGCCACGTCGGGGTCGGCCAGCAGGAAACGCAGGAACTCGACGTTCGTCGTCACGCCGAGCACGGTGGTCGCGGCGAGCGCGGCGTCCAGACGCTGGAGCGCGGTGGCCCGGTCGGGTCCGGACGCGATGACCTTGGCCAGCATCGGGTCGTAATCGCTGCTCACCGTGGTGCCGAGTCTCAACCCCGAGTCGACCCTCACCCCCTCGCCGTCCGGTTCGGCCAGGTCGAGGACGCGGCCACCGGTCGGCAGGAACCCCAGCCCGGGGTCCTCGGCGTACACCCTGGCCTCGATCGAGTGCCCGGTGAGCACGACGTCGTCCTGGGTGAACGGCAGCGGCTCCCCGGCCCCGACACGCAGCTGCAGCTCGACCAGGTCCAGGCCGGTGACCTCCTCGGTCACCGGGTGCTCGACCTGCAGGCGGGTGTTCATCTCCATGAAGAAGAACTCGTCCGGACGCTCGTCGGAGACCAGGAACTCCACCGTGCCGACACCGACGTAGTCGACGCTGCGCGCGGTGGCCACCGCAGCCGCCCCGATCGTGGCCCGGCCGGCGGCGTCCAGCAGCGGCGAGGGCGCCTCCTCGATCACCTTCTGGTGGCGGCGCTGGAGGCTGCACTCCCGCTCGCCCAGGTGGACGACGTGCCCGTGCTGGTCGGCGAGCACCTGCACCTCGATGTGGCGCGGCCGGGCCACGAACCGCTCCAGGAACAGCGTGTCGTCGCCGAAACTGGCCCTGGCCTCGCGGCGCGCGGTGACCAGCGCGCCCGGCAGCCCGGCGGCGTCGTCGACGCGGTGCATGCCTTTCCCGCCGCCGCCCGCGGACGGCTTGACCAGCACCGGGAACCCGATGCCCGGCGCCGCGGCGACCAACTCGTCGTCGGTCAGCCCGGGCCGGGCGATGCCCGGGACCACCGGCACGCCGAACTGCGCGACCGCGTTCTTCGCCGCGATCTTGTCGCCCATCACCTCGATCGCTTTCGGCGGTGGGCCGAGGAAGACGATCCCGGCGTCGGCGAGCGCGGCCGCGAACTCCGCGTTCTCGGCCAGGAACCCGTAGCCGGGGTGGACGGCCTCGGCACCGGTCCGCTTCGCCGCGGCCACGATCGCGGCGATGTCCAGGTAGGCGCGGGCCGGGCCGAGGGCGACCGCGGTGTCCGCCTCGACGACGTGCCGCGCGTCGGCGTCGACATCGGTGTGCACGGCCACCGAACGGACGCCGAGACGGCGCAACGTACGGATCACCCGGACGGCGATCTCGCCGCGGTTGGCCACCAACACGGTGCGGAACATGCTCACATCCGGAAGATGCCGTAGGAAACGGGGGCCAGCGGCGCCCGGGAGCAGACGCCCAGCGCGAGGCCGAGGACGTCCCGGGTGCGCGCCGGGTCGATCACGCCGTCGTCCCAGAGGCGGGCCGTGGCGTAGTACGGGTTGCCCTGCGTCTCGTACTGGGCGCGGATCTCGTCCGGGTCCACGGTGCCGACGGTGCCGAGCACCTGCGCGGCCTGCTCGCCGCCCATCACCGAGATCCGGGCGTTGGGCCAGAGGAACAGGAACCGGGGCGAGTAGGCCCGCCCGCACATCGCGTAGTTCCCGGCACCGAACGAGCCCCCGATCACGACCGTGAGCTTCGGTACCCGCGCGCAGGCCACCGCGGTGACCATCTTCGCGCCGTGCTTGGCGATGCCGCCGGCCTCGTACTCGCGCCCCACCATGAACCCGGTGATGTTCTGCAGGAACACCAGCGGGATGCCGCGCTGGTCGCAGAGCTCGATGAAGTGCGCGCCCTTGAGCGCGGACTCCGCGAACAGCACCCCGTTGTTCGCGACGATGCCCACCGGGTGCCCGTGCAGGTGCGCGAACCCGGTGACCAGCGTCGGGCCGTAGCGGGCCTTGAACTCGGCGAACTCGCCGCCGTCGACGAGCGTCTCGATCACCGCGTGCACGTCGTAGGGGATGCGCGGATCGGTGGGGACGATGTCGTAGAGGCTCTTCTGGTCCTTCGCCGGTCGTGTCGCGCGGCGCTCCCACGGAGACGGGCTCGGCGCGGCCAGCGTGCCGACGATGCCGCGGACGATGCGCAGCGCGTCGGTGTCGTCGTCGGCCAGGTGGTCGACGACGCCGGACGTCCGGGCGTGCAGCTCGCCGCCGCCCAGGTCCTCAGGCCGCACCACTTCGCCGGTCGCGGCCTTCACCAGCGGCGGGCCGCCGAGGAAGATCGTGCCCTGTTCACGCACGATCACGGTCTCGTCGGCCATCGCCGGCACGTACGCACCGCCGGCCGTGCAGGACCCGAGCACCGCGGCGATCTGCGGGATGCCCCGGGACGAGAGCGTCGCCTGGTTGTAGAAGATCCGGCCGAAGTGTTCGCGGTCGGGGAACACCTCGTCCTGCCGGGGGAGGAACGCACCGCCGGAGTCGACCAGGTAGACGCACGGCAGGTGGTTGTCGAGCGCGATCTCCTGGGCGCGGAGGTGCTTCTTCACGGTCATCGGGTAGTACGTGCCGCCCTTGACCGTCGCGTCGTTGGCGACGACGACGCACTCGCGCCCCGAGACCCGCCCGACGCCGGTGATCAGCCCGGCGCCCGGCGACTCGTCGCCGTAGAGGCCGTTCGCGGCCAGCGGGGAGAGCTCGAGGAACGGGCTGCCCGGATCGAGCAGGGTGTCGACGCGGTCACGGGGGAGCAGCTTGCCCCGCTCGACGTGGCGCGTGCGCGCCCGTTCCGAGCCGCCCCGCGCGGTGGTGGCGAGCTTCCCGTGCAGCTCGGCGACCAGTTCCTGATGTGCTGCCGTCATGGACCGCCTCGCTGGAACTCAGTTAATCGCGACTAACTGAGTTAGACCGTAGCGGGTTTCTCACGCGAGTTGAAGCGGCTGCAGCAATCGGTGCGGTTCGCGCAGCGCGACGCTGACCCGGTCGCTGCGCGGGAACGTGGTGCCCGGGCCCGGTTCCACCTGGGTGTCGGCCGCCTCCACGGTCCGGCCGCAGGCGTCGCAGCGGACGAACCCGGCGAGGAGGCCGCCGCAGTCGAGGTGGCGGAAGACACGCAGCGACCGGGGTGAGTCCAGGTGCCGGTTGCCCCAGGCGGTGAGCTGGAACAGCACCGGCCACAGTTCGACGCCGGCGTCGGTGAGCACGTACTCGTCCCGCGGCGGCGACTCCTGGTAGCGCTGCTTGGCCAGCACGCCGGCGGTGACGAGCGTGTCGAGCCGGTCGGCCAGCACGGCGCGTGGTGCGTCGAGGTGCGCGAGAAAGTCCCCGAACCGGCGCACGCCGTAGAAGGCGTCGCGGATCACCAGCAGCGTCCAGCGTTCGCCGAGGATCTCCAGCGTGCGGGCGAACGTGCAGTTCTGGCCCGAGTAGTCCTTACCGAGTCCCACGGTTTGATCCTAGCGCGCCGGTTCGTTCACTGAACTGTGCTGCTCCTTACGGTTCATTCATTGAACTGACTCGGGTACTGTCGCGCTCGTGACTGGAACCTCGGAACCGATGACGCGCGAGCGGACGGTGCTCGCGGTGGTGTGCGCCGCGACCCTGCTCACGCTGGCCGACTACACCGCGCCGGCGGTGGTGCTCCCGACGCTCGCCGCCGAGCTGCACGCGACCGCGACCGCCCAGGTCTGGGTGCTCAACGGCATCACGTTCGGGCTCGCCGTGCTGCTGCTCCCGGCCGGGAGCGTCGCCGACGACTACGGCCGACGCCGGGTGTTCGTGGGTGGCGTGGCCGGGCTCTCGCTCGCGATGGCGGCGAGCGCGCTCGCCCCGACCGCCTGGGTCTTCGTCGGCGCGCGGGTCGTGCAGGGTGTCGCCGGCGCGGCCGTCCTCGCCGCCGGTCTGGGCCTGGTGGCCGACGCGTTCCCGCCCGGGCCGCACCGCATCCGGGCGGCGGCCACCTGGGGGTCGATGATCGGGTTGGGCATCGCGGTCGGCCCGCTGCTCGCGGTGGCCGGTGGACACGTCGGCGACTGGCGGACGTTCTACTGGGGCGCGGCGGTCGTCGGGCTCGTGCTGGCGGTGGCCTCGCGGCCGGTGCTGCGCGAGTCGCGGGCCGAGCGGCCGCGGCCGATCGACTGGCCCGGCGTCGTCCTGCTGGGCGCGGCGCTGGCGGCGTTGCTGGTCGGGGCCACCAACGGGCGCACCGGCTGGCTGCGGACCGCGACCGTGCTGCCGATCGTCCTCGCGCTGGTGCTGTTCGGGCTGTTCACGCTGCGCGAGACGCGTACCGGTCGGCCGATGATCGACCTGACGCTCTTCCGGCGCCCGCCGTTCCTGCTGGCGACGCTCGGCGCGCTGGCGACCGGCGTCGCGGTGATCGGGCCGATGACGTTCCTGCCGACCGCGCTGCAGCGGGGCAACGGGTGGACCGCGGCGCACACCGCGGTGCTCGCGTTCGTCTGGGCGTTCACCAGCTTCCTCGTGGGGCTGGCCGCGCGACGGATGCGCACCACCGAGCACGGCGGGCTGGAGCTCGGGGCCGGGTTCCTGCTCTCGGCGGTCGGGAGCGTGCTGGCGCTGGTGACCGTCGGACACGCCTGGGGCTGGATGCTGCCCGGGATGGCGGTCGCCGGGATCGGCGCCGGGCTGATCAATGCGACGCTGCCCCGGCTGGCGGTGGGCACGGTGCCGCCCGACCGCGGCGCGATGGGGTCGGGGGCGAACAACACCGCCCGGTACGTCGGTTCGGCGCTCGGTGTGGCGGTGACCGCGTCGCTGGCGCCGGCCCGCCCGGGCGAGGCGCTGGTGGTCGGCATCGTGCTCGGCCTGGTGGCCGCGCTGGCCCTGACGCCCTTGACCGCACGCGCCCGGGTCCTCGTCCCCGCGTGAGCGCTCCGGCGCTCGGGCCGGTTCAGGCCTTGCGGCGGCGGGCGGCGCGTTCCTGCTCCACGCGGCGCTTCCAGGCCTCACGCGCTTCGGCGCTGTGGCCCTGGAGCGCGCCGTTGACGGTCGGCGGGCCGAAGATCTGGAACAGCCACTCGCCGCGGCGGCGCTTCTTCTTCTCTGCCATGGTGGCCACTGTACGCCAATCATTGGTGCACCAACGATTGGTGTGAGAAGAAACTGGGGGCTAAGGTCGGGGCATGACCGTCGCCTCGGATCCGCTCGCGCTGGACCGCCAGGTGTGTTTCGCGCTCGTCGTGGCGTCGCGCACCGTGAACGCGATCTACCGCCCGCTGCTGGAACCGATGGGGCTCACCCACCCCCAGTACCTGGTGATGCTCGCGCTCTGGGAGCGGGCACCGCGCTCGGTGCGCGAGCTCAGCGACGTGCTCCAGCTCGACCCCGGCACGCTGTCGCCGCTGCTCAAGCGCCTGGAGAGCGCCGGCTACGTGCGCCGCGAGCGCGACCACCGCGACGAGCGGATGCTCGCGGTGACGCTCACCGAGGCCGGCGCCGTCCTCCGGGCCCGGGCCGAGCGCATCCCGCCCGCGATCGTGGCGACGCTCGGCATGGACCTCGCCGAACTGGAGCAGCTGCACGCGTCACTCACCCGCGTGATCGACGCCGCCCGCACCGCCCAGTCGGATACCTAGGACCTGTTTCACAGGCCAGCAGCCCACCGTGGGCGGCCTGAACCTGTGAAACCGGCCCTAGTCCGGCGCCGAGGCGCTCACCGGAACCCGGGAGCGGCCGTCGTGGGGCGCCGAGGCCAGCAGGGTGACGCCGATCGCGGCGCCGGTGGCGCAGGCGACCGCGAGCGCGGTGCCCGGGTACCCACCCGTGACGTGGTCACCGAGCAGCAGGATGCCGATCGCCGCGGCGGCGATCGGGTTCGCGATCGTGCTCACGGCCAGCGGCGCGCCGAGCCCGTCGCGATAGGACCGCTGGGTGAGCAGCAGCCCGGCGACCGTCAACACGGCTACCGCGGCCACCGCGATCAGCACCAGCGGCGTCAGTACCGCGGATAACCCGGCCTCGGCCAGGCGCACGGTGATCGTCTGGCTCACCGCCGACGACACGCCGAACGCCACCCCGGCCGCCGCCGCGCTCCACAGCAGCGACGCCCGCGGCATCCGGCTCAGGCCCTCGAGCCCGGCGAGCACCGCTCCGGTGACGACGAGCACCACGACGAGCTGGGTCAGCGTGAGCTCGCCGCCGGTACCGGCCGAGCCGATCAGCAGGACCAGGCCCACCAGCCCGGCCAGCGTGAACAGGATGCCTTTCCACTCCAGCAGCGACACCCGGCGGCGCCAGGTGGCCGCCGCCATCGGCACGGCCATCGGCAGCGTCAGCACCCCGAGGGCCTGGATCAGCGAGAGTGGACCGGCGCGCAGCGCGGCCAGGTGCAGGATCGCCGCCACACCGTTCAGCGCGGTGGCGATCCACCAGCGTGGATGCGTCGCCAGCCGGCTGACCGGCAACTCCGCCAGCCGCTCCTGGACCACGGCGGCCGACGCGTAGGCCACGGACGACAGGAGGGCCAGCGCGATGCCGATCACCACAGTGCTCACCGAACTCCCCGTCGTCGTCAGTGATTCAGTCGTCGCTGACCGACAAAACGTTACGGCGGTGAGCCCGCCCTCGGCGTGATCCGGTAGTCGTATTTCGCCGTACCACCAGAGCAGTACGGGGATCGGACCGAGGGCGGAGGATCACTCCAGGGCGAGGCGCCCGCCCGGCAGCGCGCCGGGCCCGCAGTCGACGCTCGGCAACTGCAGACCGTCGAGCAGGATCGCCAGGTAGCGCTGCCAGAGCTCGGGCTCGACGTTCTCGGCGTACTCGCTCATGTTGCCCAGCACGAACTGCAGTGCGGGCAGGTCGGACGGCTGCATCTCGACCGGGACGACGCCGGACTCACGGGCGCGCTCGACCAGCCGGGTCAGACCGGGCAGGAGGCGGGTGCGCGCGGTCTCGGCGGCCTGCGTGCCGGTGGATTCGCCCTGCAGCAGCATCCGGAGCCCGGAGTTGCGCTCCTGCATCTGGGCCGACTCGCTGAGGAAGCCCAGGAAGCCGAGCAGCGCGTCGGGGTGCTCGGCGGCCTTCTCGGCCGCGGCGGCGAGATCACCGAGGGCCTGCTCGAACAGCACCTCGATCAGCTCGTCACGGGTGGGGAACGCGCGGCGCACGGTACGGATGCTCAAACCGCCGAAGCTGGCGATGTCCTCGAGCGTGACGTCGAGCCCGTAGACGGCGAACACCTCGCGGGCCGTCTCCATGATGCGGGCGCGGTCACGGTCGGCGTCGCGCTGCGTGCGGCGAACCAGCGTGCCGGAGGCCAGCGGCACTGCCGGGAGTAGAGGGTGGGCAATAACCGGAGGCACAGTCTCCATATGGAGATCTTACCTTCACTTCGTCGGGGCAGCCACGGTGATGGCCGCCGTTACCAGGGACAACGGCTGACGGTATGGCTGAGTGCCCGGCGTCGGCCACTGATTTAACTGGTGGCGGGAGTGGCACGCGAGCGCCGAAAACCTTACCCGATTCGGGGGCATTCTTGAAGTCGAGCAATTGACGGATAGCCGACCTCGAAGCGTCGGGTTTTGTTGCCGTCGATCGACCGAATTCACGCTCGGTAAACGCGGCCCGGAACTGCAATTCCCGGTTTGCTGGTATCGACGTGCGTCGCCGCGTCCGCGGTGACAGAGTTCCTCTCGAGGCTGTGTCGCAGGTCACCGGGAGGCATCGATGCCGAAGTTACCGTCCTACTCCAGCGGTACGTCAGCGGTTCCGTTGCTCGGCGACACGATCGGCGCGAACCTCGACCGCACCGCCGCGCGTGTCGGCGATCACGAAGCGTTGGTGGAGTGTGCCACCGGGCGCCGGTTCACCTATCCGCAACTGGTCGCGGAGGTCGACGCGTGCGCGCTCGGTCTGGCCGCGCTCGGCGTCCGGAAAGGCGACCGGGTCGGCATCTGGGCGCCCAACTGCGCGGAGTGGGTGTTCGTCCAGTACGGCACCGCGAAACTCGGCGCGATCCTGGTGAACATCAATCCGGCCTACCGCACGCACGAACTCGCGTTCGTGCTCGAGCAGGCGGGAATTTCGGTGCTCATCTCGGCGCCGGAATTCAAGACCAGCGACTACCGCGCGATGGTCGGCGAGGTCCGCGACGACTGCCCCGACCTGACGACGACGATCTTCCTCGGCGACCCGGCCTGGGACGCGCTGCTCGCGGCCGGGCGCGCCGGCGACCCGGGCACGCTCCCCGACGACCTCGACCCCGACGACCCGATCAACATCCAGTACACCTCCGGCACCACCGGATTTCCCAAGGGCGCCACGCTCACCCACCACAACCTGCTCAACAACGGGTTCTTCGTGGGCGAGGGCTGCGGATACACCGAGGCCGACCGCGTCTGCATCCCGGTGCCGTACTACCACTGCTTCGGCATGGGCATGGGCAACCTCGGCGCGACGTCACACGGCGCGACGATGGTGATCCCGGCGCCCGGTTTCGACCCCGCGGCGACTCTACGAGCGGTGCAGGACGAGCGGTGCACGTCCCTCTACGGCGTGCCGACGATGTTCATCGCCGAGCTCGGCCTGCCCGACTTCGCGTCGTACGACCTCTCCAGCCTGCGGACGGGCATCATGGCCGGCTCCCCGTGCCCGGTCGAGGTGATGAAGCGGGTCGTCTCGGAGATGGGGATGACCGAGGTCACGATCTGTTACGGCATGACCGAGACGTCGCCGGTCTCCACCCAGACCAGCGCCGACGACAGCCTCGACCGCCGGACGGCCACGGTGGGCCGGGTCCATCCGCACCTGGAGATCAAGATCGTCGACCCGACGACCGGGCAGGTGGTGCCCCGGGGCGAGACCGGCGAGTTCTGCACCCGGGGCTACTCGGTGATGCGCGGCTACTGGAACGAGCCCGCGAAGACCGCCGAGGTGCTGGACCCGGCCCGGTGGATGCACACCGGCGACCTCGCGACCATGGACGACGAGGGGTACGTCAACATCGTCGGGCGGATCAAGGACATGGTGATCCGGGGCGGGGAGAACGTGTACCCGCGCGAGGTGGAGGAGTTCCTCTACACCCACCCCGACGTCGTCGACGCCCAGGTCATCGGGGTGCCGGACGCCAAGTACGGCGAGGAGCTGATGGCCTGGGTGCGCCTGCGCCCCGACGCGTCGCCGTTGACCGCCGAGTCGCTGCGGGCCTACTGCACCGGCAAGCTCGCGCACTTCAAGATCCCGCGGTACGTGAAGATCGTCGAGAGCTTCCCGATGACCGTCACCGGCAAGATCCGCAAGGTGGAGATGCGCGAGACGGCCGTGACCGAACTCGGCCTGGAAGCCGAGGCCGCCGCCCGGAACGCCTAGCCGGCGGTCAGGTGGAGCACCAGCGTGGCCACCGCCACGCTGGTGAACACCGCCCACCCGGTGAGCGCGCGGGACCCGACCCGCAGGTGGACGACGAGCGCGCCGGCGAAGTAGAGCACGAGGCCGACGGCGGCGAGCGTGCCGATCCACGGCACCGCGAACCCGACGAGCAGCCCGATCGCGCCGGCGGCCAGCAGCGAGCCCAGCACCGGCATCCACCAGAGTGGGAGCCGCTTCATCGTCACCATGGCTCTGGGGTAGTCGTGGCCGATCAGGTACGTGATCGCGGCGGTGCCGTCGAGGAGCGCGGCGAGGACGGTCACGGTGACGTACATGGGCTCTCCCCTGGAGGTGTGTCCACCGAGGACGAGCCGGGGGCCCCGAACGTGACGTCAGGCGTTGACGCTGGGCTGTTCGGCCTCCTTCTGCGCCCACGGCGCCAGGTGGGGGTAGGCGGCGTCGAACGCCGGACGCTCGGAGCGGATGCGCGGCAGCTGGGCGAAGTTGTGCCGCGGCGGCGGGCAGGACGTGGCCCACTCGAGCGAGCCGCCGTAGCCCCACGGGTCGTCGACGGTCACGACCCGGCCGAGCTTGTAGGACTTCCAGATGTTCCACAGGATCGGCAGCGACGAGATGCCGAGCACGAACGCGCCGATCGTCGAGATCGTGTTCAGCGTGGTGAAGCCGTCGGCGGCCAGGTAGTCGGCGTAGCGGCGGGGCATGCCCTCGTTGCCGAGCCAGTGCTGCACCAGGAACGTGGTGTGGAACCCGATGAACGTCAGCCAGAAGTGCAGCTTGCCGAGGCGCTCGTCGAGCATCCGGCCGGTCATCTTCGGGAACCAGAAATAGATCCCGGCGAACGCGGCGAACACGATCGTACCGAACAGTACATAGTGGAAATGCGCGACGACGAAGTACGTATCGGAGACGTGGAAATCGACCGGTGGACTGGCCAGGAGTACGCCGGTGAGACCACCGAACAGGAACGTGACCAGGAAGCCGACCGAGAACAACATCGGCGTCTCGAACGTCAACTGACCCCGCCACATCGTGCCGATCCAGTTGAAGAATTTGATGCCGGTCGGCACCGCGATCAAATACGACAGGAAGCTGAAGAACGGCAGGAGCACCGCGCCGGTGACGAACATGTGGTGCGCCCACACGGTCATCGACAGCGCCGCGATGCCGAGCGTCGCGGCCACCATTCCCTTGTAGCCGAACAGCGGTTTGCGGCTGAACGCCGGGATGATCTCGGTGATGATGCCGAAGAACGGTAGGGCGAGGATGTAGACCTCGGGGTGCCCGAAGAACCAGAACAGGTGCTGCCAGAGGATCGGGCCGCCGGTGGCCGCGTCGTAGACGTGACCGCCGAGGTGCCGGTCGGCCATCAGGGCCAGGAACGCCGCCGCCAGGATCGGGAAGACCATCAGCACCAGCAGGCTGGTGACCAGCATGTTCCAGGTGAAGATCGGCATCCGGAACATCGTCATGCCCGGTGCGCGCATGGTCAGGATCGTCGTCACGATGTTCACGGCGCCCAGGATGGTGCCGAGGCCCGACAGAACGAAGCCCATGATCCACAGGTCGGTGCCGGCGCCGGGGGAGTTCGTGACGTCGTTGAGCGGGGCGTAGGCGAACCAGCCGAAGTCGGCCGCGCCGCCCGGGGTGAGGAAACCGGCGAGCACCATCAGCCCACCGAGCGCGAACGCCCAGTAGGCGAACGCGTTCAGCCGGGGGAACGACACGTCGGGCGCGCCGATCTGCAGCGGGACGAGGAAGTTCGCGAACGCGAAGCCCAGCGGCGTGCCGAAGAGCAGCAGCATGATCGAGCCGTGCATGGTGAACAGCTGGTTGTACTGCTCGTTCGACAGGAACTGCAGCCCCGGGCGGGCGAGTTCGGCCCGCATGAGCAGCGCCATGACGCCGGCCGCGGCGAAATAGAAGAACGACGTGACCAGGTACAGAATGCCGATCTGCTTGGCGTCGGTGGTGCGGATGATCCGTCCCAGCGCGCTCCCGCGGACCGATTCGCGCACCGGCCAGGGCCGGACCACGATCGGCTCCGGCGCCGGTCGGTCCGGCTTGGTGCGCTCCGCCTCGGTGGTCATCGTCGACGCTCCTGTGGTTGGCTCGGCCACACACTTCTTCGGCAGGAATCAGCTCACCAGATCCCCGCCGGTGATGCGGGAGACTTCCCGGAATCAGAAGCCAGTTCTCCCGCGACGGCGTCAGAGGGACAGGTGGGTGGGGCGGCCGGCGACGAAGGTCGCGGCCACGGTCATGGTGCGCAGGGCGGTGGCGTCGGCGTCCACCGGGTTCGCGTCGAGGAGCACCAGGTCGGCCGGGGAGCCGACGCCCACGGTGGGGCGGCCGTCCACACTGGCCGCGAGGGCCTGGGCCGCGGTCAGTGACTCGGCCGGGTTCCAGGGCTCCCGCTCGTCGGCCGACCGGTGCACCGCCGCCGCCATCGCGAGCCACGGGTCCAGCGGTGACACCGGGGCGTCGCTGCCCAGGGCCAGCGGCACGCCGGCGGCCAGCATCGATCCGAACGCGTAGCACCGGTCGGTGCGGTCCGGCCAGATCTCGGCCGCCACGTCGCGGTCGTCGAGCAGGTGCGCGGGCTGGACGCTGGCCCGCAGGCCGAGCCGCGCCATCCGGTCGAAGTCGGAGAAGCGCGCCAACTGGACGTGCTCGATGCCGCCGCGGGCGCCGGTCGCCTCGAACGCGTCCACCGCGGTGGTGAGCGCGGCGTCGCCGATCGCGTGCAGCGCGATCTCCAGACCGGCGCCGTGGGCCCGGCCGAGCAGGCGCACCAGCTCGTCCAGCGGGTAGTTCTGGGTGCCGTGACGACCGTCCCCGTAGGGCTCGCAGCACCGCGCGGTGCGTGAGTTGAGCGAGCCGTCGGAGATGATCTTCAGCGGTCCCATCGTGAGCAGCCCGGCGGTGTCCAGCACCGACCCCGTCCGGAGCCCGGCCGCGACGACGTCCTCGAGGCCCTCGGCGTACGTCGCGGTACGCACGCGCAGCCCGTCGACGCCGGCCGCGAACCGGGCGGGCCAGGCCCGGAACCCGGCCTCGAACTCCATGTCGCCGATGCCCACCACGCCCCGCGCGGCCGCGTCGGCCTGGGCCAGCCGGTAGGCCTGGTCGAGGTCGGCGGCCAGCCGGTCCTCCAGGTGCGGCACCAGCGTGAACCAGTCGTTCTCGTCGAGCACCCCGGCCCGCGCGGTCACCCCGAGCCACCGCTGCGCCGCCGAGTTGAGCCAGCCGCAGTGCACGTCCCCGCTGATCAGCACGATCGGAATCGTGCTGCTCAGCGCGTCGAGATGAGCGGTTCGCGGTTGCTCCGGCCAGGTGGCGGGCCGGAACCCGGCGCCGACCACGACGGCGGGCCGGCTCTCCAGGTGCGCACGGACGCGCGTGACCGCCTCGGCCGGGCCGGTGGTGCCGCTCAGGTCCAGGCGCAGCCGCGCCTGCGCCCACTGCCGGAAATGCACGTGCTGGTCCCACAGACCCGGCATCAGCCAGCGTCCGCCGGCGTCGATCACCCGGTCCACGGGCTCCCCGGGCGCCGTCACCGTTCCGTTCGCGATCCGGACGTCGATCGGGCCGTCGGGCGCCGCGCCGGTGACCGGGACGAGGCGGACGTCGCGCAGCAGGGTGCTCACGGGCGCAGCAGCCCGAGGATGCGGGCCAGTTCGGCCTGGTCCTCGGCGGAGAGCGCGCCGAACATCTTGTCGCCCTCGGTGCGCCGCGCCCGCATGATCGCGGCGCCGACCGAGCGGCCCTCGTCGGTGACCGCGACCAGCGTCGCCCGGCGGTCGCTCGGGTCGGCGCGCCGCTCGACCAGGCCGCGCTCCTCGAGCCCGTCGACGACCTCGGTGGTGGAGCGGGGGGCGATGCGCAGGTGCTCGGAGAGAGCCGAGAGCCGGATCGCGTCGTGCCGGATGAGCACCCCGAGCGCCCGGAACTGGCCGGGGGTGATCTCCCACGGTTCGAGCGTCTCCTTGGTGAGGTGACGCAGCCGGCGGGCCACCGCCCAGAACGTCTCGGACAGGCTCTCGGTGTCGTGCTCGATCACGCGGAATACCGTACCAGGAGGTCTTGTTGTTCCCTCATGTTGAGGTAACCTCAGCATTAGTCGAACTTCAGGAGACGTACTTGGCTACCCCCACCGCATCGGGCCGTCGGGGCCCGCAGAAACTGTCCGAGGCCGAGAAGGCCCAGGCGCGCACCGTGTCGTTGCGCCGCATCGCCCGTCTGTTCCGTTCCCACCGCTGGCCGCTCACGGTCGTGACCGCGATCATCGTCGCGTCGTCGGTCGTCTCGCTGGCCTCCCCGTTCCTGCTCCGCGAGGTCATCGACGTCGCGCTACCGCAGCAGGACCTCACGCTCCTGGTCGGGCTGGTGATCGGCATGGTCGCCGTCGCCGCCGTGACGTCCGCGTTCGGGGTCGTCCAGACCTGGATCTCCACGACCGTCGGCCAGCAGGTCATGCACCGGTTGCGTACCGAGGTCTTCGCCCACCTGCAGCGCCAGTCGATCGGGTTCTTCACCCGCACCCGCACCGGCGAGGTGCAGTCGCGGATCACCAACGACATCGGCGGCATGCAGACCGTCGTCACGTCCACCGCGACGTCGATCGCCTCGAACCTGACCACCGTGGTCGCCACGATGGTCGCGATGGTGGCCCTGTCCTGGCGGCTCTCGCTGGTCTCGCTCGTCGTGCTGCCGCCGGCGATCTACCTGACCCGGCGGGTCGCGCGGATGCGCCAGGCGATCACCGCCCAGCGCCAGCGCGAGCTCGCCGACCTGAACGTCACGATCGAGGAAGGCCTCTCGGTCAGCGGCGCCCAGCTCGCGAAGACCATGGGCACCGGCGGTGTGCTCGTCGACCGGTTCACCGCGTCGTCGTCGCGCCTGATCGACCTGGAGCTGCGCTCCGAGCTGGCCGGCCGCTGGCGGATGGCCACGATGTCGATCATCTTCGCGGCGATCCCCGCCGTGATCTACCTGAGCGCCGGCCTGCCCGGCACCACCGGGACGCTGAGCATCGGGACGTTGGTGGCCTTCACCAGCCTGCAGGGGACGCTGTTCCGCCCGCTGACCGCGCTGCTCAACACCGGGGTGTCGGTGGCGGCGTCGCTCGCGCTGTTCGCCCGCATCTTCGAGTACCTGGACCTGCCGGTGGAGGTGGCCGACCCGGCGTCACCCCGGGTCTTGTCGCCGGCCGAAGGGCACCTGCGGTTCGAGGACGTCACGTTCACCTACCCGGGCAACGACACCGCCGCGGTCGCGGGCGTCTCGCTGGACGTCCCGGCGGGGACGACGCTGGCGCTGGTGGGGGCCACCGGCTCGGGCAAGAGCACGATGGCGGCGCTGATCGCCCGCCTGTACGACCCGACCGCCGGGCGCGTGACGCTCGACGGCGTCGACCTGCGTGACCTGCGGCTGGCCGACCTCGCGTCGATCGTCGGCGTGGTGTCGCAGGAGACGTACCTGCTGCACACGACCGTGCGCGAGAACCTGCGTTACGCCAAGCCCGACGCGACCGACGCCGAGATCGAGGACGCGGCGCGCGCCGCCCGGATCCACGAGCTGATCGAGAGTCTGCCCGACGGGTACGACACGACGGTCGGGTCGCGCGGCTACCGGTTCTCCGGCGGGGAGAAGCAGCGGATCGCGATCGCGCGGACGTTGCTGCGCAACCCGCGGGTGCTGGTGCTCGACGAGGCGACGAGCGCGCTCGACAACTCGACCGAGCGGGCCGTGCAGCAGGCGTTCGACGCGCTGTCGGCCGGACGCACCACGGTGACGATCGCGCACCGGCTCTCGACCGTGCGCGACGCCGACCAGATCGCCGTACTCGACCACGGACGGATCGTCGAGACGGGAACGCACTCCGAACTGCTCGCCCGCGAGGGGCGCTACGCCGCGCTCGCCCTGGCCGCATGACGGGCGACACCGAAGCGGGGTGATTCCTCTGTGGAATCACCCCGCTCCGCTGTTGTTCACGAGAACGCGGTGCGGGTGTGGGCGAGGGGATCCAGGCGCAGCGCGTGGGCCCGGCCCTTCACGCGGTAGCGGACGATCTGCACGGCGCCGAGCGCCCACAGCACGTACTGGAACGACATCGCCCAGCGGAACGCGTCCGGGGTGTACCCCCCGCCGCCCGTGCGGGCGTCGAGGATCGCGCCGACGGCGACGACCACCGTGAGGCTCGCGACGAACCCGGCCTGGTTGATGATGCCGGTCGCGCTGGCCAGCCGCTCGACCGGGTTGGACGTCCGGCCCAGGTCGAACCCGATCATCGACCCCGGACCGCCGAGCCCGATCACGACCACGAGCAGCACGAGCACCGGCAGCGGCGCCCGCCCCGGCCACGCCAGCACCAGCGTCCACGCGGCGACGATCGCCCCGACCACGCCGAGCGCGATCGTCGAACGCTGCCACGGGTGGTGCGCGGTGAGCCAGCCCATCACCGGGCCGGCCGCGATCAGCGCCAACACCATCAGCGTGATCAGCAGCGACGCGACGTTCGGCGAGAGGCCCTCGCCCTTCACCAGGAACGGGAAGCCCCAGAGCAGCGAGAACATCGTCGGGCTGAACTGCGTCGTGAAGTGCACCCAGAAGCCCAGCCGCGTGCCCGGCTGCTGCCACGACGTCGCGAGGCTGGAGCGGATCGTGTCGAGCGACAGCGCCGGGCCGCGCCGCGACCGGGTGCCCGGCTCGTCGTGCAGGAACAGCAGGCCGGCGATCGCGGTCGCCAGCCCCAGCGACGCCGCGATGCCGTACGCCCAGCTCCAGCCGAGAGTGCTCAGCGCCCAGGTCATCGGCACCGCCGCGACGATCGCGCTGAGTTGTCCGGTGACGCCGGTGAGCTGCGTGACCAGCGGCACGCGCTGCGGCGCGAACCACACGTTGACCAGGCGCAGCACCGAGATGAACGTCATCGCGTCGCCGATGCCGACGAACGTGCGGGCGAGCAGCGCGGTGCCGTAGGAGTCGGCGAACGCGAACCCGGCCTGGGCGACCGTGAGCACCGTCGCGCCGGTGAGCAGCACGGCCCGCGAGCCGAACCGGTCGACCAGCAGCCCGACCGGGATCTGCATCGCCGCGTACACCAGCAGCTGCAGCATCGTGAACGTGGCCAGCTGGGCCGCGGTGATGTCGAAACGTTCGGTGGCGAGGAGGCCGGCTACGGCGAGGGAGGAGCGGTGGAAGACGGCGACGAAATAGATGGAGAGGCCGACCAGCCAGACGATCCAGGCACCTCGAGCCTGATTCGACACGGAACGTCCCTTCATAGGTGCGGTGGGTGGGCGCTCTTCACGATGCGCTCTCTGAATCGATCAGCTCGGAGTGGCCCCCGGTCCTTCCCGCTGGTCGTTTGGCCCGCGTCACACTTTTCGCGCCGATCACCGCGACGCAGGTCAGCGCCGTGCCCAGGGCGACCGCGGTGAGGAACGCGACGACGTGCCCCACGCTGAAGAGCGCGAGCACGCCGCCGTGCGGGGCACCGACCGTGGCGTGCGTGCCGAGCGCCACGGCTCCGGCGGTGGCCGACCCCAGCACCGCGGCCGGGACGACACGCGCGGGGTCGGCGACCGCGTAGGGGATCGCGCCCTCGGTGACGAACAGCGCTCCGAGCGCGGCCGCGGTGGGGGCGTGGGCGCGTTCCGCGTCGCTGAAGAGGCTCGGCCGCAGGCGCGTGGCGAGGGCCAGAGCGAGCGGGGCGCACATCCCCGCGGCCATCACCGCGGCCATGGCGGCTCCGGGATGGGTGGGAGCGACCGGTGGTGTCGCCGCCCCGGTGAGCACGGCGGCGGGTGGGGCCGCGGTGAGGAACGGGGTGGTCACGCCGGAGGCGGCGAAGGCGTAGGCGGTCTTGTTGACCGGGCCGCCGAGGTCGATGGCGGTCATCGCGCCGAGGACCACGCCGAGCAGGCCCGCGGAGGAACCGTCGAGGGCGCCGAGCCAGCCGGTCGACGTCCGGGTGACCGCGGCGAGCGGCGGCCCGATCACCCCGAGCATCAACCCACCGGTGACCAGGGTGGCCGCGACCGGCAGCGCGACGATCATCACCGGCCCGTGCGTCCACTCCGGCCGGCGGATCCGGCTGATCAGCGCCGCGACCACGCCGGCCAGCAGCCCGCCGACGAGCCCACCGAGGAACCCGGCGCCGACCGCCGCGGCCGCGACCCCCGACGTGAGGCCGGGCACCAGCCCCGGCCGACCGGCCAGCGCGTACGCCACCGCGGCCGCGAGCACCGGCGCGAGCAGCCCGAACGCGAGCGCGCCCACGGAGAAGACCAGCGCGCCGGTGCGTTGCAGCGGGCTGAACGGCACGCCGGTCACGGTGTCCCCGGCGAGCAGCAGCCCGAGCGCCTGGAGAACGCCACCGGCGGCGACGAACGGAATCGCATAGCTGACGCCGACGAGCAGCGCCCGCCGGAACGGAAGGTTCGGTGTGGTCATGGGTTCGCTCCGAACGGTGCGAAGGGTCATCGAACGAGAAACTCCAGCCCCGGATAGGCCCGTATCCCCGTCGCTGCCCCGGGACGGTTCTCCGCGGGCGTCGAATCGGTCGTGGCCGTGGGTGTCGGATCGGACGCGGGTGGGGAGGCGGGGCGGGTCCGGTCGGCGGACACGGCGTGGTCGGAGGCGTCGAGGAGGAGGGAGAGGTCGCCCAGGCTCGAGGTGAGCCGGTCGGCGGTGAAGGCCGCGTAGCTCCGGGCCCGGGAGCGGAGCGCGGCGGCGACCGTCGTGGCGTCCGGCAGTTCGACCGCCACCACGACGGCGAGAGCGGCGGCGACCAGCGCCAGCGCGGTGATCGTGGAGAGCGCGGCCGGGAGCCCGGCGTGCGCGGCGAGGAACCCGACGACCGGTGGTCCACCGAGCAGCCCGCTGTACCCGACCGTCGAGGCGAGCCCGACCCCGCGCGGCCCACCGACCAGACCGGCCCGTCCGATCACCAGCGGGAACACGTTGGCCAGTCCCACCCCGACCAGCACGAACCCGCCGATGGCGACGAACTGGTCCACGGCGTGGGCCGCGGCGGTCGCGCCGACGGCCGCCGCGAGCGAGCCGGCGACCAGCACGCGGGTGTCGCCGAACCGGATCACCCAGCGGGCCCCGGCGAGCCGGCCGCAACCCATCGCGAGGCAGAACGCCGCGTACCCCGCGGCCGCGATCCCGGGCGAGGCGTGCAGCGTCTCACGCAGGTGCAGCGCACCCCAGTCCGAGAGCGCCCCCTCGGCGAACGCGGTACTGCCCGCGATCGCCCCCAGCAGCACCAGCAACACGACGACCGGTCCACGCCGC
>NZ_BAAAGX010000004.1:124827-157556 GCF_039524755.1 Cryptosporangium japonicum
GCCGCCGCTCGCGGCGGCGGATCCGGGGATGGGGTCCGGGGCCGCGGCGGAGTCCAGGGAGCGGAGGACGGGGCGCACGGCGGTCGCCACGACCACGCCGGTGACCGCGACGGCGGTGAAGTGCGGCGGGACGGACAGTGCGGTCGAGGCCAGGCCGCCCAGCAGCGCGCCGGCCAGGCCTCCGAAGCTGAACAGGGCGTGCAGCGCGGACATCACCGGACGCTGCCGACGCTGCCCGAGCTCCACCCCGAGGCTGTTCGCGGCGACGTTCGCGGCTCCGGTGGCCGCGCCGAACACCGTCAGGGCCGCGCACAGTGCGCCCAGATCGCTGCAGAAACCCGGCGCGACGAGCGAGAGCGCGACGAGCCCCCCGGCGACCGACGCCACCCGGCCGGGCCCGAAGCGTGCGCACCACGTGCCGGTCAGGCGCATGCTGATCAGCGCTCCGAGCGAGACGCAGAACAGTGCCGTGCCCAGCGCGGAGTGGCTGGCGCCCACGCGCTCGGCGACGTCCGGGACGCGGGCGGCCCAGGTGCCGAACACCGCGCCGTCGAGGGCGAAGAGGATGGCCACGGCGGTGTACTGCCGTGCGGGGGAGAAGGTCCGGTCGCGTCCGGGCACGCGCGACCGCACCGCTGACCGAGCAGCAGTCACGATGGGAAACCCTTCGAGGAGCAGCGCGAATCCGCCGGACGTCGACGTCCTGGCGCGGGCGGGGGAGCCGGCGACGGCGCGGGCCGAGCAACCAGGCCTCCGCGCCGGCGCGCCCGGGCTCCGACGCCCGTCCCGCACCCGCTTCTGACTCGATCAAGAATGCGGCGATCACACCCCGCAGTCAAATTCCTGCGCTGTGTACTGAATCACCTGCCGGGGTCGCCGATTAGGGCGGCATGAGCCAGGCAACCAAGCCGATGATCATCGGGATCAGCTCTCCGACGAACATCGTCACCACGCGAATCGAAGGAGCCGTGCTGGCCGGGCCGCCCCGGCACGACGTGCTCGTGATGCAGCACTACACCGCTCGGCTGGACGTGACCGTGTGCGACGTCCGGACCGAGGCCGAGCAGGGGGCGGAGAGTTTCCACCTCGTGCACGAACCGCAGGAGGTCGTGGCCGCGCCGGACGTGGCCGACTGGATCGTGCGGCGCTACCCCTCCGGCTGAGCCAACTCGGCCCGGGTCGGCCCGGTCGCCGACCCGGGCTTACGGACCGCGATCGCCGCCGCGCGGACGGCGTCGACGAGCGCTTCGTCGACCGGGGTGCCCGACACCAGGCGCGCCAGCAGCACCCCGGTGTGGATGTCCCCGGCGCCGGTGGTGTCCACCGCCGGGACCTTCGGCGCCGGCACCGACACTACCCGCGACCCGAGCGCCCCACCGGTCGCCACGCACCCGTCCGCACCCTCCCGCACCACGAGCAGCGCGCCACCCATGCCCACCGAACCGGCCGAAACCGCGCGCACCGCCTCCAACAGCGCCACCCCCGACGCCGTCGACCCGCTCAGCAACCGGGCCTCCCGCTGGTTCACGGTCAGCAGATCCACCCGCCCGATCACCCGGTCCCACCGGTCGGCGGGCACCTCCAGCACGAGCGGCCCCGGGTCCAGCGCGACCAGCACACCGGCCGGTAACGTCGGGAGCCACCCGGCCAGCACCGGCCCGGTGGCGGGATACGCGAGGTCGTAGCCGGACACGACCACCGCGTCGCCGGGCGCCGGGGCGATCGTCGCCAGGTCCTCGACCGACAGCGCCGACTCCACGCCCGCGCTGGTGACGAACGTCCGCTCACCGTCCGGCTCCACCAGCGCCACCGCGAAACCGGAGTCGCCGTGGGTGCGCGGCACCGCGGTGGCGGTGACCCCCTCGGCGGCCAGCGCGGCCCGGATCACGTCGCCGTAGCGGCCGACGCCGACCGGGGCGGCGTACACGCAGCGGACACCTTGACGGGCCACGGCCGACGCGAGGTTGAAGCCACCGCCCGCGTTGACCCGGGTTCCGGTGGCGACGACGTCGCCGCCCCGCTCGGGTAGCGCGGGCACGTCGATGGCGACGTCGACCAGAGCGCTCTCCAGCGAGTACACGGTCGGCTCCACCGGCCCAACCGTACTGATCACCGGGCGGCAACGCTCAGATCACCGCCTTCGGATCCGATGTGATTCGAAAGGCTCCCGTCTGCGGTTAGGGGAGTGGCGGGAGGTGTTCGTGGGGGACTCTCGGCGGGTCGCCGCCGCGGTGCTCGCGGCGATCGGAGTCCTCTGCGGGATCTATCTGCTCGGCAACGAGTGGGTCCGGGCCGCGGTCGTGCTCCTCGCCGACGGCGGGGCCGCCGTCCTGGTGCTCCGCGGAGCGGTGCGCCACCGTCCGGCCGGGCCGCTCCCGTGGCTGCTGCTGGCCGGCGCGCAGTCGTTGGCCACCGTCGCCGACTGTCTCTTCTACGGCGGCTACCTGTTCGACCGGGTGTGGGCGTTTCCCGGCCCGCCGGACCTGTTCTACTTCGCGCGCTACCCGGTCTGGTTCGCGAGCGCGCTGATCTGGGCCCACCGCTCCACCCAGCGGAACGGTTTCCGGTGGTGGACCGACGTGACGCTCGTCGACGTCGCGATCATCGTGGTCGCCAGCTCCCTGATGTCGTGGATCTTCGTCATCTCGCCGCTCACCGAGGGCGCGTCCGACGTCGCGGTGATCGTGGTGAACGCGGCCTACCCGGTCGGTGACCTGATCCTGCTCGCGGTCGGCATGCGGATCTGGTTCGGCGGCGGGCAGCGCAGCGTGTCGCTCGGGCTGCTCGGCGCGTTCGCCGCGGGCTGGCTGGTCGCCGACACCAGCTACCTGTTCAGTCTCGCGAACGGCACCTATCAGTCGCTCGGCTGGATCGAGCCGCTCTGGATCGCGGCCGCGGTCGCGCTGTCCGCGGCGGCCACCCACCCGTCGATGGGCACGGTCGGGTGGCCCTCGGCCGACGGCCCCCGGTTCGGGACCGGTCGCCGGCTGGTGCTGCTCGGCGCGGTGTCGCTGCTGGCGCCCGCGGCCCAGTTCGTGCAGTACCTGCGCGACGGCGACCTGCACGTGCCGGTCGTCACCGCCACCTGTGCCGTGCTGTTCGTGCTGGTGATGTTCCGGATGAGCGTCCTGCTCCGGGAACAGCGGCGGATCGCGATCACCGACACGCTGACCGGGCTGCGGACGCGCCGGTTCTTCGAGGAGAACCTCGCGCTGGAGGCCGAGCGGGCCGCGCGGTTCGGTGCGCCGATGGGTGTGCTGCTGGTCGACGTCGACCACTTCAAGACCGTCAACGACCGCTACGGGCACAAAGCCGGCGATATCGTGCTGCGCGAGGTGGCCCGCCGGCTGCGTCAGTGCGCCCGGGCCGGTGACGTCGTCGCCCGCTACGGCGGCGAGGAGTTCGCGCTGCTGGTGGCCCCGACCGACCGCGCCGGGGCGGCGCGGCTCGGCGAGCGGCTGCGCGACGCGATCGGCGGCGAGTCGTTCCGGCTCGACGACCGCGTCGAACTACTGGTCACCGCCTCCATCGGGGTGGCGCTGCTGCCCGACCACGCGGCGACGCCCGACGAGCTCACGGTCCGCGCGGACCAGTGCCTCTACCGGGCCAAGAACGCCGGACGCAACCGCGTGGTCGTCGCCGGTGAGCTACCCGTCACCCACTAGGCCGCGACGCGGACCGGCCGCGGGGCCAGCTCCACCGGTACCCGGGCGCCGGTACGCACCGCCTCGACGCCCGCGGCGCACACCGCCACCGCCGCGTACCCGTCCCAGGTGCCCGGCCCGTCGATCGTGCCTCGCCGCGCGGCACGCACCCACCGCTGCAGCTCGGTGTCGTACGCGGTCGCGAACCGTTCGATGAACCCGGCGGACTGCACCCGGCCACGCACCCCGCCGACCCGCGCCACCAGCGGCCCGCCGTCCAGGCCGATCATCGCGTTCCCGCGCTCGGCCACCAGCTCGGTACGCACCTCGTACGCCACCCGGCTGCGCCCGGAGATCTCGACGTCGACCAGCCGGCCCGACTCGGTCTCCATCAGCACCAGCATCGGGTCGCTCACGCCCGGGGGCGCCTCCCGGGAGGCCCGCGGCCGTTTCACGGTGACGGCCACGATCTCCTCGTCGAGCAGGAACCGCGCCACGTCGGCCTCGTGCACGACCGAGTCACGCATCATCATCTCGGAGGTGAACGCGTCGGACTGCGCGGGGTTGCGGTGGACGCAGTGCAGCAGCAGCGGCGCCCCCAGCTCACCCGAGGCCATCAGCGAGCGCAGCGCCGCGTACTCGGCGTCGAAACGGCGCATGAAACCGAGCTGCACCAGCGGCGCCGGCAGCAGTGACTCCCGCTCGACGATCCGGTACGCGGCGTCCGCGGCGAGCGTCAACGGCTTCTCGCAGAGCACCGGGATCCGCCGGTCGAGGCAGGCCAGCACCTGCTCCTCGTGGGCGGACCCCGGCGACGCGATCACGACCGCGTCGACGTCGGCGGCGTTGATCGCGGCGAGCGGATCGGCCTCCACGCGCGCCCCGACCGCGTGCGCCACCTGCCCGGCGCGCGCACCGTCGGCATCGGACACCACGGTCACCCGCGCGTGCGCGACGCGCTCCGCGAGCGCCGTCGCGTGGTAACCGCCCATCACCCCGACGCCGAGCACGGCGACCCGCAGCGCACTCATGACGGGGTACCGATCGACACCGGAGCGCCGCTGCACCCGGCCAGGTACGTGTGGGTGCGCCGGGCGATCGGCAACGGCCGCTCCGGTTCGCACGGGTACATGTCCTGCTCGACGATCGCGTACAGGTCCGCATCGAGCGCGCCGACCGCGTCGAGCACCGCGCCCAGGTCCGGGACGCCGTTCGGCGGCTCGCACATCACGCCGCGGCGCACCGCCTCCGGGAACACCAGGTCCTCGGCCTCCACCTGCTTGGCGATCTCCGGGTCGACCTGCTTGAGGTGCAGGTACCCGATCCGCTCCGGGTAGCGCGCGATCAGCTCCAGGCTGTCGCCGCCGTAGTAGGCCACGTGCCCGGTGTCCAGGCACAGGTTGACGTAGCGCGGGTCGGTGTCGGCGAGGAACCGCTCGATGTCGCGCTGGTAGCCGATGTGGGAGTCGGCGTGCGAGTGGAACTGGAGCTTCAGCCCGTACTCGTCGAGGATCCGCCGTCCGAGTTCGTTCGTGTCGGTCGTGAGCTTGGTCCACTGGTCGGCGGTGAGCGTCGGGCTCTCCAGGTTCTCGCCGGTCTTGTGGTGCCGGTACAGATCCGGGATGACGACGATGTGCTGCCCGCCGACCGCGCGGGTCAGCGACGCGACGTCGGTGACCTGCCGCCAGACCGCGTCCCAGGAGTCCGGGCGGTGCAGTGCGGAGAACACCGTGCCGGCCGAGACGCGCAGCCCGTGGGCCTGCAGAGCGTCCTGCAGCTCGACCGGGTCCGGGGGGAGGTAGCCGTAGGGGCCCAGCTCGATCCAGTCGTACCCGGCGGCCTTCACCTCGCCGAGGAAGCGGTCGGCGGAGGTCTGGGCCGGGTCGTCGGCGAACCAGACGCCCCACGAGTCGGGCGCGGAACCAATCGTGATCATGAGGCCTCCGTCGGGTGGAGATACGTGCGTTGGGTGGCCTTGTGCTCGGCGTAGGTCCGGTAGGCGGCCCGGGTGGACTCGAGCGTCGACACCTCGCTGACCGGGACGTCCCACCAGGCCCCGTTGTCCGGTGCGCCGTTGGCGAACGGGTCGGTCTCGACGTGGATCACCGTGCTGGTGTCGGACGCCTTGGCGGCGGCGATCGCGGCCGCCAGCTCGTCGCGGGAGGCGACCCGGGTGACCGGCATCCCCAGGCTGGCGGCGTTGGCCGCGAGATCGACCGGCAGCAGGTCGCCGTCGAGCCGGCCGGACTTCGAGCGGTAGCGGTAGCGGGTGCCGAACCGCTGGGAGCCGAGCGACTCCGACAGCGCGCCGATCGAGGCGAACCCGTGGTTCTGCACCAGCACGACGATGACCTTGAGGCCCTCCTGCAGCGCGGTGACCAGCTCGGTCGCCATCATCAGGTAGGACCCGTCGCCGACGAGCACGAACACGTCCCGGTCGGGGCAGGCCATCGCCACCCCGAGGCCGCCGGCGATCTCGTAGCCCATGCAGGAGTACCCGTACTCGACGTGGTAGCCCTTCGCGTCCCGCGTCTGCCAGAGTTTGTGCAGGTCGCCGGGCATCGAACCGGCCGCGCACACCACGACGTCACGCGGGTCGGAGAGGTCGTTCACGGCCCCGATGACCGCGCTCTGCGTGAGCTCCGGCGAGTCGTAGGCCTTCCGTACGGCGGCGTTCCACTCGGCGTCCAGCCGGGTGTACTCGGCGCGGTACCCGGGATCGACCTCGTACTCGAGCGTCAGGGCTTCCAGTGTGCGCCGCGCGTCCGCGCGGACGGCCAGCCCCGCGTGCTTCACCGCGTCGATCGGCGCCACGTTCACGTTCACGAAGCGGACGCCGTCCGCGCCGAACACCGTCCGCGACGCGGTGGTGAAGTCGGAGTACCGGGTGCCGATGCCGATCACCAGGTCGGCCTCGGCGGCGATCGCGTTCGCCGCGGTCGTGCCGGTGGAGCCGATCGCGCCGAGGCACTGCTCGTGGTCGAACGGCAGCGCGCCCTTGCCGGCCTGGGTCAGGCCGACCGGGATGCCGGTGGCCGCGCAGAACCGGGCCAGCGCCGCGGAGGCCCCCGAGTACCCGACGCCGCCACCGGCGACGATCAGCGGGCGACGGGCCGCCCGGATCAGGGCCGCCACCTCGGCCAGCTCGGCCGGTTCGGGCACCGGACGGGCCACCCGCCAGACCCGGCGGGCGAAGAGCTCGTCCGGCCAGTCGTACGCCTGGGCCTGCACGTCCTGCGGCAGGCAGACCGTCACCGCGCCGGTCTCGGCCGGGTCGGTCAGCACACGCATCGCCGAGAGCAACGCGCTCGGCAGCTGCTCCGGCCGCGAGACCCGGTCGAAGTACTTCGAGACCGGCCGGAACGCGTCGTTGACCGTCACGTCGCCGGACCAGGGCACCTCGAGTTCCTGCAGCAGCGGCGCGGCGCTGCGGTCGGCGAACGTGTCGGCCGGCAGCAGCAGCACCGGGAGCCGGTTGACGGTGGCCAGCGCGGCGCCGGTGATCATGTTCGTGGCGCCGGGGCCGATGCTGGTGGTCACCGCGTAGGTCTGCAGGCGGTCGGTCATCCGGGCGTAGGCGACCGCGGAGTGCACCATCGCCTGTTCGTTGCGTCCGAGGACGTATGGCAGCGAGTCGGGATCCTGGAGCAGGGCCTGGCCGAGGCCGGCGACGTTGCCGTGGCCGAAGATGCCGAAGCACCCGGCGATCAGCCGCTGCTGCACGCCGTCACGGTCGGAGTACTGCGCGGCGAGGAACCGTACGGTGGCCTGCGCGACGGTGAGCTTCATCGCCTGCCCTCCAGCCGGGGATCGATGGCTCGGCCGGCCCAGGTGTCGCGCACCCAGGCCTGGTCCGGGTGGTCGGAGATCAGCCAGGCGCGCTCGGCGCCCGGTCCGGCCATGACGTTGAGGTAGTACATGTCGGAGCCGGGCGCGGCGACGCACGGGCCGTGCCAGCCGTAGGGCACCAGCGCGGTGTCCCGGTCGTGGACCTCGGCGAGGACGTCGATCTCCCCGGCGGCCGAGCTGCTCGTGCGGTGGTACCCGAAGCCCGGTTCGCCGCCCGGCCCGGACGCGATCTCGAAGTAGTAGATCTCCTCGAGCTCGGACTCGGAGTCGGTCGCCTCGTCGTGCTTGTGCGCGGGGTAGCTCGACCAGTTGCCGCCCGGGGTGACGACCTCGCAGGCGATCAACGCGCCGGTCGCGAACGCGTCGACCGTGCCGAAGTTGCGCACGAGCCGGCTCGCCGAACCCGCTCCGCGCAGCTCGACCGGCACATCGGCGGCCGGCCCGTACCGGAACGGGAGCGACGTGCCGGTGCGCGCACCGCAGAGCGCCACCCGCCCCTCCACCGTGAGCTGCGCGGTGGTCCAGATCGGCAGGTAGGCGAAGTCGGTCGGCCCGGCGAAGACGTCGGCCCGGCCGTCGAGCCGGAACGACTCCGCGCCGACCGTGACCGTCGCCCCGCCTTCCAGCGGGACCACCAGCATCTCCTCCGCGCCGGTGGCGACCGGTCGGGACGAGCTGAGCACCCGCAGGGACGAGTACCCCCAGCCGGCGTTCTCCGGGGTCACGAACACGTCGTAGCCGTCGGCGGCGGCGGTGCCGGCGGGCCGGAACCAGGTGCTCATGCGACCCCCCGCACCAGCGACACGGCCGTGTCGACCGCGGCTTCGACGTCGTCGTCGGGGGGATAGAGCAGCGCACGGCCCACGACCAGGCCGCGCACCGGCGGCAGCGCCAGCGCCTTCGCCCACTCGGCGTAGGTCTCGTCCGGGCGCGCGGTCGGGTCGCCGCCGAGCAGCAGCGTGGGCAGCGTCGTCGCCGCCATCACCCGGGCCATGTCCGGCACCACCGGCAGCTTCATCCAGGTGTACGCGCTGGAGGCGCCGAGGCCCTGCGCGATGTGGACGGCCCGGGTGACCGCCTCGGGGGAGAGGTCGTTGACGAGCTTGCCGCCGACCCGCCGGGACAGGAACGGCTCGACCATCGCGAGCAGCCCGGCCCGGCTCAGCTCGGTGACGGCCCGCGCGCAGGTCTCCAGCGTGACGACCGAGGCCGGGTCGTCCAGGTCGACGCGGAGCAGCATCTTGGCCCCGTTGAAACCGGCCTCGACGACCGTGCGGACGTCGTAGGCGGTCATCCGGTCGTCGGCCTCGAACGCGCTGCCGAGCAGGCCGCCGCGGTTCATCGACGCGATGACGACCTTGTCCTCGAGCGCGCCGAGCAGCAGCAGGTCGTCGAGGACGTCGGCGGTGGCGAGCAGGCCGTCGACGCCGGGCCGGCCGAGCGCGGTACGCACGCGTGCGAGCATGTCCCCGCGGTCGGCCATCGCGTCCTCGCGACCGCGGACGGCCAGCGCTCCGCGGGCCGGGTGGTCGCAGGCCAGGAGCATGAGCCGGCCGTCGGCGGGGAGGGTGGGGCGGGTCCGGCGGGCGGCGAGCAGCGCGGCGACCCGGCCGGGTTCGCGGGCCCGTATCTCGGTGACCTCGGTGAGACTGTCGGCGAAAGCGCTGCGAGCCAATGCTGCCTCCGTCGCGGTCGGCGGTGCCGCGGCGGGGCGCGGCGTCGGTGCCGCTGAAAACGCTAGGACGGGAGTCCGAATGGCGTCAATAGTTTGTCAGGACATTATGTTCTGTTGACACGGGCTGTGGGGTCTACCACACTTCCCGACGATCGACCCCCATGCGTCGCCCCCAGGAGAACTCAATGAAGAAGTTCGCCGTCGCCGGAGTGGTCGTCGGTCTGTTCCTCGCCGTGGCCGGGTGCAGTGGCACCGGTCAGGAGAAGGGCGCCGACGAAGCGAGCGATTTGGACCTCACGTACGCGATCGTCACCCACGGCGCACCCGGTGACGCGTTCTGGGACCGCGTCAAGTCCGGGGCCGAGCGCGCCGGCAAGGACTACGGCGTCAAAGTCGAGTACTCCTCCGACGCCGACCCGGCCAAGCAGTCGCAGCTCATCGACGGCGCGGTGGCCGACAAGGTGGACGGCGTCATCGTCTCGATGGCCAACCCCGACGGGCTCGAGCAGTCGGTGAAGAACGCGGTCGCGGCCGGCATCCCGGTGGTCACGATCAACTCCGGCATCGACAAGTGGAAAGAGTTCGGCGCGATGACCCACATCGGTCAGAGCGAGGAGATCGCCGGCCAGGCCGTCGGCAGCAGGCTCAAGACCGCCGGCTGGAAGAACGCGCTCTGCGTGATCCAGGAGGCCGGCAACGTCGGGCTCGAGGAGCGGTGCAAGGCGGTGACCTCGACGATGGGCGGGAAGGTCACGAACCTGCAGGTCGACGGCACCGACGACAACGCGGTGCAGGCGACGATCACGTCGAAGCTGCAGGCCGACAAGACGATCGACGGTGTGCTCACGCTGGGCGGGCAGTACGCGATCGACGCGGTCAGCGCGGTCGGGGAGTCGGGCTCGTCGGCCAAGGTGGCCACGTTCGACCTCTCCGCCGACGTCATCAAGAACATCCAGGACGGCAAGATCGAGTTCGCGGTCGACCAGCAGCCGTTCGTGCAGGGCTACGCGGCGGTGACCGCGCTGTACCTCAAGAGCATCAACGGCAACGACTTCGGCGGTGGCCAGCCGGTGTACTCCGGTCCGGCGTTCATCACCAAGGAGAACGCGGAAGCGGTCGGCAAGTTCGCGGCCAAGGGCACCCGGTGACGGCTGTCGCCGCGGACGAACGGGTCGCTTCGGGCGGCGCTCTCGGGCGCGTCCTGAAGCGACCCGAGGTCGGCGCGCTGGTCGCCGCCATCGCGGTGTTCGTGTTCTTCGCGGTGGCGACGGACACGTTCGCGACGGCGTCGGGCGCGTCGACCTGGCTGCGGTCGGCCTCGACGATCGGCATCATGGCGGTCGCGGTCGCGCTGCTGATGATCGGCGGGGAGTTCGACCTCTCGGCCGGCGCGATGACCGGGTTCACCGGGCTCGCGGTCGGCGTCATGACCACGCAGTGGGGCCTGAACATCTGGGCCGCGATGCTGGTGTCGCTGGTGCTGGCGCTGGCCGTCGGCTTCCTCAACGGGCTGCTGGTGATGCGTACCGGGCTGCCGAGCTTCATCGTCACGCTGGGCACGTTCTTCGTCCTGCAGGGCATCGACCTGGCCGCGGTGAAGGCCATCATCGGGCAGGTCGCGATCCAGGGCATGGCGAACGTGCCGTTCTACTCGCAGCCGCACGCGGTGTTCGGCTCGGCGGCCACGGTGGCCGGCGGGCGGATCTACGCGTCGGTGTTCTGGTGGATCCTGGTGACCGCGGTGGCCACCTGGGTGCTGCTCAAGACCCGGGTGGGGAACTGGATCTTCGCGGTCGGTGGCGCCCAGACCTCGGCCCGCCAGGTCGGCGTGCCGGTGGCCCGCACGAAGATCGGGCTGTTCATGACCAGCGCCGGCGCCGGGTGGCTCGTCGGCATGCTGCTGCTGTTCACGACGTCGACGGTGCAGTCGAACACCGGCGTCGGGCAGGAGTTCATCTACATCATCTGCGCCGTGGTCGGCGGCTGCCTGCTCACCGGCGGTTACGGCTCGGCGGTGGGCGCGGCGCTCGGCGCGCTGATCTACGGCATGACCAACCAGGGCATCGTCTACGCCGGCTGGGACAACAACTGGCTCAAGGCGTTCCTCGGCGTCATGCTGCTGGGCGCCGTGCTGTTGAACGAAGCCGTGCGACGGCGGGCTGAGAGGTCACGATGAGCGCGTTGATCGAGGTCGACGGCATCGGCAAGCGGTACGGCAACATCATCGCGCTGGCCGACGTGTCGACCTCCGTGCATCCCGGCGAGGTCACCTGCGTGCTCGGTGACAACGGCGCGGGCAAGTCGACGTTCATCAAGATCCTGTCGGGAGCGCACGCGCACTCCGACGGGCGCCTGGTCGTCGACGGCGAGGAACGGCACTTCAGCAGCCCGCGCGAGGCGCTCAACCTGGGCATCGCGACCGTGTACCAGGACCTGGCGGTCGTGCCGCTGATGCCGGTCTGGCGCAACTTCTTCCTCGGGTCGGAGCCCACGAAGCGCTTCGGGCGGCTCGACACCGGGCTGATGAAGAAGACGACGAAGTCCGAGCTGGCCGCGATGGGCATCGACCTGCGCGACGTCGACCAGCCGATCGGGACGCTCTCCGGCGGTGAGCGCCAGTGCGTCGCGATCGCCCGGGCGGTGTACTTCGGCGCCCGGGTGCTGATCCTCGACGAACCGACCGCGGCGCTGGGCGTGAAGCAGTCCGGCGTGGTGCTGCGCTATATCGCGCGGGCCCGGGACCGGGGACTCGGCGTCGTGTTCATCACCCACAACCCGCACCACGCGTATCCGGTGGGGGACCGGTTCATGCTGCTGCGCCGGGGCCGCTCGATGGGTGACCACCCGAAGTCCGAGATCACGTTGCCGGAACTCACCGCGCTGATGGCCGGCGGGGCCGAGCTGGAGGCGCTGAGCCACGAGCTCGCGGCCGAGCTGGGCCAGGACTCCGCGGTGGCGCAGGAGCTCTCCTCGGAGGTGTCCGAGCTCAAGACGAAGTGATTTCCCCCGGTACTTGTGGCACTCGGTGACGTAATAGCCGTACTGTTACGGGCAACACCCCCGGCGCGGGCAGTGTGGCCGCGTCACCGAGTCGAGAGCCGAAGACACATGGCGAGCACCAGGGATTGGTTCGAGACCGTCGCGGAAGCGCAGCGGCGGGCGAAGAAGCGGCTGCCCAAGCCGGTCTACCTCGCGCTGCTCGGCGGCGCCGAGGCCGGCGCGACGATGGACGACAACGTCGGCGCCTTCCGCGAGCTCGGGTTCCGTCCGCGCATCGCCGACCTGCCGGCCAGCCGGGAGCTCTCCACCACCGTGATGGGGCAGGAGATCGCGTTCCCGGTGCTCATCTCGCCGACCGGCGTCCAGGCCGTCGACCCCGACGGCGAGGTCGCGGTCGCCAAGGCGGCGAACCAGCTCGGCACCGCGATGGGCCTCTCCTCGTTCGCGTCGAAGCCGATCGAAGAGGTCATCAAGGAGAACGAGAAGCTCTTCTTCCAGTCGTACTGGGTCGGCAGCCGGGACGCGATGCTCGCCCGCGCCGAGCGGGCCCGCGCGGCCGGCGCGAAGGGCCTGATCGTCACGCTCGACTGGGTCTTCGACTCCCGGCGCGACTGGGGCAGCCCGTTCATCCCGGAGCGGATCAACGCCGAAGCGGTGCGCAAGTACGCGTTCCCGGTGGCGGCGCGCCCCGGGTACCTCTACCGCTGGATCAGGAGCGGTTCGCTGCCCGACCTCGGCGTGCCCAACCTGGTGCTGCCGGGCGAGGAGGTGCCGACGTTCTTCGGCGCCTACGGCCAGTGGATCCAGACCCCGGCCCCCACCTGGGACGACCTGCAGTGGCTGCGTGAGCAGTGGGGTGGCCCGTTCATGATCAAGGGCATCACCCACCCGGACGACGCCCGCCGCGCCGTCGACATCGGCGCCACCGCGATCTCGGTGTCCAACCACGGGGGCAACAACCTCGACTCGACGCCGGCGACGATCCGCCTGCTCCCGGCCGTCGTCGACGCGGTCGGCGACCAGGTCGAGGTGCTGCTCGACGGCGGCATCCGGCGCGGCAGCGACGTCGTCAAGGCGCTCGCGCTCGGGGCCCGTGCGGTGCTGATCGGGCGCGCGTACCTGTGGGGGATGGGCGCGAACGGGGAGAAGGGCGTGAACAACGTCCTGGTGATCATCCGGGACGGCATCAGCGAGACGCTCTACGGCCTGGGCAAGTCGTCGATCCACCAGCTGACGCCCGACGACCTGGTGATACCGGCCGACTTCACCCGCAGCGGCCGCAAGCACTGAGTCCGGATCCACTCACGACCGCCCGCGGATTGACTGCACGTCCTACCCTGGTGACCCACGGTTATCAAGGAGGATGCCGTGACGAACGGGGACGGGGCGGACCCGGGGCCGGGGCCGGGGCCGGAACGGCTGTACCGGCGCTACCTGGTCGCGTTCGGGCTCGCGACCTGTGCGATCGGCGGCCCGGCGGCGGCCACCGACCTGCCCGATTCGGCGTTCGCGTGGGGTCTGCTGGTCGTCACCGCGATGATCGGCGGGGTCGCCGCCACCGAGGCGATGGACGCGGCGATCCGCCGGGTGCGGGACAAGCTCAGCCCCGCCCGGAACGACGGTCCACCCGCACCGGACCCTGACTGGGAGCCGAGCCCGCAGCCCGGCCCCGGCCCCGGCCCCGGCCCCGACCTGGAGCCCGCCCCGCAGCTCGGCTCGGCGCCGGGAACGCAGCCCGGCTCGGCGCAGGGAACGCAGCCCGGCTCGGCGCCGGGAACGCAGCCCGGCTCGGCGCCGGAAACGCAGCCCGACGCGCAGCCGGAGCCGGTCGGGGCGCCGGCGGTGAGGGACCGGTCGCGGCCGGCGCCGTTCGTGCTGCCCGTGCTGGTGGTGGTCGTCGCGCTCCTCGTCGGGATCTCGATCCCGCAGGTCCGCGACGCGGTCTACTTCTGGACGTACGGCTGCCGCCCACCCCCCACCCTGCGTGTGCTCACCACCGCCGAGGGGCTCGCGCCGGTGTCGGAGCTGGCCCGCGCCTACGAGCGGGCCAGCGCGGACGAGCACGACGGGTGCCCGGCGGCCGACCTGTACGTCTACGCGGCCGATCCCGGCGCCGCTCCGATCGGCGACGACCGCGGGTCCGACCGCGACTACGGGGTGGTGAGCGGCGGCCTGGCCAACGGCTGGCCCAGCGAGAGCCTCGGCACGTTCGGCCCCCGCCCGGACGTCTGGCTGCCCGACGCGAGCGTCGACGTCGCCCGGGTCCGTGCGCTGACCGGGGGCGACGGCACGCTGATCCCCGAGCGGGTGCCCTCGCTCGGCGTCACCCCGGTCGTTCTCGGCGTCCCGCGCGGCGTGTTCGAGCGCCGTCCCGACCGGTGGCACCAGCGCAGCTGGGCCGACGTGCTGGCCGAGGCCGAGGAGCAGGGGATCCCGGTCCTGCGCCCCGGCCCGCCCCGCTCGGCGACCGGCGAGATCGCGACCGAGTACGTCTACCGCAGCGTCGGGGCCACCCCCGACGAGCGCGCCGACGCGGTCCAGCGGGTCGAACGCCAGCTCGGTCTCGCGCTCGGCCGCGGCCGGTACACCGCCGGCGACGCGCTCGCACTCCTCTGCCAGCGCCGCGAACGCGCGGACGTCGCCAGCGCGATGATCGTCACCGAGCAGCAGCTGGTCCGCTACAACCAGGGCCGGCCGCTGGGCGACAACTGCCCGCTGGAGGAGCGCGACAGCACCGGCCGGCGGCTCGACGCGGCGAAGCAGCTGGTCGCGGTGTACCCCACCGGCACCGGCAGCCTCGACCACCCGTTCGTCGAGCTGCGCTGGCCGGACCGCACGAGAAAACCGGCGAAGCTCGCGCGGGCCTGGCTGGAGTGGCTGACCTCGGACGAGGGCGCCGAGGCCCGGATCGACGTCGGGTTGCGTCCCCCGTCGGGTGCGAACGGCGCGGTGCCGGTCTCCGAGCCGCTGACCGAGCCGTGGGGCGCCGACGCCGCCGCGCTGTTCGAGCGCACGAGCCCGTCGGTGCAGCAGGTCGTCGAGGCACGCAGGCAGTACGACAACGCCAAACCGCGGGCGCGGACGCTCGTGCTGCTGGACACGTCGGGCTCGATGGGCGACGCGGTGAGCACGGCGTCGCGGCGCAACTCGGGCCAGACCGCGGAGTGGACCCGGCTCGACGCCGCCCGCCAGGCGCTGCGTGCCGCCGCACCGCAGGTGGCGCCGGACGACGAGGTCGGCGTGTGGGGTTTCTCGAGCACCCGGATCCCGCCCGAGCGGTTCCTCCCGGTCGAGAAGCGCGACCCGGGCGCGCTCGGCCCGGCGATGGTGCGGCTGGACCCGGTCCGCGCGGAGGGCGGCACCCCGCTCTACCGGGCGATCGAGGCCGGGCTGGCCGGGCTGGACGGCTCGTCGGGTGACCGGACCGTGACGCTCATCGTCGTCACCGACGGCGAGGACACCGACACCGCTCCCGGGCGCCCCACCCCGGACCGGCTGCGCGCGGACGCGTCCGCCGCCGGGATCCGGGTGTCGGTCGTCGCGATGGGCGACGCCAGCTGCGCCGGACCGGCGTTGCACACGCTGACGACCGCCACCGGCGGCGAGTGCGTCGACGCCGCGAGCCCGACCCTGGCCCCCGCGCTGGTGGGCCTGTTCGACGCGGTGAGAGGAGGCCGGGGTGCCGACTGACCGGCGGTACGTCTCCGGGCTGGGGGAGTGGTACCGGGCCGGGCGGGACCGGGTCGAGGAGCACCGCGGCCGGTCCGGCCTGGTGGCCGGCGTCCTGATCGGGGTGCTCCTGGCGGTCACCGCGGTGTACGCGGTCCCGCGCCTGCTCGACTCGTCCTGGGAGGACGGCGAACTCGTCCTGCTCAGCGGCCAGGACGACAGCGTCGGCGACCAGCGGCAGCAGCTCATCGACGAGTGGAACGCGCTGCACCCCGACCACCGGGTGCGCATCGAGGAGGTCCGCAGCATCGCCGACGCCGAGCGCGGCGAGATGCTCGCCCGGGCCGGCGGCGACGGGCCGGCCGTCGACGTGCTGAACCTCGACGTCGCCTGGCTGCCGGAGTTCGCCGAGGCCGGGCTGCTGCGCCGGATCGCCGACGAGGGCGTCGACCGGGGCGCGTTCCTGGCCGGCCCGCTGGCCACCTGCGAGTACGACGGCCGGCTCTGGGCGCTGCCGTTCAACACCGACGCCGCGCTGCTCTACCGCCGGAAGGACTACCTGCCGACCGCGCCGCCGTCCTGGACGTCGTTCACCGGCAGCCTGGACACGCTCTTCAAAGGCAACGCGCTGCAGCAGGCCGGGCCGCGGGCCGGTCTGGTGACCCAGCTCGGCGACTACGAGGGCCTGACCGTCAACGCGCTGGAGATGGTCTGGGCGGCGGGCGGCGAGATCGTCGACGAGAACGGCGAGGTGCGCGTCGACTCCCGCGCCGCGCAGAACGGACTCAACTATCTGGTCGACGGGGTGAAGACCGAGCCGAGGCGGATCTACCCGGGCTCGGTCGGGTACGCCGAGGCCGACAGCACGTCCGCGTTCCTGCAGGACCAGGCCATGTACCTGCGCAACTGGCCGCTGGCCTACCGGGCGTTGGAGGAGCAGGACCGGGAGTCCGGCCGGTCGGCGCAGGACTCCCGGTACGCGGTGTCGGCGCTGCCGTGGCCGAGCGTCCTGGGCGGGCAGAACCTCGCGGTCGCCGAGCGCAGCAGGCACCCGCGCGCGGCCAGGGCGCTGATCGGCTTCCTCACCGATTCGCGCAGCCAGCAGATCCTCTTCGAGCGCGGCGGCTTCGCGGCCACCCGCAAGGTCGTCTACCAGGACGCCGAGGTGCGGAAGAACTACCGCTACGCCGCGGCGCTGCTGCAGTCGGTCGAACGCGCGCGGCCGCGACCGCGCTCACCGCACTACGCGTTGTTCAGCGAGGTGCTCCGGGGCGCGCTGCACGAGGGGCTGGTGACCGGCGTGTGGCCACCGCCGCACCTGGCCGAGGATCTCCGCGCGGCGCTGCGTGGCCAGCGCCGGTAGCCGTTCGGCGCGCCGATCGGGCCGTTCAACGCTCAATCTGACTAACGCTGCGTGGATCGGGCAGGGTTGCACACTGAAACAAACTGGTCTCACCGGTTTACCCAGATAGCAGCCCAACTCCGCTGCGGAGGGCGCCTTGTCTTTTTTATCGGCACTTGATCGCCGCCACACCGTGGCCCCGGAGGGATTCAGCCGCTGGCTCATCCCGCCGGCGGCGCTGTCCGTCCACCTCTGTATCGGGCAGGCCTACGCGACCAGCGTCTACAAGAACTCACTGGTCGCCCACTTCGACGTGAGCCAGACCGCGATCGGCATCATCTTCAGCATCGCGATCGTCATGCTCGGCCTCTCCGCCGCCGTCGCCGGTACGTGGGTGGAGACGAACGGACCCCGCAAGGCCATGTTCGTCTCGGCCTGCTTCTGGGCCACCGGCTTCCTGGTCGGCGCGCTCGGCATCGCCACCGAGCAGCTGTGGCTGGTCTACCTCGGCTACGGCTTCCTCGGCGGCATCGGCCTGGGAATCGGCTACATCTCGCCGGTCTCGACGCTGATCAAGTGGTTCCCGGACCGCCCGGGCCTGGCCACCGGCCTGGCGATCATGGGCTTCGGCGGCGGTGCGCTGATCGCCAGCCCGGCCTCGCGTCAGCTGATGTCGTTCTACGACTCCGACTACGACCCGTCGAACGCGAAGTCGATCGCCGACGGGCACGCGCTCGTGCTGCTCTTCCTGACGCTGGGCATCGTCTACTTCGTCATCATGATGTTCGGCGTGTTCAACATCCGGGTGCCGAGGGAAGGCTGGCGGCCCGACGGCTTCGACCCGGCCACCGTGGCCGCGAAGCCGATGGTCACCACGGCCAGCGTCTCGGCCGCGAACGCGATCAGGACGCCGTCGTTCTGGCTGCTGTGGATCGTGCTGTTCTGCAACGTCACCGCGGGCATCGGCATCCTCGAGCAGGCCAGCCCGATGATCCAGGACTTCTTCCGCGACGGCGACGCGTCGGCGGTCGGCGTCTCCGCGGCGGCCGGCTTCGTCGGGTTGCTCTCGCTGTTCAACATGGGTGGCCGGTTCATCTGGTCGTCCACGTCGGACGTCGTCGGGCGCAAGCGCATCTACATGCTCTACCTCGGCGTCGGCATCCTGCTCTACGTGTTGCTGGCCTCGGTCGGTGACTCCGCGACCTGGCTGTTCGTGCTGCTGGCCGGCGTCATCATCTCGTTCTACGGCGGTGGGTTCGCCACGGTTCCGGCCTACCTGCGCGACCTGTTCGGCACGTTCCAGGTCGGGGCGATCCACGGGCGCCTGCTGACCGCCTGGTCCGCGGCCGGCGTCGCCGGTCCGCTGATCATCAACGGCTTCCTCGACGCCCAGGGCGAGCCGGGCTCGCTGACCTCGTCGGCGTACCGGCCGGCGCTGTTCACGATGGTCGGCGTGCTGGCGGTCGGGTTCGTCGCGAACCTGCTGATCCGGCCGGTGGCCGAGAAGTACCACGAGAAGTCGGCCCCGGCCGAGCCCACCGCCGAGGAGGCAACGGCATGAGTGAGCAGACGCAGCGCATCCGCCTGGTGCTGTCCTGGCTGCTGGTCACGGTGCTGCTGGGTTACGGCATCATCCAGACGCTGATCACGGCGGCCAAGCTCTTCGAGTAAACAGAACGCCTCTCCTCCGGCGTCCTACTGGCGACATCGGAGGAGAGGCGTACTGATGACATCTGACGGGGAGTCGTTCGACTCCTACGTTGCCGCGGAGGGCGCCGCCCTGTTGCGGTTCGCGCACGTGCTCACCGGTGACCACCACCTGGCCGAGGACCTCGTCCAGGAAGCGTTGGTCAAGGCGCACCGGCGCTGGAGCCGCATCGACCGGCCCGGCGCGTACGTCAAGAAAGCCGTGCTCCGGCAGTACCTGTCCTGGCGCAGACGCCGCTCGTCCGGCGAACGGCCCACCGACGCCGCCCTCGACGGCACCGCCGTCCAGCGTGACGTCGCCGACCAGGTCACCGACCGGCACACGCTGCGCGCACTGCTCGCGACCTTGCCGCGCCAGCAGCGCGCCGTGCTCGTCCTCCGGTTCTTCGAGGATCTGGACGACGCCACCATCGCCGATCTCGTCGGCTGTTCCACCACCACGGTGCGCGCCCACGCCAGCAAAGGGCTGAGCCGGTTACGCCGGTCCGCCCAGACCGTCGTCGCGGAGGGATGAGCAGACCATGACCGATATGGAGATCCAGCTCCGCGGAGCGATGGACGACCTGGCCGACGACGCCCCGTCGGCGGCCGGCCTGCTCGACGCCGTGCACCGGCGCGGCCGGGCCGACCGGCGCCGCCGGCTGATCGTCGGAACGGTCGCGGTGCTCGCGGCCGGCGTGATCGGGGGCACCTCGGTCGTGACGGTCGCCGGGCGGCACGACACCGAGCGGGTGCAGACGCTCCAGGTGGCGATGCCGGCCGGCAGCAGCCGCAGCGCGCCGCCGTCGCCGGTGTCCACCGGCTGGCTGCCGACGGGGTTCCCGGAGCCCACGGTGCGGATGCTCGGGCCGAACGCGTGGGCCCTGGACACCCGCCGCGACGAGGGGCTCGCCGCGCTGCAGGTGCAGATCATGTCCGCGAAACCGGCCGTACGCACCAAGCCCGGCCGGCTGACGACGATCGGGCTCGCCGGCGTCGAGTACTCGCTGTACTGGGTGCCGACGCACGCGCCCGGGGCGCCGCCCTACGGCACCACGCCGCCCGAGGCGGAGGGCCCGTACGCGGAGCTGACCTTCGAGCGCCGGCCCGGCCAGTGGGTCCGGATCATCGTGCAGAACTCCGCCGGTGACGTCGACCTCGGCATCACCGAGGACGACCTGCTCCGGATCGCGACCGGCCTGGTCGACGAGCCGCGTGCGCTGCCCGACGCGATCGAGCTGGGCCTGCTGCCGGGCAACGTCGTCTGGGGGCAGCTGAAGAACGAGGACTACGGCGTCTACGCCGGTTTTGTCGACGCCGACGCCCCGGCGCGCCCGGTCGACCAGAACGAGCAGCCCAACGGGCACAACGGCAGCGTCAAGACCCGGGTGAGGGTATCCGTCGTCCCGGAGGACTCGCTCGACATCAGCGAGTTCATGCGGCCGCGGTCCACGCCGGACCCGGACGGCGACGGGACGGTCCACCAGCGTGACGGGTCCACCACCGCGCTCTACCGGCTGGCGAGCAACCCGAAGCTGCTCGTGGTGGTGCGGGTGAAGACGGGCTTCATGGCGCCCGCGGAGATGCTGAAGGTCGCCCGCAGCGTCCGCCTCGGCCCCGACGCGGCGGTGAAACCGGGGAGCTGATCCGGACCACGGCACGCGTCTGCTCACGCGTCTTACTCACGACACGGGAGGAGACGCGTGCCGATGGAGTCCTTCGACTCGTACGTGACCGCCGACGGCGCCGCGCTGCTGAGATTCACCTACGCGCTGACCGGTGACCACCACCTCGCCGAGGACTTGGTCCAGGAGGCCCTGGTCCGGGCCCACCGCCGGTGGAACCGGATCGACCGGCCGGACGCCTACGTGCGCAAAGCGGTGCTGCGTCAGTACCTGTCCTGGCGGCGCCGACGCTCGTCGGGCGAGGTGCCCGCGCGGGAGTTCGCCCGCGACGAGCCGTCGAGCGCCGACCACGCCGACGTGCTGGCCGACCAGGACGCGCTCGCCGCGCTCCTGGCCACGCTGCCGCGTCAGCAGCGGGCGGTGTTGTTCCTGCGTTTCTACGAGGATCTCGACGACGCGGCGATCGCCGACCTGCTGGGCTGCGCGGTCGTCACCGTCCGCGGTTACGCCAGCCGCGGGCTGGCCCGGCTCCGCGCCTCCGCCGGTGAGACCTTCGTGCCGAACGGGAGGACCTCGTGAACGACATCGACACCGCGCTGCGCACGCTCTACACCGGCCGGGCGGACCGGGCCCCGTCCGGCCAGGACCTGCTGACCGCCGTCCACGGCCGCGTCCACCGCGACCGGCGCAGGCGGCTGCTCGCCACGATCGCCGGCGTCGTCGCGCTGGCGCTGGCCGGAGGTCTCGGCGCCGCGGCGGTGCTGCGCCCGAAGGAGGCCCGCACGCTGCAGGTCACCGACGGCAAGGTCGTGGGCCCGCAACCGGCACCGGTCCGGGTGGGGCGGCTGCCCGCGGGGTACGGGCGGCCGGTCGTGCAGTACCTCGCCCCGGGGGTGTGGGCGATCGAGTCCACCCGGACGGGCTCCTCGGCGGTGCTGGCCGTGCAGGTGATGCGCCTCGAGCCGGCGGTTCGCCCCGGGCCGGGCGCGCGGCGCACCGTCCGGGTGGCCGGCGCCGCGGGCACGCTCTACTGGCTTCCGCCGACCGGGGGATCCTCCGCTCCGGAACCCGGGAACTACGAACCGGTCGGCCCGTACGCCGAGCTGACCTACCAGCGGCGTCCGGGCCAGTGGCTGCGGATCATGTCGGTCGCCCCCACGGGGTCGCGGGCCGACGTCGAGCGGGACCTGCTCGACGTCGCCGCGGGCATCACCGACGAGGTGTCCCCGGTCGCCGACGTGATCCGGATGACGCTTCCCGACGGCACGGCGTGGGGGCGGGTGCTGGCCTACGGCGACCGGGCCCGGGTCAAGCTCGTCGACGCGTCGGCGCCGGCCGGCGCGGTCAGCCTCAACGACCGGCCGGACAGCCGGGGTTCCGATCAACGCAGCCGGGTGACCGTCGACCTCGTCGACAAGGACAGCGAGGAGGTGCGGACGATGCCGCTGTTCGTGGGGCAGGGCCGCACCCTGGCGTCGTCGGAGATCAAGCCGGAGGGCATGGTGTTCGACCTGGGCACCAGCCGGCAGTTCCTGCACCTGGTCGCCGGGAGCGACCGGGCGGCGGTGATTCTCCGGGTGGACACCGGCGACCCGCTCGCCGACGTCGGCCGCCTGCGTACTCTCGCCGAGAGCGTGCGGCTGGGGGTGGACGCGCCGATCCGCTGAAAATTCCGGCGCGCACCGGCATGCGGATCGCCTCTCCTCCCGCGTCTCAACTCCGGACACGGGAGGAGAGGCGTGCCGATGAGATCTGACTTCGGCTCCTATCTGGAGGCCGACGGCGCCACGCTGTTGCGGTTCGCGTACGTGCTGACCGGCGATCACCACCTCGCCGAGGACCTCGTCCAGGAGGCCCTGGTGCAGGTGCACCGACGCTGGGCGCGGATCGACGAGCCGCGCGCGTACGTCCGCAAGGCGATACTGCGGCACTACCTGTCCTGGCGGCGGCGACGCTCCTCGGACGAGATCCCGGCCCGGGACACGGCCTTGCACGCGGAAGCCGCCGACCACGCCGACCGCGTGGTCGACCGGGACGCGCTGTGGAACGCGCTCGCCACACTGCCCCGACAGCAGCGGGCGGTGCTCACCCTGCGCTTCTACGAGGACCTGGACGACACCGCGATCGCCGAGCTGATCGGCTGCTCGGCGCACACCGTCCGGGGCCACGCGAGCCGTGGCCTGGCCCGCCTGCGCGACTCGGCCGCCCTCCTGCACTCGGTGAGAGGAGAGTCATGACGGACCTGGACCGCGAACTGCGCGCCACTATGGCTCACCGGGCGTCCTTCGCGCCCGGCGCCGACGGGCTGATGACCGCGGTACTCGAACGCGGACGCCGGCAGCGGCGTCGGCGGGTGATCGCCGCGGTGCTCGCGCTGGTGCTGGCCGGTGGCGCCGGCGCCGCGTTCGTCGTCCACCCGGAGGAGAACCGGACGCTGCAGGTCACCGACGGATCGGCGCCGTGGCCGGCCCCGGCGCCGATCCGACCCGGCCGGCTCCCCGACGGCTTCGACGAACCGCGGGTGCAGTACCTGCGGCCGGGAACCTGGGCGTTCGACGCCTACCGGACCAGCCCTCGGGCCTGGTTGTCGGTCGACGTCATGACCCGCGAACCGGAGCTGCGACGCGGGCCCGGCGAACGGCGGACCGTCGAGGTCGACGGCGCGGACGCGACCCTCTACTGGGTGCCGCCGCACGCGTTCGGCGACCGGGAGTACGGCACCGAGCCGCCCGAGTCGACGGGCCCGTTCGCCGAGCTGACGTACCGGCGCGAACCCGGGCAGTGGGTGCGGATCGCGGCGTCGAACGACGAGGGCGGCCCGATGGGGCTCACCGAGGCGGACCTGATCGGGATCGCGGAGAACCTCACCGACGAGAAGCAGCCGGTCGCCGACATCGTCCGGATGACGCTCCCGCCCGGTACCGAGGTGGGGCACGTCCAGGACGGAGGCTCGCGGGCGACGCTCGTGCTCGTCGACGCCGGGGCGCCGGACGAGCCGGTGAGCCCGGCCGATCGGCCGGGCACCCTCCACGCCGGGCCGACCGGCGCCCGGCTGACCGTCCTGCTGACCCGGAGCAACGACCCGGAGCTGACCAGATTCAACACCACGACCGCGACGTCCGCGCGGCAACGCTACGAGGATCTGACCGCCCCGGTGGAGCTGCCCCCCGGTGGCAAGCTGTTCCGCGACGGTCCGAGCGTGTGGTACCTCCACCCGCTGCCCGGCCACGACCGCATGACGATCGCGATCCAGGTCGCCGCCACCGACCCGCTGGCGACCGCGGACACGCTGCGGCCGATCGCGCAGAGCGTCCGGTCCGGCCCGGACGCGAGGTTTCCGCGCTGAACTCCCGCGGGGCCTCTCCACCGGAGAGGCCCCGCTCGGAGTCAGCTCCGGCGCGCGGCGCGGTAGCGGCGGATCAGCGCGTTCGTCGACGAGTCGTGCGACAGCTCGCTGTCGGTGCTCAGCTCGGGCACGATCCGCTGGGCCAGCGCCTTGCCCAGCTCCACACCCCACTGGTCGAACGAGTTGATCTGCCAGATCGCGCCCTGCACGAACACCTTGTGCTCGTAGAGCGCCACCAGCGCGCCGAGCGTGCGCGGGGTGAGCTTCTCGACGACGAACGTGGTCGACGGGTGGTTGCCGGGGAACGTGCGGTGGGGCACGAGCTCCGGCGCGACGCCCTCGGCGGCGACCTGCTCGGCGGTCTTGCCGAACGCCAGCGCCTCGGCCTGGGCCAGCACGTTCGCGGTCAGCAGGTCGTGCTGGTCGCCGACCTCCTCGGCCGGGTGCAGGAACGCGATGAAGTCGACCGGGATCAGCGTCGTGCCCTGGTGGATCAGCTGGTAGTACGCGTGCTGACCGTTGGTGCCGGGCGTGCCCCACACGATCGGCCCGGTCTGGTAGTCCACCGGCGTGCCGTCGCGGCGCACCCGCTTGCCGTTGGACTCCATGTCCAGCTGCTGCAGGTAGTCGGTGAACCGGGACAGGTAGTGCGCGTAGGGCAGCACGGCGTGGCTCTGGGCGTCGAAGAACTCGCGGTACCAGACGCCGAGCACGCCCATGATCACCGGCAGGTTCTGCTCCAGCGGAGCCGACGCGAAGTGCTCGTCGACCGCGCGCATGCCGGCCAGCAGCTCGCGGAACCCGTCCGGTCCGATCGCGACCATCAGCGACAGGCCGATCGCGGAGTCGAACGAGTAGCGGCCGCCGACCCAGTCCCAGAACCCGAACGTGTTCGCCGGGTCGATGCCGAACTGCTCGACCTCGCCGAGGTTCGTGGACACCGCGACGAAGTGCTTCGCGACGTCGGCCTTCTCGCCCAGCTGGGCCACCAGCCAGTCGCGGGCGGCGCGTGCGTTGGTCATGGTCTCGAGCGTCGTGAACGTCTTGGAGGCGACGATGAACAGCGTCTGCTCGGCGTCCAGGCCCTTGAGGTTGGACGCCAGGTCGTCACCGTCGACGTTGGAGACGAACCGGCACGCGATCTCCGGGTCGGCGTAGGGCTCGAGGGCCTGGTAGGCCATCCGCGGGCCGAGGTCGGAGCCGCCGATGCCGATGTTGACGACCGTGCGGATGCGCCGGCCGGTCGACCCGGTCCACTCGCCGCCGCGGACCCGGTCGGCGAACGCCGCCATCCGGTCGAGCACCTCGTGCACCTGCGGCACGACGTCCTCGCCGTCGACCACGATCGACGCGTCCCGCGGGGCGCGCAGGGCCGTGTGCAGCACGGCCCGGTCCTCGGTGGTGTTGATCTTCTCGCCACGCAGCATCGCGTCCCGGTGGCCCTCGACGTCGGCCGCGCGGGCCAGCGCGAACAGGGCCTCCAGCGCGGCGGCGTCGACGCGGTGCTTCGAGTAGTCGGCCACCAGGCCGGCCGCCTCGACGGTCAGCCGGTCGGCGCGGTCGGTGTCGGCCGCGAACAGGTCACGCAAGTGGGTGTCTCGCAGCCGGGCGGCGTGTTCAGCCGCCGCCGCCCACTCGGGTGTCGCATCGATCTCGACCGTCTTCGGGGACATGCGTGGTCCTCCCACCGCTCAGCGCTCAGTTCCGCCTCGAACGTAGTCTGCCCGGATGGACGCGTCGTGAACGCCTCACCGTGCGGGAGCGCGCTGCTCGAACGAGACCGACGGCTGGCTCAGCGCCTGCTGCGCCAGCGCGGCGTGGATGAGCTCCGGGTCGTCCGGGCGTCCGTGCAGCCAGCCCTGGTTCTCGTCGCAGCCGTGATGGCGCAGCACGTCGGCCTGGTACTGCTGTTCGACGCCCTCGGCGACCGTGGTCAGCCCGAGCGCGTGGGCCAGCCCGGTGATCGCGGCGATCAGCGGTGCCCCGTTGTCCTGCGGCTGGATCGTCGAGACGAACGAGCGGTCGATCTTGAGGATGTCGGCCGGGAGGTGGTGCAGGCGGCTGAGCGACGAGTAACCGGTGCCGAAGTCGTCGATCGCGATCCGGACGCCGTCGGCGCGCAGCCGGCGCAGCGCGTCCAGGGCCACCGGTGAGTCGGCCTCCATCGTGCTCTCGGTGACCTCCAGCACCAGCCGCTGCGCCGGGAGACCGGTGCGGATCAGCACGTCGACGACCTGTTGGTAGTAGTCCGGCTGGTGCAGTTCGCGGCCGGACACGTTGACCGTGACCTTCGCCGGTACCGCGCGGGGCCAGGCCGCGGCCTCCCGGCAGGCGGTCTCGAGCACCCAGTGGTCGAGCTTGCTGATGAACCCGCTGCTCTCGGCGATCGGGATGAACTCGGCCGGGGAGACCGGGCCCTTGCCGGGCCGGTTCCACCGCAGCAGCGCCTCGGCGCCGGTCACCAGCCCGGTCGCGCCGTTGACGATCGGCTGGTAGGCGACCTTGAACTCGTTGTTGGTGAGCGCCGAGCTGAGCAGCATCCAGCTCTCGCCGCCGGCGTCGTTGCTGCTGAACGTCCGGCCGCCGCCGCTGCTCTTGGCCTCGTAGAGCGCGATCTCGGCCCGGCTGGCCAGGAGCGACGGGGTGTCGCCGGTCTGCCAGACCGCGACGCCGGCGGAGAACTCCGGATGGGCGGCGCGGAACGCGTCGAGTTGCGCGCTGAGCCGCCCCGACGTCGCGCCGGGCCAGACGATCGCGAACTCGTCGGCGCCGTGCCTGGCCATCACCGCGTCCTCGCCGGCCTGCGCGACCCAGTCCCGGGCGAACGTCTGCAGGCGCTTGTCGCCCTCGGCGCGGCCCTGCTGGTCGTTGGTCGCGGTGAACCCGTCCAGGTCGAGGATCGCGACGCTCAGCTGACCGCTGCCGCGTTCGGCGTCGGTGAGCGCGGTCTGCAGGAGGCGGTCGAAGCCGCGGCGGTTGGGCAGGCCGGTGAGCCCGTCGACGTCGGCGTCGGCGGCCGCGCGGATCAGCGCGACGGTGATGCCGGCCACCAGCACGCTCAACCCGATCAGCGCGACGACGCCGACCCAGGGGATCGCGTCCCACCAGAGTTTGGCCACGACGATCGCGCCCAGCACGTGGGCCGTGGCCAGCGCGGCGGCCGCCCACTCGAAGAAGAACGACGTGTACATCACGACGATCACGAACATCGACGCGATCGCGATCGTCTCCGGCCGGCCGCGCAGCAGCCACACCTCCACGGTGAGCACCGAGGCCGACACGTGACTGATCGCGTAGAAGCTCCACTGCGGCAGCCGGCCACCGGCCAGCGCCAGCGCGATCCCGGCGAGGAGCGCCGCCACAGACAACCCGAGCACCCACGTCGTGCCGGACCGGTCCGTGCCGCCCCAGTCGTAGCGGGCGGCCCAGTGGCTCACCAGGCCGATGACCCCACCGGTGACGTAGCAGGCCCCGGCGGTGCGTGCCATCGCCGGGCCGGTCGCGATGACCGACGGCCGGACCCGCCGCCGTACGCGTTGATTGGCCGTCGTCATTGGGTCGCTCCTTCCTGGTTCACGGTTGCGCCACCTTCTCCGCCAGCAGCGGCGGGCCGGTCGTGTCCGCCGGGAGCCGGCGGCCGGCGGTCGCGGTCACCCGGTTGCGCCCGGAGTTCTTGGAGGCGTAGAGCCCCTCGTCGGCGAGCAGAAGCAGCTCGTCGACGTTCGTGGCGTCCTCCGGCATCGTGGCGACGCCGATCGAGACCGTCACCGTCGCCGACGTCGCCGGGCCCACCGGGACCGGCACGTCGGCGATCGCGCGGCGGACCCGTTCGGCGATCTCCCGGGCGATCGGCGGGGTCGTGTTCGGGACGAGGACGACGAACTCCTCGCCGCCGTAGCGGCCCAGCAGGTCACCGCCCCGGGTCGCGACGCGCAGCCGATCGGCCACCTCGCGCAGGACCCGGTCGCCGCCGTGGTGGCCGTGGGTGTCGTTTATCGACTTGAAGTGGTCGATGTCGAGGAGCAGGACGGCCAGCCCGACGCCGCGCAGCGCCCGTTCGCCCTCCATCACCAGGCTGTGCTCGACGTAGCGCCGGGTGTGCAGCCCGGTCAGCCCGTCGGTGATCGCGACCTCCCGCTGGGCCGCGACCAGGCCGCCCATCCGGGCCAGCACGAGCAGGAACAGCAGCGCGCAGGCGGTGCCGATGAGCGGGACGTGCTCGGGCGCGCCCCGGAGGTACTGCACGAGCAGCGTCGCCGGGGCGAGCAGCGACGCGACCGCGAGCAGCGCCAGCCGCCACCGCCCCGCGTCGGCCACGACCGCCGGGGACGGCTCCTCGACCAGCCGGACGCCCGGGTGCAGCACCGACGTGCCCAGCAGGATCGACGCGACGAGCCAGACCGTCTCCGGCCAGTAGCCGCCGACCAGGGTCGCACCGGCCAGCGACTCGACGCTCCGCAGGGTGTCGGCGGCGGTGAAGCCGACCAGGGCGGCGCCGAGCAGCCACAGCGACGGCGGGCGCGCACCCTTGCCGAGCACGAGCCGGGCGGCGATCGAGAGCAGCAGCAGATCGCCGAACGGGAACACGACGAGCGCGGCGCGGTCGAGCACGCCGAGCGCGCTGTCCGCGGTCATCGGGTAGATCAGGTAGACCCAGGAGAGCAGGGCCGCCGAGACGGTGACGATGCCGGCGTCGAGCGCGGCCGCCCGGTCCAGCGTCGGTGTCCGGCGGCGGATCAGCAGCACCAGGCCGAGGGCCAGCAGCGGGTACTGCACGGCGAAGATCAGCGCGAGCGAGCCGAGGGACGTGGGTCTGGCGTCGCCGATCAGCGGTGGCAGGTACGTCGGTACGGTGCCGAGGAAGAGCATGAACTGGCTGGCCGCGACCAGGGTCCAGGCGACACGGGCGGCCGGGCGGTGGAGCCGGATGCCGACGAGCGCCGCGACGGCACCGGCGAGCGTCAGCACGACGTTGAGCACGTCGTGCGGGAGCGTCGGGACGCCGAGGAGCGGAGAGAGCCGGTAGGCCGCCACGGCCACGGTTCCGGCGGCGAGGAAGGCCACCCAGGCGTCGTCCCGGCGGATGGTCATCGACGTGCCACCGTCGGGGCGGTCTCGTCGGCCGGTGCGGTGTCCGCGGCCCGGTTGACGGTCGAGGTGACCCGGTTGCGCCCGGTCTCCTTGGACGCGTACAGCAGCTGATCGGCCAGGAGCACGAGGTCGTCCACGTTCGTGGCGTCCTCCGGCATCGTGGCGACGCCGATCGAGACCGTGATCGGCGTCGACGTCGTCGGGTTCACCGGCATCGGCGTCTCGCTGATCGCGAGGCGGACGCGTTCGGCGATCTCCCGGGCGATCGGCGGCACCGTGTTCGGTACCAGGACCGCGAACTCCTCGCCGCCGTAGCGGGCGACCAGGTCCCCGCCGCGCATCACGACGCGCAGCCGGTTCGCCACCTCGCAGAGCACCCGGTCGCCGCCGTGGTGGCCGTAGGTGTCGTTTATCGACTTGAAGTGGTCGATGTCGAGGAGCAGGACGGCCAGCCCGGCACCGCGCAGCGCCCGTTCGCCCTCGACCAGGAGGCTGTGCTCGAAGTAGCGCCGGGTGTGCAACCCGGTCAGGCCGTCGGTGATCGCGACCTCCCGCTGGGTAGCGACCAGCCGCGCCATCCGGCCCAGGACGAGCAGGAACAGCAGCGCGCAGGTGGCGCACACCAGCGGGACGTGCAGCGGCGCGTTACGCGCGTACTGCACCAGCAGCGTCGCCGGGGCGAGCAGCGACGCGACCGCGAGCAGGACCAGGCGCCGGGTACCGGCGTCCGGGTCGGGGGTGGGGGAGAGCTCCTCCACCGCACGCACGCTCGGGTGCAGCCCGGCGGTGCCGAGCGTGATCGCGGCCAGCACCCAGGCCGTCTCCGGCCAGGTGCCGCCGAGCAGCAGCGTCCCGTTCAGCGCCTCGACGCTCTGCCCGGTGTCGCCCAGCGCGATCAGCACCAGGTACGCGGCGAGCAGCCAGAGCGCCGGGGGACGCAGCCCGGCGCCGAGCATGAGCCGGGCGCCGACCGCGAGCAGCAGCAGGTCCCCGAGCGGGAACGCGGCGATCGCGGCCTCGGTGAGCGGCGTGAGCCCGGGGTCGGCGGTGAGCGGGGAGATCAGGTAGACCCACGACAGCAGCGACGCCGACACCGTGACGATCGCGGCGTCGATCAGGCTGGCGAGGTCCCAGGAGGGCGCGCGCCGCCGGATGAGCAGCAGCAGGCCGACCCCGGTGAGCGGGTACTGGGCCGCGTAGATGACGGTCAGCAGGCTGGGGAAGCCGGGCTTGTCGAAGCCCAGCAGCGGTCCCAGGTACACCGGGACGCTGCCGGCGAACAACGCCAGCTGGCCCGCGGCGAGCAGGGACCAGGCCGCCCACGCCTTCGGGCGGTGGATCCACACCCCGGCGCCGACCGCCAGCGCGCCGGCCAGCACGAGCGCGAGGTACACCACGCTGGTCGCGTCGCCGACCGGGACCAGCCGGTACGCCACCACGCCGATCAGCCCGGCGGCCAGAAAGGCCAGCCAGGCCGGTGGACCCTTCCGCACCGTGGTGGCCATCCAACCTCCGTGCTCCAGGCGTATCCCTTCCAGCGTGCCCAGAGACGGGAGTGGTTCGGGTGCAGCCCGGTTGCAGAATGGTTGCGGCCTTTATACCTATTTGAGTAGCGGACCGGTTTCCTCGGTCAGGGCGAGGAGCAGGTCACGGGTCTCCTCCAGTTCGCGCGGCTCCAGGCGCCCCTCGAACAGCGACGCGGTCGCGGTGCCGTCGGCCGCGCGGGTGATCAGCGAGCTGCGCTGCGGGTGCAGCCCGTCCCGCGCGAACGCCTCCTTCCAGTGCCGCCCGTCCTCCTGGGCCCGGGCCAGCACCTGGGGGAGGTGACCGAGCGCGGCCATCAGCGTCGCGTCGTGGCGCAGCGTGTCCGCGCCGTTGGGGTGCCCGAGGTTGGCGAAGACGGCGCGGACGTAGGCCCTGGTCAGGCGCCCGGGGCGGTCGTCGTCCGGGTCGAGGTGCGCCTCCACGGTGGCGTCGAACTGGGTCATCAGGTCGTCGACCAGGCCGCTGAACAACGCGTCCTTGGAGGGGAAGTGGTGCAGGAGCCCGCCTTTGGAGACGCCGGCCTCGCGGGCGACGACCTCCAGGCTCACGGTGGCGCCGTGGGCCAGGACGGCGCGGGCGGCGGCGTCCAGCAGGGTGCGCCGGGTGCGTGGGGCGTCTCGGGTCTGCGCCATCGGGCTCCTCGGGGTCGGGTGCGACGAGGATATCGATGTACTAACCGACCGTCTGGACGGTACGTTAGCGCCATGACAACGACGTTGACACCGCGGCTGGCCGGACGCCGGGAGTGGGCCGCGCTGGCCGTGGTGACGCTCGCGGTCGTCGTCCTCGCGATCGACGCCACCGTGCTGTCGCTGGCCGTGCCCGCGCTCACCGCCGACCTCTCGCCGTCCGCGACCGCACTGCTCTGGATCGGCGACGCGTACTCGTTCGCGCTGGCCGGGCTCCTGGTGACGATGGGCACGCTGGCCGACCGCATCGGCCGCAAACGGCTGCTGCTGATCGGCGCGACCGGCTTCGCGCTCGCGTCGCTGCTGGCCGCGTTCGCGCCCGCGGCCGGGTGGCTGATCGCGGGCCGCGCGCTGCTCGGCGTCGCCGGGGCCACGCTTATGCCCTCGACGTTGTCGATCATCCGCACGCTCTTCGCCGACGCCCGGCAGCGCACCACCGCGATCGCGGTCTGGTCGGCGGCCGCCGGCGGCGGTGCGGCGCTCGGCCCGGTCGTCGGCGGCGTGCTGCTCGACCACTTCTGGTGGGGCTCGGTGTTCCTGATCAACGTGCCGGTGATGGTGCTGCTGATCGGGTTCGGCGCGGTGCTGCTGCCGGAGTCGCGGGATCCGTCGCCGGGGCCGTTCGATCTTCTCGGTGCGCTGATGTCACTGGTGGCGATCGTCGGAATCGTCTACGCGGTGAAGCACACCGTGTCCGACGGGTTCTCGGTGGTCTCGCTGGTCGCGGCCGGGGTGGGCCTCGCGGTCGGGTACGCGTTCGTGCGCAGGCAGCAGCGGTCGGCGTCGCCGCTGATCGACGTGCGGCTGTTCGCCCGGCCCGCGTTCGCCGGCGCGGTCACCGCCAGCCTGCTCGCCGTGTTCGCGTTCAGCGGGCTGCTGTTCTTCTTCTCCCAGTACCTGCAGCTGGTGCGGGGCTACAGCCCGTCGGCGGCGGGCGTGCGCGAGCTGCCGGCCACCGTGGCGTCGATCGCGGTCGTGGCGGTGGCGGGGTGGCTGGTCGTGCGGTTCGGGCGGGGCCGGGTGATCGGCGGCGGGCTGCTGCTGGCCGGGGCCGGGTTCGGGCTCCTCGCGCCGGCCGAGGGCGCCTCGCACTACGGATGGCTCGGGCTCGCGCTGGTGCTCGTCGGGCTCGGCGTCGGGCTGGCGTTCACGCTGACCACCGACGCGGTGCTCTCGGCGGTGCCGGCCGACCGGGCCGGGTCGGCGTCGGCGGTGGCCGAGACCGCGTACGAGCTGGGGGTCGCGCTGGGGATCGCGGTGCTCGGCAGCGTGCAGACCGTGCTCTACCGCGACGCGTTACCGGCCGACGCCGGTGCGGCGGCACGCGACTCGCTGGCGGCGGCGGCCGCGGCGGCCGAACCGCTGGCCGGGGCCCGCGAGGCGTTCGTCGCGGCCATGCAGACCACGTCGGTGATCGCGGCCGTCCTGCTGGTGGTGGCGGCCGCGATCGCCTGGCGCGTGATCCCGTCCGAGCGCTGACGAGTTTCCGGGCCTACGACGGCTTCCCGGGCCTACCGCGCGCCGCGTAGGCCCGAGAACCCGTCGAGGGCCTAGTCGTCGCCGGTGAG
>NZ_BAAAGX010000004.1:157593-196688 GCF_039524755.1 Cryptosporangium japonicum
GTTCAGGCGGCCGCGGTGGCGAGCTCGCGCCGGGCGGTGCGCGCGCGAGCGGCGTCGCCGGCCTCGATCGCCGGCCGGGCCGGCTCGGAGGGCGCGGCCTCGATCGCGAGCATCGGCCGGGGCGCGGCCGGGGACACGGCCGGGGAGACGGCCGGGCTCACCGGCGCGAGGGCGGCCCGGCGGCGGACGAACAGGCGGTAACCGAGCACCGCGATCCCGGGCAGCGCCGCGACCAGCGCGAACAGTCCGTACACGACCGCGATCGTGAGCCCTTCCTGGGCGCCGAGCCCGGCCAGCCCGAACGCCCACGCGCAGAAGCCCTCCCGGGGCCCCCACCCGCCGACGCTCAGCGGCACGGCCATGACCAGCAGCGCCAGCACCATCAGCGGCAGCAGCTGCCCGACCGGGGCGGTGGCACCGGCGGCCCGCGCCGCCAGCACGAACGTGGCCAGGTGCGACACCACGACGACGGCCGAGGAGAACCCGACCCAGATCCAGTTGCGCTTCGCGAGCAGCCCGTGGCGCACGTCCCGGCCCACCGCGGCGGCCCGGCGGCGCAGCCCCGGCCGGGACGCGACGACGGCCGTGAGCACGACCACGGCGACGAGGACGCCCACCAGCAGCGACCGCGGTACCCGCACCCAGACGTAGTGCAGCAGCCACGGGTGCGCGAGCAGCACCGCGCCGCCGATCACGAACATCGCGACCTGGCCGGCGAACCGCTCCAGCACGACGGCACGCACGCCGCGCCCCACGTCGCCGGTGTCCCGCCCGTTGCGCACCGCGCGGTGGACGTCGCCGAGCAGCCCGCCGGGGAGCGTCGCGTTGAGGAACAGCGACTGGTAGTAGTCCGCCACCGCGCTGTGCAGCGGCATCCTGATCCCGAGGCCGCGGGCCGCCAGCACCCAGCGCCAGGCGCTGGCCACGGTCGCCAGCAACCCGATGCCGAACGCGGCGAGCAGCGACCAGACGTTGATGACACGCAACCCGTCCAGGAACGCGTTCGAGCCGAGACGCCACAGCAGGACGCCGATGATGGCGACCCCGCCGAGCGTCCGGACCCAGGCCCAGATGCGTTGCTTCATTCCGTTGCCCCAAGAGGTGTCGTCGCCCGGTGCGGGAGGGCGAGCAGGTCGGTGTGGTGGACGGTGGCCCGCAGGGCGCCCGTGGCGAGGGCGTCGAGCCGGCGGGCGAGGTAGGCGTCGGCGTCGAGCCCGGGCCGGCGGGTGGCGGCGGCCGGAACCCATCCGCGGAGCCATTCCGCGGTGAGCGCCGGGTGGGCGGGCCCGAGCCGCCAGGTGCTCGCCCGCTGCTCGACCACCCAGCCGCGCCGGGTGAACGCGTCCGCGGCGGCCGCGCCAGCGTCGGGGCCGAGCAGCTCCCGGCCTTCGACGTGGTGGCGGAGGTGGTCGGCGAACCCGGCCGTGAGCTCGTCGTCGAGCGGATCGGCGGGGGAGAGCTCGATCGTGCCGGTGACCGACAGCGTGATCAGCGCCGGGCACCCGGCCTCGACACAGGTGGCGGCCAGCCGGTCGATCTCGTCGACGCTGAGCAGGTCGAGCAGCGCGGACGCGGTGATCAGCGACGTCGAGCGCAGGTCGCCGGGCGAGAGCTGGGTGAGGTCGGCGTGCCGGGTCATCACGGTGACGCGGGAGGCGTCGGCGGAGAACTCCGTGGCGTTGGCGGACGCGAACGCGAGCAGGTCGGCGTCGTGGTCCTGCAGTATCCAGCGTTGCGGCCCGTCGAGCTGCGGGGCGAGCCAGCGCTGCATCGAGCCGGTGCCGCAGCCGAGGTCCCGGATCAGGAGCGACCCACGGGTCGCGAGCGTCTCGGCCAGGTGGGCGCGCAGCGGGACGAGCAGGTCGCGCGAGCGGGCCTCGGCGTCGGCGGGTTCACGCAGCTCCAGCCACGTCGGCGCGTAGCGGGGTGCCTCCGTCAACGTCACCCGATCTCCGTTCATGATTCCTGACCTACTCCCACGTACGGTTCCGCGACGGTACCGGTTCGAACCGCAGGGGTCTCAGCAGTATGCCTGCGGCTCACGCGGTGCGCTCGGTACAGGGTGACGATGTCCCGGCCGAACGAGAACGTCAGTAAGGCCAGCGACACTGCGGCGATCGTCGTCATGACGGAGCCGGGCACGACCCCGGCCGCCGCGACGATCAGGACGATGCCCTGAACGGCGGCGATGGCGCTGCGTGACTGCCGGCGGGGCAGGTCGCCGCGCAGCCAGGGAAGGCCCCAGCCGGCCGCCAGGTACAGGTAGCGGTACGCGCCGATCGCGCCGATCACCCAGAGGCCGAGCGTGTGGGCGACGTACACGCTGAGCACCAGCGCGAGGATCGAGTCCACCTCGCCGTCGAACCGGCCGCCCAGCTTCGTGGTGGTGCCGGTGCGGCGGGCCACCTGCCCGTCGATGCCGTCCATCAGCCAGGCGACGACGGCCAGCGTCACCAGGACCACGACCGGTGCCGCCCGGGTGGCCACCGAGTCCGCGACCAGCGCGGTGACGCCGCCCACGAGCGTGCACCGGGTGAGCGTCACCGCGTTGGCCGGCCCCAGTGACGTCGCGCCCGAGCGGAGCAGCGCGCTGCTGAGCAGGGCCCAGGTGGCCACCGCGAACGTGATGCCGGCCAGCCATCCGGGGGTGCCGAGCCCGACACCCGCGGCCAGACCACCGAGCACGGCGGTCTGCAGGAGCACTCCGGCGGTGGCACCGCAGAGAGGACTCGCCGCGCTGACTCGAACATCTAACGTCACTGATCCACCCGTTCCGGTCCGGTCACGACCCCGTGTCGCGCGCCAGGTAGCACGGGCGGTTGCCCCAGAAGGTTCAGTCAAACAAGCGACAGGACGTGCCCGAGCCCGCGTGGGCCCGTCGCCGTGGGCCGCGGGAGCAGAAAGGCGTGCATTCCGACGGCGATCGCGCCCGAGTCGGTGAGCGGATTGTCGCCGACGAACAGGGCACGCGCCGGGTCGACCGCGAGCGCGTCGCAGGCGGCCAGGAACACCGGGGTCGCGGGCTTGCACATGCCGTGCTGGTACGACATGACCACGGTGTCCACATAGGCCATGATGCCGAGCCGTTCCATCGCGGGCCGGATGTCGAAGCCGGTGTCGCTGACGATGCCGATCTTCGTCCCGCGGTCGCGGAGCGCGCTCAGCGTCGGCACCGTGTCGGGGAACGCCTCCCAGGACTCGGCGGCCACCGTGCGGGCGTACAGCTTCTCCGAGAGGCCCTCGGCGAGCTGCTCGGCACCGGCCGACCGGTAGAGCGCGATCCACACGTCGTGGTGCTTCTCCTCGGACAGGTCGCGGCCCTTGGCCATCTCCTCGGCCGTGCTGCTGCGGTCGAGGACCCGCTTCCAGACGTCGGTCACCTCGCCGGGGTCCAGCGGGGCCACCCCGAGGTCGGCCGCCGCGCGGTGCAGCAGGGTCTCGCCGCTGCCGGCCAGGCGGATCAGGGTGTCGCCGGCGTCGAACAGGACTGCATCGAACTCGCTCACGTCCGCGTCTCCTCCACTACGGCCCGGATCTCAGTGAATAGCACGCGAGCCGTGTCGTCCCAGTTCGGAAAGGAGTCCGAACGGGCCTTCGCGGCCGCGGCCATGGTGCGGCGCCGCTCGTCGTCGTCGGCGAGCGTGCGCAGGGCCGCGGTCAGGGCCGCGACGTCGCCGGGCGGCACCGCGAACCCCTCGCGGCCGTGCCGGGCCAGGTGGGGAAGGTTCCCGGCGTCCCAGCCGACGACCGGCAGGCCCTCGGTCATCGCCTCGCCGTACACCGTCCCGTACGGTTCGCGGACGCTGGCCAGCGCGAACACGTCCGCGGCGCGGTAGAAGCCGACGACCTCGGCCGGGGTGACGAGGCCGTGGACACGCACCCGGCCGGCGAGGTCGTCGCGGTCGATGCGCCGCCGCACGCGCGCGGCGTACTCGGGGTCGAGGTCCGGGTCGCCGACCAGGTGCAGGGTCGCCGCGTCGGCCGGGAGGGCCGCGACGGCCTCGAGCAGGTCGAGCAGGCCCTTGCGCTCGACCCAGTTGCCGACCGAGAGCACCGCGGTCCGCCGGCCCTGCCGCAGATCGCCGCCGGGCGCGACGGCGTCGTCGGCCGGGTCGCGCCCGGGCGCCACGACCGTCAGCAGGTCCGCCGGGAAGCCCGACGTGCGGAGCGTGTCGGCCAGGTCCTCGCTGGCGATCAGCAGTTTCGACGCGAAGCGGTACGCCCGCCGGTCGAGCACGGCCTGGATCTGCCGGCGGACGCCCGAGTGGTCGATTCCGCCCGGGGGCTGGTGCAGCATCCCGACGATCGGCGGCAGTCCGCGCGCGCGCCACCGCCACCGCCCGCCCGCCGCCGAGCCGGTACGCCGGAGCCACGGGCCCAGGTACGCGGCGGCGATGCTGTCGAGCAGGATCGCGTCGGGGCGGCGGGCCGCCAGGTCGGCGAGCAGACCGCGGCCGGCGGCGACGGACGCCGGGAACGACCGCTCCGGCACCGACACGAACTCGAGGCGCGCGTCGTTGGCGGCCGCGCGATCGGCGACGCGCCGGTGGTAGAGGTACCCACCGGTCATCGTCGCCGGATCACCCAGCGTCAGCAGCGCAACGGCTAACGTACTCAGGCGAGCACGCCCGAGTAGCCGCCGAACTCGGTCGCGTTCTCGTAGACGCGCACCGACAGGGTCGCGCCCGGCGTGCCGATCGCGGCGCCGATCCGGCCGTGCACCCAGTGCGCGAAGTCCTCGACGGTGACCGCTTCCTTGCCGATCTCCGGCGCGACGATCTCGTCCAGATCGTTGTCCTGGAGTTGTTCCGTGAGGCCCTCGAGCGCGCCGACGAGCACGTCGAGGTCGACGACCATGCCCTTCTCGTCGAGCTGCTCGCGGGAGACGACGAGCGCCAACCGGTAGTCGTGCGAGTGCTTCTCACCCTCCGGGGGCGGCATGTCGGGCATGGTGTGGAATGCGCGTACTCCGCGCTCAGTGCCTGCTTCGTACATGGTGTAACTCCTATCGGATGTAGCGCAGAGCGGTGTGCAGAATGCCCGGATCGCCACGGTCGATCGCGGCGAAGGCGGACGCCGCGTCGGCGAAGGCGACCTCGGTCGTGGCCAGCGACGTCAGCGGCAGCTCGGAGAGCAGGTCGCGTGCGGTGACGCGTCGCCGGGCGTTCGTCCAGCGCCCCTGGGCCGCGAACGGGATCGTCGACACCTGGCTGCTGCGGATCGTGAGCCGGCGCCGGTGGAAGTGCTCACCGAGCGGCAGCGGCACCGGCTTGGTGCCGTACCACGACCCCACGAGCGCGGTGCCCTCGTGCGCGAGCAGCGCCAGCCCGTCGGCCAGCGCACGCGGCGCCCCCGACGTCTCGATCAGCAGCGGCACCTCGCCGGGCGCCTCGTCCGGTGCCACCGCGCGCAGGCCGAGCTCGCGCGCACGGTCCCGGCGCGTGGTCTCCGGCTCCACGGCGACGACCGACGCGCCGGCCCGCTGCAGCAACAGCGACGTCAGGAGCCCGACCGCACCCAGCCCGGTCACCACGACGGTGTCCTCGAGCACCGGACCGGCGTCGAGCGCGAGCTGCAGCGCGGTCTCGACCAGCGGGAACAGCGTCCCGATGCGTGGGTCGAGGTCGTCGGGCAGCACGACGACGTCGTCCTCGCCGGCGACGAACCGGTCCTGGTGGGGGTGGAACGCGAACACGGTCTTCCCGGCCAGCGACCCGCTCTCGACGACGCCGACGCAGCTGTACCCGTACTGGAACGGGTAGGCGAAGCCGCCGTCGGCGAGCGCGGTGAGCGTCTCGTCGCGCTCGGTGGACGGGTTGAGCTCACCGCGGTAGGCGAGGAGCTCGGTGCCCGCGCTGATGCCCGAGTACACGGTGCGGACCAGCAGGTCGTGCGCACCCGGTGACGGGTCGGCGACGGGTCGGATCTCGATCTCGCGCGGGGCGGTGAACCAGAGGGCGTGCGTGGTCATCGATCTCCGGAAGGGGTAGGAGTGGCTCGCATCAGTGTGCAACGGCGCAGGTGGGGGCGCAGGTTCAGCTTTCCAGAGTGACCTTCACCAAACGCAGGTCCCCGGTGTCGGCCTGGAAATACGTCAGGTACTGCACCAAACCGTCGCGTTCGGCGTACTCGGGATGCCCGAAACCGGCGTAGTTGATGTCCGCGCCCCGCGTCGTGAAGAGCGGGAAGGACGGCGACCACGGGCCGGACGGCGACCCGCCGACCTGCGCGCGCACGACGTTGTCCCCGTACGGCAGGTAGACGTTGAGCCATCCGCGCACGCCCCGGACCGGGAAGACGGTGTTCCCGGCGGCGCCGGCCACGACCGTGTCCACCGCCGCGCCCACGTCGGCCGACCAGCGTGCGCGCCCGTCCGCGTCGTGTCCGGAGTAGAACCGCCACCGCGACCGGTCGCCGATCCGGTCGAGCGGCACCCGCGCCAGGTGGCACCGCTCGGTGCACGCGCCGTAGACGTACGCGTCCCCGCCGGCCACCAGGGCCGCGGTGTTGTACGCGTCGGAGGGCGGGAAGAACATCGTCGGGTCGGGGCCCTCGACGCTGGGCACCAGGTCCGGCCGAGACGCGTCGAGCCTGGTCACCCGCCCGGTACGCATGTCCAGAGCCGCGATCCCGGTGCCCAGCGGCCGTCCGTACGTCCCGGAGCAGGGGGTGCCCTCGCCGCCGTTGCGGCAGAGCTTGACGTAGAAGATCAGCACCCGGCCCCGGCGGGGGTCGGCGATCACCGGGCCGGGCCAGAACGCGAACCGCGCGCCACAGTAGAGGTCGCTCGCCGGGGTGCAGTCGCCACCGTGCGCCAGTTCGAACGCCGACTCCGCCGGTGTGTGCGTGATCACCGCGGCCGGCCGGGAGCCGCTGAGGTCGATGCCGTCGGCGGCGCGCCGGTCCGTCGTCGACGCGGTGCTGTTCGAGAGGAACCCCTCGGGGCCGCGCAGCACGGTGTCACCGAACACCCACACCGAGTGGTCCCCGTAGGCGGTGCTCTGCCCGTTGTCCCGTGCGGTGACGCGCACGTCCTGCTCGATCGGGCCGAGTTCGACGACGCTGCGCACGGCCGGGACCGGCGGGGCCTCCGCCGGGCCCGGCGCCCCTTCCGGCCGCCGCAGCTCGATCGCGACGACGATCAGCGTGGCTCCGAGCACCACCGCCAGCACCGCGGCCACCAATCGACGATCGGCGGCGGGCATGGCGTCCGAATCAGTCGTTCCGGGCGACCACGGTTCGGAGCAGGACCAACCCCAGCACCGAGCAGCAGGCCGCGGCCGCGAACGCGGTCCGGTAGCCGCCGAGCGCGGCGGCCTGGCCGACGACGAGACCACCGAGGCCGGTCGCGACGTCGAAGAACATCGTGAACGTGGAGACCGCGGCCGGGCGCTCGGCCTCGCTGACCCGGCTGATCGTGAGCGCCATCAGCCCGGGGTACTGGAACGCGATACCGGCACCGAACGGCAGGATGCCGACGTAGATCCAGAGCGGCGACGGCGCGGTCGCGATGATCACCAGCCCGAGCACGACGCCGACCGTGGCCAGCGTGCCGGCCCGGACCGCGCCGATCCGGTCGGGGAGCCCACCGGCGAAGATCCGCGCGGCCAGCACGACGACCGAGTAGGCCAGGAACATCAGCGCCGGGTTCGAGCCGCGCAGCTCGTCGACGTAGAGCGGGATGTAGGCGTTGAACGCGACCACGCCGATGATCCCCAGTGCCAGCACCGCACCCGGCCAGAGCGCCGCCGAGTGGAACCGCGGCACTTTCTCACCGGGGTCGCGGTGGTTCTTCACCAGCAGCATCGGGAGCGTGCCGGCGAGCTGGAGCACGCCGGCGAGCAGGAACGTCGGCCCGAAGCCGAACGACTCGTACACCGGCTGGCCGACCACCGGCCCCAGCCCGATGCCCAGGTAGGGCGCGACCGAGAAGTAGCTCGACGCGCGGGAGCGCTGCTCGGCCGGCGCGGTCGCCATCACCCGGGCGATGCACGCCACGAACATCACCGCCAGCGCCGCTCCGGTGAGCAGGCGGAGCGCGAGCAGCACCGGGAAGCTGTCGGCGAGCGCGTGGCCCGCGGTGGCCAGCGCTCCGGCGACGCCGCCGAGCAGCACCAGCCGCTGGAAACCCCAGTTCTGGATCGCCGGTGCGGTGAACGGCCGGATCATCACCGCGGAGACCGCCATCGAGCCGACGACCACGCCGATGGCCAGGTCGCCGCCGCCGAGCTCGCGGACGAAGTACGGGAGCACCGGCAGCGTCATGCCGAGCGCGAGGAACACGCCGAGCGCCGCGACCAGCAGCAGGCTGAACTCACGCGTGATCAGCCGGGCCTCGGGCCGGTCACGCAAGGTGGCCATGCCGCCCTCTCCGCCGTCGGAATTTGGTCGTACGAAACAACCGCTACCGAAATTCCTAACCGCGGAGAGGGCTCGAATGGGGCGCTCTGTGGCCTACCTCACCGCAAAACCGACGAGGACCAACTCGACGGGTCGTCCAGCGTGCCGACCTGTTTGGCGCTCAGCGCGACCCGGCGGCACTCGGCACGGTTCGCGGCCTTGGCCGGTTCGGTGTCGTCGGCGGCACCGCACTGGATCGAGAACTCCGCGCCGGGGCCGAACGGGAACTCGATCATCGTGATGCTGTCGACCAGTTCCTCGTGGATCTCGCGCCCGTTGACCGTGGCGTTGGGCTTCGGAACGTACTTCGGCGCGCGCGTCTCACCCACGCCGACGATCGCCGACGGCCGCCGCCAGCCCGCCGAGGCGAACTCGATGACCTGGTTCGCGCCGCCGCCCCCGGCGGTGCGCACCACCGGGATCTTCGGCTTGCTCATCTCGTACGGCGCGCGGAACGGCTTCGGGCGGTCGAGGCGCACCGAGCGGGCCACCTCGGCGGCGACCTTCATCGGGTCCTTGACGTTGGTGAGCTCCACCTGCACCGACCCGCCCTTCCCGTACTCCCAGCGCAGCACGCCGGCGTTCTTCAACGCACGGGTCGGCTTCGCCGTCGCCGCCGGCGGCGGGTCGCCCGGCCGGGTCGCCGTCGAAGGTGCCGCCGGCACCGGAAGCTGGTACCACTTGCTCGGCTGCCCGTTGATGTCCGGACCGTCGAGGGGCGCGCCGAAGTATTCGGTGGCCGGGAAGCCGCCCTTACGGGGGATCGCGTACACCGTCATCGCGGTGCCGGCCTTCCCCCCGTAGGTGCGGAACTCCGCGGTGACCGCGGCGTTCCAGAGCCCTTCGGTGAGCCCGTCGGGCACGTGCCCCACCTCGAGGCGCGGGTTCATCGGGTCGAAGTACTGGGGAGCGACACCGAACTTCGGTGCGGGCGCCGACGGGGTTCCCGCCGAGACGAACGGCGCCGGCTGGGCCTGGTCGTCGGGTTTGAACGCGGTCATCACACCGAGCGTGACGATCAGGACGACGGCCGCCGCGGCGCCGACGACGGCCCACTGGGTGCGCCGACGCTGGTGCCGGGCGGTGACGATGGCCCGGTCGACGTCCACGGTGGTGGGCGGAGCCGGGTCGTTCGCCATCCGGGTGAGCAGCTCGCGGGTTCGTAGTTCGTTCATCGCGGTACTCCTCGATGCGCAGCCGGCTCGTCGTCGGGAAGAGCGCGGCGGAGAGCGGCCAGTGCCCGTGACGTCTGGCTCTTCACGGTGCCGGCGGAGCAGTTCAGGGCCTCGGCGGTCTGGTCGACCGAGAGGTCGGAGTAGAAGCGCAGCACGATCACCGCGCGTTGCCGCGGAGGTAAAGCGGCCAGCGCCGTGCGGACCGCGACCGCGGCCGCCGGGTCGGGATCCGAGACCCCGGTGGCGTCCTGCCCGGCGTCGACGAGCACGACCCGGCGCGCCCAGCCCGATCGTCGCTCGGACAGGAAGACCCGGACGAGCACCGTGCGTGCGTACGCGTCCCGGTCAGTGGCCGCGGCGACCCGCTCCCAGCGGAGGTACAGCTTGACCAGGGTGTTCTGCACCAGGTCGTCGGCGCTGTGCCAGTTCTGGCAGAGCAGATAGGCCAGCCGCCGCAGCATTGGTTGTCGGTCCGTGACGTACTCGCGGTACGCCTGGTCCGCTTGGTCGGTCACCCGTCGCCCTTCGTCGTCGAGAAGAAGCCTTCCCTGTGCAGAGGGGGACGGGTGCGCTTTCGGTTGTCGTCTATCTTCCGGCGGATTCCGGGTGGAGGACGCGGGCGAGCGCCAGCGCGGCGTAGGCGACGAGGACGCCGCCGGCGACGTCGAGCACCCAGTGGTGGCCGGTGACCAGCACGACGACGCCGGTGATCGCCGCGTGCAGCCAGGCCAGCGCGCGCAGCCAGACGTTCGCGGTGAGCGCGGCGACCGCGAGCGCGGCCCACACCGCCCAGCCCACGTGCATGCTCGGGAACGCCGCGTAGGGGTTCTCCAGCCCGGAGATGATCGGGGCGTCCGCGAACCCCTCGACCAGACGCGGCGGCGCGGTGGGCCAGAGCCAGGAGACCGCGACGCCGAGCAGGCTCGCGGCGACGAACGCGGTGCGGTAGCGGTGGTACGCGGCCGGGCGGAACAGGACGAGCAGGCCGAAGAGGACGATCGGTACCGCGAAGTGGGCGGTGACGTAGTACGCGTCGGCGATCACGGCCCGGGTGGGGTCGGCGCCCCACCACGTCGCCAGGTCCACCTCGACGTCGAGCCCGAGCGCGCCCTCGACGGCGACGAGCGTGCGCGCGTGCGCGGTGGCGGCGTCCACCCGGTCCGCGGCACCGACCGCCACCGCGAGGTACGCGCCGACGCCGAGCAGGATGATGCCGATCTCGGTCGCCACGACCCGTACCCACACCCGCAGCGGCGCGGAGATCGCCGTCGACACCGTCGATGCTGCGGTCGTACTCGTAATCGCCACGGTGCGCGCCCTCCCCGGTCAGAGGGTCGCGACATGCCCCGCCAATCGACGCAGTACACCCGCTGCGTGCGACATCACGCGCGGAACGCGTGCGACTTCCCGGAGCTACGACGGATTCTCCGGGCTACGACGGGTTTTCGGGGCTACGACGGGTTTTCGGGGGTTCCGGTGACCGGGTAGGGCCGGGTACCCGTCGTAGGCCCGGGAAGGCGTCGATCAGGCGGGGGCGGGGATCTGCGTGGGGGAGCGGCGCTCGTTGCGGCCGAGGTCGGCCGTCGGGACGTGCGCGGTCTCGCGTGCGGTGGCGGTCGCCACGGCGGAGATCACGCACAGCACCGCCAGCATCACGGCCACCGGCACCCACCCGTCGCGCCCGTCGCCGGCCACCGCGGCCCCGATCGTCGGCGCGAACCCGCCGATCGCGAACCCGATCTGGGTGCCGATCGCCATCCCCGACAGCCGCACCCGGGTCGTGAACATCTCACCGTAGAACGCGGGCCAGGTGGAGTTCGGCGCGCTGTACACCACGCCCGACAGCAGGATGCCGACCGCGAAGATCAGCACCCAGTTCCCGTGGCCGATCGCCGACAGGTACGCGAACATCAACGCCGCCGAGCCGAGCGTGCCCCCGATCATCACCGGCTTCCGGCCGATCCGGTCGGCCAGCGACGCCCACAGCGGGATCGCCCCGAGCGCGACCACGTTGGCCAGCACGCCCACCCACAGCAGCGTGGACCGCTCCAGCCCGGCCGTGTCGGTGCCGAACGACAGCGCGTACACCCCGAAGATCGTGCTCACCGACGCGACCGTCGCCACCAGGATCACCCGCAGCACCGACGCCCAGTGGTCCCGGAACAGGATCGCCAGCGGCATCTTCGCGCTGTCCTCCTGCACGAACGCCGGCGTCTCCTCCATCCGGCGCCGGATCAGGTACCCGACCAGCATCACGAACACGCTCAGCAGGAACGGGATCCGCCAGCCCCAGCTGAGCAGCGCCGACTCCGGCAGCGCGGCGACCGGCAGGAACGCCGCGGTCGCGAGGATCTGCCCCATCTGGGTGCCGTTGAGGGTGAAGCTGGTGAAGAACCCGCGGCGGCCCTCCGGCGCGTGCTCCAGCGTCATCGAGTTCGCGCTGGCCTGCTCGCCGGCCGCGGAGAAGCCCTGCGCGAGCCGCAGCACCACGAGCAGCGTCGGGGCGAGGACTCCGACCTGCGCGTACGTCGGCAGGCAGCCGACCAGGAACGTGGAGACGCCCATCAGCATCAGCGTGAACACCAGCACGCGCTTGCGGCCGAACTTGTCGCCGACGTGCCCCAGGATGAACGCGCCGATCGGCCGGGCCGCGTAGCCCACCCCGAACGTGGCCAGGGCGAGCAGCGTGCCGGTCGCCGGGTCGGAGTCGGGGAAGAACACCTTGTTGAAGACGAGCGCGGCGGCGGTTCCGTAGATGAAGAAGTCGTAGTACTCGAGCGCGCTGCCGATCCAGGCGGCTAACGCGGCCTTGCGGGGTTGGGCGATGGGCTCTGACACGGGGGCTCCCTGGTGGTGTGCGTCGGTGCAGACACAGCGAGGGGTCGCGCTAATGAACCGTACGGTTAGGTACCAGAGGGTGAGTTAGCCCGTGTGTTCCTGTCAAGAGGGGAATCAGGCGCGGCCAACGTGGGCGGTCAGGTACTCCAGCACCAGGTCGCCGATCATCCGCCGGTGGTGCGCGCTGCGGTCGGCGTCGAGCATGTCGCGGCCGAAGATCGCCTCGAACGTGTACCGGTTCGCGGTGCGGAACACGCAGAAACTGCTGATGATCATGTGGACGTCGAGCGCGTCGGCGTCGTCGCGGAACAGCCCGGCGGCCCGGCCCCGGTCCAGGATGCCGCTGAGCACGTCGACCGCGGGCGCCGCGAGGGTCGGCAGGATCGGTGAGGTGCGCAGGTGCTCGGCGTGGTGGATGTTCTCGATGCTCACCAGCCGGATGAACGCCGGGTGCGACTGGTGGTGGTCGAACGTCAGCTCGGCCAGCGCCCGCATGGCCCGCGCCGGGTCGAGGTGGTCGACGTCCAGCTCCTGCTCGAGCCGCCGGATCCCGGCGTACGCCCGCTCCAGCACCGCGAGGTAGAGCCCCTGCTTGGAGCCGAAGTAGTAGTAGATCATCCGCTTGGTGGTGCGGGTCTTCGCCGCGATCTCGTCCACCCGGCCGCCGGCGTACCCGCGGCTGGCGAACTCCTCGGTCGCGGCGTCCAGGATCTCGGCGCGGGTCCGCTCGGCGTCGCGCTGGCGCTCCGGCGTCACGTCGTCGGCGGGGGCGGCGGTCACGACCCGACCCTAAGCCCTGCGGTCATGGGTACCCCTTCCGCCGGGCGTCGACGTGAGCTACAACTAACTATCCAGTACATTAAGCCGGAGGAGAGCCGTGTCCCTCTCATCCCTCGCACCGCGCGGAACCGACCACGTGCTCGTCGGCCTGATCGGCGCCGGCATCGGCCCGTCCCTGTCCCCGGCGCTGCACGAGCAGGAGGCCGCGCACCTCGGGCTCGACTACTCCTACCGGCGGTTCGACCTCGACGAACTGCACCGCGACCCGGACGCGGTCGGCGACCTGGTCGACGAGGCGCGGCGGGCCGGCTTCCGCGGGCTGAACATCACCCACCCGTGCAAACAGCTCGTGATCCCGCACCTGGACGCGCTGTCGCGGGCGGCGGGGGAGATCGGGGCGGTGAACACCGTGGTGTTCGAGCCGGACGGCCGCACCACCGGGCACAACACCGACTGGTCAGGGTTCCGCAACGGGATGGTCGCCGGCCTGCCGGGCGTCGAGCGGAACGCGGTGGTGCTGCTGGGGGCGGGCGGCGCCGGGGCGGCGGCCGCGTACGCGCTGCTCGCGCTCGACGCCGGTGTCGTCCACGTGGTGGACGTGGACGCCGACCGGGCCGACGCGCTGGCCGCCCGCTTCACCCCGTCACCGGGCGCCACCGACCACGCGGCCGACGGGGTCGCGGAGAGCGGGGCCGGGCGGGTCGTCGGGCACGGGGTGGCCGAACTGGCCGGGCTGCTGGCGGACGCGGACGGGCTGGTGCACGCCACCCCGGTCGGGATGGCCGAACATCCCGGGTTACCGCTGGACCCGGCGCTCCTGCGGCCCGGGCGGTGGGTCGCGGAGATCGTCTACCGGCCGCTCGAGACCGCGTTGCTGCGTGCCGCCCGGGCCGCGGGCTGCCGGACGCTCGACGGCGGCGCGATGGCCGTCCACCAGGCCGTGGCCGCGATGCGCCTGTTCACCGGCGCCGAACCCGACGCCGACCGGATGACCCGCCACCTGCACGACCTGATCCGCGCCGAGGCCGTCCGATGAGGACGGCCATCGCCACCGTGTGCCTTTCCGGGACCCTCGAGGACAAGCTCGTCGCCGCGGCCGACGCCGGCTTCGACGGGGTCGAGATCTTCGAGCCCGACCTGGTCGCGTCCCCGACCAGCCCGGGCGAGGTGCGGGTGCTCTGCCACGACCTCGGGCTCTCGATCGACCTGTACCAACCCTTCCGCGACCTCGACTCGACCGACCCCGCGCGGTTCGCGGCGAACCTGCGCCGGGCCGAGCGCAAGTTCGACGTGATGGCCGAGCTGGGCGTCGACGTGGTGCTGGTGTGTTCGTCGGTCGGGCCGGACGCCGTGGCCGACGACGGGCTGCTCGCCGCGCAGCTGACCGAGCTGGCGTCGCGTGCGGCGGCGCGCGGGCTGCGGATCGCCTACGAGGCGCTGGCCTGGGGTTCGCACGTGAACACGTACGAGCGCTCCTGGGACGTGGTGGCGCGGGCCGACCACCCGGCGCTCGGCGTCTGCCTGGACAGCTTCCACATCCTGTCGCGGGGGTCCGATCCCGCGCCGATCGCCGCGATCCCCGGCGAGAAGATCTTCTTCCTGCAGCTCGCGGACGCTCCGCACCTCTCGATGGACGTTCTGCAGTGGAGCCGGCATCACCGGTTGTTCCCGGGGCAGGGTGCGTTCGACCTGCCGGCGTTCCTGGCGCCGGTGCTGGCCGCGGGGTACGCGGGGCCGTTGTCGCTCGAGGTGTTCAACGACGTGTTCCGGCAGGCCGATCCGGGGCCGACGGCGGTGGACGCCCGCCGCTCCCTGCTGGCCCTCGCCGAAGCCACCGCCCGCACGTCAGCGGTCCCCGGCGCTCCGGTGGCGGCTCCCGGCGCTCCGGTGGCGGTCACCGTTGACCGGGTGGCGATCACCGGTGACCCGGTGGGGGCGCCCGCGCCGGTGCTGGGTGGGCACGCGTTCGTGGAGCTGCTCGCGGAGCCGGCCGAGGCGGCCCGGCTCGGCGGTGTGCTCGCGGCGCTCGGGTTCGCCCGCACCGGGCGGCACCGGACCAAACCCGTCGAACGGTGGGAGCAGGGGCGCGCGCGGGTGCTGGTCAACGCCGCCGGCACCGGGGGAGCGGCGCTCGGTGCGCTCGCGGTCGAGTCCGCGGACCCACCCGCCGCGGCACTGCGGGCCCAGCGCCTGCTGGCGCCGCTGCTGCCCCGGGAACGGGGACCGGCCGAGGCCGACCTGGCCGCGGTGGCCGCCCCCGACGGCACCCCGTTGTTCTTCGCCCGCACCGGCGACTACCCCGGGGGCTGGAGCAGCGACTTCGTGCCGGCCGACCGCACGGCACCGGCGGGCATCGGCGTCACCCGCATCGACCACGTCGGACTCTCCGAACCCTTCGACCACTTCGACGAAGCCGCGCTCTTCTACCGCGCGGTGCTGGGCCTCACCCCGGTCACGGCGGGCGAGTTCGCCGCTCCGTTCGGCCTCATCCGGGCCCGCGCGCTCACCGACGACGCACGCGGCGTGCGGCTGGCCCTCACGGTGGCGCGGCTGCGGCGCGGCGACTGGGCACCCGCGGTCGCCGACCCGCAGTACGTCGCGTTCGCCACCGACGACGTCGTGGCCGCCGCCCGCGCGGCCCGCGCCGCCGGCGCGCCCCTGCTCGCCATCCCCGACAATTACTACGACGACCTCGCCGCCCGGTACGAACTCGACCCGCACGAGCTCGCGACCTACCGCGACCTCGGCATCCTCTACACGCGCGACGACGGCACCTACCTGCAGGTCGGCACCCAGCTCCTCGGCGGCCGGCTGTTCCTGCTCCTGGTGCAGCGCGTCGACGGCTACGACGGCTACGGCTGGCCCGACGCGCCGGTGCGAATGGCCGCGCATCGCCGCAACCGCCTGGCACGCACCCCGACCTGAGGCCATGCTGGGCCCATGGCCACGCCCAAGACCGCACGCACCGACGCGAACGTCGACGACTTCCTCGCCGCGGTACCCGGTGAGGTCCGCCGCGCCGACGCCCACACGATCCGCGCCCTGATGGCCCGCGTTACCGGCGACCCGGGCGCGATGTGGGGCGCGAACATCGTCGGCTTCGGGTCCACCCAGCTGCGGTACGCGTCGGGCGCGACGCTCGACTGGTTCCGCATCGGCTTCTCGCCCCGGAAAGCCGCCACCACCCTCTATCTGGGCGACGACTTCCCGCGCAAGACCGAACTGCTCGACGCCCTGGGCCCGCACACCACCGGCACCAGCTGCGTCTACCTCAAGCGCGTCGACGCCGTCGACCCGTCCGTCCTCGAGGCCCTGGTCACCGCGGCCGCCACCCGGTGACGCCCTGGACCTCCCGGTCCGGCACCGGCGCCCCACTCGTCCTCTGCCACGGCGGACCGGGCATCTGGGACTACTTCGACGACGTCGCCGGCTTCTTCGACGACACGGCCACCGTCATCCGCTGGGACCAACGCGGCTGCGGCCGCTCGCCGCGCGACGGCCCGTACACCGTGGCCCGCTTCGTCGCCGACCTCGACGATCTGGGCGACCGCCCTCGGTTCGACGTCCTCGGTCACTCGTGGGGTGCCCTGCTCGCTCTCCTGTACGCCCTCGAGCACCCCGGCCGCGTCAACCGGATCGTCTACGTCTCCGGCGTCGGGATCGACCCCGAACACACCTGGAAGCCCACGTACCGGCGGAACTTCGCCGCCCGGGTCGACCCGCGCTGGTACGAGCTCGAGGACGGCCGGGAACGGGCGATCCTGCAGTGGTCGACCGACTTCGTGGACCCGGCGACCGCCCGCGAGCACGCCGAGCGCATGGCCACGCCGTGGCACGGCCTGAACCCGGAGTGCGCGGACGCGTTGAACGCCGAGGTCGGCCGGTACCTCGAGCGCGGTGACCTCCCGGCCCGGTGCCGCGGGCTCACCGTTCCGACGCTGATCGTGGACGGGCGCCACGACCTGCGCCCGCGCGACGCCGTCGATTCGCTCGAGCGCGCGCTGCCCGACGTCCGGCGCGTGAGCCTCGACGCCGGTCACGTTCCGTGGGTGGAGGAGCCCGCCGGGTTCCGGCGGACCGTGCGGGAGTTCCTGGCAGACTCGGCCCGGTGACGCCGCTGGACGCCGACGAGCTCGAAGGACACCGGCGGGAGCTGCGTGTCCACTGTTACCGCCTGCTCGGGTCGTACACCGACGCCGAGGACCTGGTGCAGGAGACGTTCCTGCGCGCGTGGACCAAGCGCGACACGTTCGAGGGGCGATCGACGCTGCGGGCGTGGCTGTACCGCATCGCCACGAACGCGTGTCTCGACTGGCTCGACGGGAAAGCCCGCCGGGTGCTCCCGCACCACCGGGCCGGGCCCTCCGACCCGAGCGTCGGCTTCGCCCCGCGGACCGACGTGCCCTGGCTCCAACCGTTCCCCGACCAGGAGCTGGTGGCGCCGGCCGAGTCGGGCCCCGAGGCCGTGGCGGTCCGGCGCGAGACGATCGAGCTGGCGTTCCTCGCCGCGCTGCAGTTCCTGCCCGCGCGCCAGCGGGCCGCGCTGGTGCTGCGTGACGTGCACGGCTGGCCGGCGTCCGACGTCGCCGCCGCGTTGGAATTGAGTGTTCCGGCGGTCAACAGCGCTCTCCAGCGCGCCCGCGCCACCCTCCGGGAGAACCTCCCGCAGCGCCGGGCGGACTGGCGCGCCGCCACCGAGCCGACCCTCGCCGAGAAACAACTGCTCACCCGCTACCTCGACGCGGTGCACCGCGGCGACGTCGACGCGGTGGCCGCGCTGCTGGCCGACGACGTCCGGACGACAATGCCGCCGTGGCCGGTGTGGTTCCGCGGGCGGGAGAACGTCCGGCGGGCGTTGGCGTCGAGCTGGGATCCGGCGCTGGAGGGCTACGTCGGCGAGTTCGTGGTGCGGCCGGTGGGCGCGAACCGTCAACCGGCGGTCGCGTCGTGGACCCGGCGACCCGGCGACCCCGGCTTCCGGCCGTTCGCGATCTCGGTGCTGGAGGTCCGGGACGGGTTCGTCACCGAGATGACCGCGTTCCACGATCCGGCGCTGTTCCCGGCGTTCGGGCTGCCGGCGGAGATTTCTCCGGCCGACCGATGAGTTTTCCGCCGGGACACCGTCTCAACGAGGGTTCCCGACGAACTCACCCAGGAGTTGAACACGATGGGAAAGCTGCTCTACGGCGCGACGATGTCCCTCGACGGTTTCATCGCCGGCCCGAACGACGACATGCAGTGGCTGCGTGACTTCCTCGGCCCCGACCCGGTCGCCGACGAACTGGTGGCCCAGGTCGGGTCGTGCCTCATCGGCGGCCGGTCGTACCGCGGTGACGACCCGAACATGGGCACCGAGAAGGAAGGCCCGTTCGGCGGGGCCTGGGAGGGGCCGCAGATCGTGCTGACGCGCAACCCGCCGTCGGTCGCGGTACCGGGCACCACGTTCGTGACCGACCTGGACACCGCGGTGACCACGGCGAAGGACGCCGCCGGGGACGGGTACGCCTGCATCATCGGCGCCGACGTGGGCCGGCAGTGCCTGGCGGCGGGCGAGGTCGACGACGTGCTGATGTTCGTCGCGCCGATCCTGCTCGGCGACGGCGTGCCGATGTTCCGGCACCTCGGGGGCGCGCACGTCCGGCTGGACCGGCCCCGCGTCCACCAGACCGACCACGCCGTGAGCCTCTGGTACCGCGTCCGGAAGTAGGGCTCAGTCCTTGAACCAGGTTCCCGGCGGTTCGCACGCCATCGTCGTGGCCGGTCGGTGGTCGGCGGAGCGTGCCCCCAGCGGCGCCAGGTGGGTGGCGAACGCCTGCTCCCAACTCGTGTCCAGGAAGTCCGCGACGGCCTCGTTCAGCGCGGCGCACAGGCGCGGCCGGTCGTTGGGGACACCGATCCCGACCCGTTCGGTCGCGCCAGTGATCGGAAGGACGTGGTACGTCGACCGGAGCTCCGGGTAGTCGGCGAGGAAGCCGCGCAGGATCGTCGAGCCGGTCGAGACGGCCTCGACCTGCCCGGCGGTGAGATCGGCGAAGCACTTCGACGTCGACTTCGCGAGCCTCGGTTTCCAGTCCTGCACCTCGAGCGTGCGCGCGCCGCTGGAACCGACGGGCGCGCAGACGGTGCCGGGTCGGACCTGCTGCCAGTGCGTGACGCTCGTGCGGGCCAGCATGCCCTGTGTGTCGACGAAGTACGGCCCGGCGAAGTCGATCTTCTGCTGGCGCTGGACGGTGATCGCGAACTGCGACATGACCAGGTGCACCGGTGCGTGGCCGTCGCCCCACTCGCCGCGCAGCGCGTCGATGCGGTCGCCGAGGGTGTCCAGCGCGACCCACTCGAAGCGTTCGATCCGGGGGAACCGCCGGATCAGGGCGGTCGCCAGCTCGGCTTCGAGGCCGATCTGGCGACCGGTCGGGTCGGTCGTGCTCCAGCCCCGGCCGGCCAGCTTCACGTATCCGATGCGCACGGTGCCGGCCAGGTAGTCGGCGGGGTTCTGCTCCCGCTGGATCGCGTAGGTCGCCGCGGTGGAGGCCAGGGCGGCCACCACGAACAGCGCGACCCCCAGCCGGCGGACCCGCTTGTCCAGCCGGATGCCGTTCAACCGGATGGGCTCGGTCCCGTTCGGGCTCAGCACCGTCGCGACGAGGCTCGCGATGCCGATCGGGATCGCGAGCACCGCGGCGTAATCGACCCCCAGCTTGCCCTTGATAAGCAGGAACCAGGTCAGGCACGCGGTGGCGAACACGATCGGCGCGAGCCGGACGAGTCGGCGTCGGAGCTGACCCCGGGAATCGGGATCGCCGGGGATGTCGGCCATGCGGCGCCTCTCGGTGCGTGTGTTTTCAGCGACTGATGGTGACGGCTGCCGGGGGCGGGTGACTGCTCTGGGCGGAGTATTTGTGGCGACCTGAACCCGGCGACGTTCTACGCGCGTATCAATAGGTATGAGCTCCAGGAGCGCCGTCGTTTCCTCGCTTCGCGCGAACCCGGCCGTCGCGTCGATCCACCAGTCCCTCGACTTCTACTGGGGCAACGACGTCCGCGACGCGGCGATGGACGCGTTCCACGCCCGGTTCGTGCGCCCGGGCGACCTGGTGTTCGACGTGGGCGCCCACGTCGGCGACCGGGTGGCGAGCTACCGGCGGCTCGGCGCCAGGGTGGTGGCGCTCGAGCCGCAACCGCTGTGCGGCCGGGCGCTGACCGAGATCTTCGCCGACGACCCGGCGGTGCGGGTGGTCGAGGCCGCGGTCGGCGCCGAGCCGGGAAACGTGACGTTCTACGTCAACACCGCGAACCCGACGGTCTCCACGGTGTCGAAGGACTTCGTCGAGGCCGCGTTCGGGGCGAACGGGTGGCACGGCCAGGTCTGGGACACGGAGATCTCGGTGCCGACCGTGACGCTCGACGAGCTTATCGCGGAACACGGCGAGCCCGCGTTCGTGAAGATCGACGTCGAAGGCTACGAGTACGCGGTGCTCGCGGGGCTCTCCGCCGCCGTGCCCGCGTTGTCGTTCGAGTTCACGACGATCGAGCGGGCCGTGGCCCAGCAGTGCCTGGACCGGGCGGTCGCGCTCGGGTTCACCCGGTTCAACGTCGCGCTGGGTGACGCCATGGACTTCGACTTCCCGGCCTGGACGTCGGCCGAGGAGATCGGCGCGCACCTCGCCGGGCTGCCCCACGAGGCCAACAGCGGCGACGTGTACTGCCGCCGTTCCTAGGAATCGCCGTAGACCGGGATGCGGGCGCCGCTGACCGGGGCCGCGTCGTCGCTGAGCAGGAACGCGATGACCTTCGCCACGGCCGCGGTGGGCACGGCCTTGGCGGCGGACTCCGGTGACAGCCAGCTGCGGTTGGCCGGGGTGTCGAGCACGGACGGCAGCACCGAGTTGACCCGGATCCCGGCCGGGCGCAACTCGTCGGCGAGCAGCTCGGTGACCCGCACCACCGCGGCCTTGCTGGCGGCGTGCCCCACCGGCGCCTTGCCGGCCACCGCCGTCTTCGACCCGACGGTGACGATCGAGGAACCCCGCGGCATCCGGGACGCGGCCTGCTGCGCGCTCCACAGCAGCGTCGACACGTTGCCCTCCCAGAGGCCGGTGAACGTGTCCTCGTCCAGGTCGGCGAGGCGGCCCGGCGCGAAGCCACCGGCCAGCGCGACCAGCCCGGTCGGCATCCCGATCTCGTCGACCCGCTCCCACGCGGCCAGCACCGACGCCCGGTCGGCGAGGTCCACCGCGATCGGGTGCACGTCCGGGTGCACGTCCGGGAGCGCGTCCAGCGCCGCGCCGGTCCGGTCCAGCGCGACGACCGTGGTGCCCCGGCCGGTGAGGTCGGCGAGCACGGCCCGCCCGAGCGCTCCGGCGGCCCCGGTCACGACTACTACGCCGGTCATATGTCCCCCTCCGTACACAGTGTCCGATCCGATCGTAGCCAGCGACTCTTCATCTGCCGTTCACCGGATCGGCGGAGGCCGTGAGCCGGCGCCGGTACGTTGGGCAGCGTTCCGATCGGAGGGGATCACGATGACCGCCGCGACCACGCGCGCTCTGCCGGTGCCGGGTACCTACAACGTCCGGGACGCCGGCGGATACGCCACCGCCGACGGCGGATCGGTGCGTCGCGGGCTGCTCATCCGCGCCGACGGGCTGGCCGGCCTCGACGACGAGGGCCGGGCGCAGCTCGCCGCGCTGGGCGTCCGCACGGTGATCGACCTGCGTGAGGACGCCGAGGTCGAGGTGGCACCGGACGCGCTGGGCGACCTGCCGGTCACCTACCGGCACCTGCCGGCGTTCGCCGGGGCCGCCGCACAGGAGCGTCCGCGCTCGCTCGCGGACGCCTACGCCCTTCTGGTCGACGAGTGCGGTGACGCGCTCGCCGCGGTGGTCGCGGCGCTCGCCGAGCCCGGCTCGTTGCCCGCCGTGGTGCACTGCACGGGGGGCAAGGACCGCACCGGCGTGGTCATCGCGCTCGTGCACGCGCTGCTCGGCGTGGGCGTCGCGGACATCGAGGCCGACTACGCGGCGACCGCGCGGAACCTCTCCACGGGTTTCGTCGACAAGATCCGCGCGACGATGCCTCCCGGTGAGCACACCGACGCGATGCTCACCGAGATGCTCGCCTGCCCGCCCGAGCTGATCCGCGCGACGCTGGCCCGCATCGGCGACGCCGAGCGGTACCTGACGTCCCACGGCCTGCCGCCCGAAGCCGTCGCCCGCCTGCGCGCGGCGTTGCTCTAAGAGCGCAGCGCGTCGTCGCGGTACTCGGGGACGTCGGGGGTCGAGGCCGCGAAGCGCTGCTGTTCGAGCGTGCGCAGCTCGACGCGGCGGATCTTGCCGGAGATCGTCTTCGGCAGGTCGGCGAACTCGATCCGGCGCACCCGCTGGAACCGGGCCAGGTGCTCGCGGGCGTAGGTCAGGATCGCCTCCGCCGTCGCCGCGGTCGGCTCCCACCCGGCCGCGAGCACGACGAACGCCTTCGGCACCGCGAGGCGGATCGGGTCGGGCGCCGGCACGATCGCGGCCTCGACGACCGCCGGGTGCTCGAGCAGCACGCTCTCCAGCTCGAACGGGCTGATCTTGTAGTCGCTGGCCTTGAACACGTCGTCGGTGCGCCCGACGTAGGTGATGTACCCGTCGGCGTCCCGGGTCGCCACGTCGCCGGTGTGGCAGTAGCCGCCGGCCATGGCCTCGGCGTGCCGCGCCGGGTCGTCGGTGTAGCCCACCATCAGGTTCACCGGCCGGGCGGCGAGGTCCAGGCACAGCTCACCCTCCTCGTCCGACGGTGTGCCGGTCACCGGATCGACGAGCACGACCGGCACCCCCGGCAGCGGCCGCCCCATCGAGCCGGGGCGCACGTCCTGCCTGGGGGTGTTCGCGACCTGCACGGACGTCTCGGTCTGCCCGAACCCGTCCCGGATCGTCAGGCCCCACCGGTCCCGGACCTGCTCCAGGCGTGTTTCGCCCAGCCCGGCGAGTGCACGTCGCCGGGCCGCAGCCCGATCCAGTACATCGTCGAGAGGTGACCGACCGGGTAGCTCACCTGGTTGTGCTCGACGAGTTTCGGGCGGCTCGTGGTACCCGAGGTGAAATAGACGAGCAGCGTGTCGTCGGCGGTGGTGACGGACTCGCGGCGGGTGCCGGGGAAGCCGGCCACGTCGGCGTAAAACCGCCAGCCGTCCGCGCTGCCGACCGCGAGCCGGCCGTAGCCGCCGGGGACGTCGTCGAACTTCGCGGTGTCGGCGGCGTTCGCGATGACGTAGGCGGCCCGGCCGCGCTCGATGCGGTCGCGCAGGTCGGCGGGGCCGAGCGCGGTGGTGGTCGGCATGATCACGGCGCCGAGCTCGGTGATCGCGAGCACGGACTCCCAGAGCTCGACCTGGTTGGAGAGCATGAGGAGCACCCGGTCGCCCCGGCCGCGGCCAGCAGGTCCGCGAGCCGGTCGGAGCGGGTGACCATCTCGTCGAACGAGTACCGGTTCTCGGTGCCGTCCTCCTCGACGATCCAGAGCGCGGTGCGGTCGTTGCCGCGCGCGAACGCGTCGAACCAGTCGATCGCCCAGTTGAACGGGCCGTCGAAGGCCGGCCAGGTGAACTCCGCGACCGCCCGGTGGTAGTCGGTGCGGTGCCGCAGGAGCAGGTCACGGGCGTGCCGGTACTTTTCGGTCGTGAGTGCCCGCGACCCTGGGCAATCCCGCCGACGGCCGTCACCCCCGTTCGGGGAGGGCATGCATCAACGCCGAGGTCGCGCGAACCGCGACGGTGATCGCCGCCCGGCGGGCCGGGCAGACGGTGCCTAGGCGGCGTCGCGGTAGGTGAGGCGGCCGCCCAGGTTCAGGCTCCAGCGGCGGGGGAGCAGCCGGGCGATCGAGACCATCGCGCGGTTGGGGAAGCTCGCGACCGCGCTCGGGGACCGGCCGTCCAGCGCCCGCAGCGCCCCGGTCACGACCTGGGCCGGGGTCTGCCACCGGCCGCCGCCGGCGTCGCGGGTGCCGACGACGTCGAAGAACTCCGACTCGGTGGCGCCCGGGGAGTAGACGAGCACCCGGATCTTCGTGGTGCGCAGCTGGTAGGCCAGCGCCTCGGTGAAGTTCAGGACGTACGCCTTCGTGGCGCCGTACACGGGCATCGAGGGCGTGGGGGCGTACGCGGCGACGCTGGCGATGTTGAGCAGCGTGCCCTCGCCGGCCTCGATCATCGCGGGCAGGAACGCGTGGCTGACGTCGGTGAGCGCGGCGATGTTCACCTGGATCATCGCGGCGAGGCGGTCGGGGTCCTCGGCGACGAACGGGCCGTAGTTGCCGAAGCCCGCGTTGTTCACCACCACGTGGACCGGCTGGGTGACGATCCGGCGCAGGGCGCGCCCGGCGTCGGGGCGGGCGAGGTCGAACGGCACGACCTCGACGGCGACGCCGTGCGCGGACCGCAGCTCGGCGGCCAGCTCGTCGAGGCGGTCGCGGCGGCGGGCGACCAGCACGAGGTTCGCGCCCCGGGACGCGAGGCGGCGGGCGAACTCGGCGCCGATGCCGGCCGAGGCGCCGGTGATCAGGGCGGTCTGGTTGCGGAAATCCATGGCCCTCAAACTAGGCAGTGTCAGGATTCTTGTCAATGACAAGATTTGGCTAGAGTGGGGCCGTGGCGTATCACCATGGAAACCTCCGTGACGACCTGCTCGCGGCGGCCGAGACCGCGCTGGGCACGGTCGGCGCCGACGGCATCTCGCTCCGTAGCCTCGCCCGCGACCTGGGCGTTTCCCACGCCGCGCCGGCCCACCACTTCCGCGACAAGCAGGCGCTGCTCGACGCGCTGGCGGTCGAGGGGTTCACCCGGCTGGCCGACCGGGTGGAGAGCGGGGACACCCCCGGCCGCCCGTTCCGGGAGCGGCTGGACGCGATGACCCGCACGTACGTCGGGTTCGCGGTCGACCACGAACCGTTGCTCGCGCTCATGCTCGGCACCAAGCACCATCCCGACGCCACCGAGGAGCTCGGTGCGGCCGCCGCGCGCGGAACGCTCGTCGCCGTCGACCTGATCGCGGCCGGTCAGCGCGCCGGCGAGGTCCGCGAGGGGGATCCGTACACGCTGGCGATCGTGGCGGCGGCGCAGGTGCACGGCGTCGCGACGCTGGCGGCCCGGGGGCTGCTCGGCGGGCTTCCGCTGGATGTGGCGATCAGCACCACGGTCGACCTCGTCTTCCGGGGACTCTCGGCCTGAGTTCGTCGTTAGAGAGCGCAAGGATCGGTCACCGCCCCGTGGCCGGTCCTTGTGTCATCTACCGGGGTTCTGGAGAAGAACAAAGCATGGTCGAGTGGCTATTGGTGCTGCTGGGATTGGTGCTGGTCGCGGCGTGCGGGGTATTCGTCGCCGCGGAATTCGCGTTCGTGACGGTGGACCGCGGGGCGGTGGAGCGGGCCGGAGCCCACGGTGTGGACGCGGCGCTGCGAACCCTCTCGACCCAGTTGTCCGGTGCCCAGGTGGGCATCACGATCACGAACCTCGCGATCGGTTTCCTCGCCGAGCCGTCGATCGCGTCGCTGCTGGAAGGACCGCTGGGGGCGCTGGGCCTCGGTGACGCGGCCGTGACCGGCGTGGCGGTAGCGCTCGCCCTGACGCTCTCGACCCTGATCACGATGTTGTTCGGCGAACTCGTCCCGAAGAACATCGCGATCTCCAAGCCGCTGGGCACCGCGATCGCCGTCGCCCCGCTGCAGCGCGGCTTCACCCGCGCCACGCTGCCGCTGATCCGGCTGCTGAACGGCATCGCGAACGGCATCCTGCGGCGCTTCGGCATCGAGCCGCAGGAGGAGCTGTCCTCGGCCCGGGCGCCGGAGGAGCTGGTGTCGCTGATGCGTCGCTCGGCGCAGCTGGGCACGTTGCCCGGCGAGACCGCGGAGTTGCTCGGCCGCACGCTCGGGCTCGGCCGGCTGACCGCGGCCGACGTCATGACGCCGCGCAGCCGCCTCACCGTGGTGAACGCCGACGACCCGGTGCACACGGTGCTGACCGCGACCGGGCGCACCGGGCACTCGCGGTTCCCGGTCGTCGGCGAGGACATCGACGACATCGTCGGGCTCGTGCACGCCAAACACGCGGTGGGCGTCGCGCGCGACGCGCGGGCCTCGGTGCCGATCCGCTCGGCGATGCAGGCCCCGGTGTTCATCCCCGGCTCGGTACCCGCCGACGACCTGCTGCCCCAGCTGCGTCGCGAAGGACTGCAGCTCGCGGTGGTGGTCGACGAGTTCGGCGGCACCGAGGGCATCGTCACGCTCGAGGACCTGATCGAGGAGATCGTCGGCGAGGTGGCCGACGAACACGACCGGTCGCAACCGGCCGGCCTGCGCCGCCGCCCCGGTGGCGGCTGGATGCTGAGCGGCCTGCTGCGGCCGGACGAGATCCGCGAAGGCACCGGGGTGCCGGTGCCGGATGGGCCCGAGTACGACACGCTCGGCGGGTACGTCACGGTCCGGCTGGGCCGGCTGCCCCGCCTGGGCGACGAGGTGCTCGTCGTCTCCACCCCGGCCGACGTGGACGCCGAACCCGTGCGTTTCCGGCTCGAGGTCGACCGGCTCGACGGGCGGCGCGTGGACCGCGTGCTGGCGATCGCCGCTCCGGCCGAGGGGAGCACGCGATGAGCGACTGGGCCGGCGTGGCACTCACCGTGTTCCTGCTGCTCGCGAACGCGTTCTTCGTCGGTGCGGAGTTCGCGCTGATCTCCGCGCGCCGCACCACGATCGAGCCGCGCGCGCTCGCCGGGTCACGCGCCGCGAAGACGACGCTGCGGGCGATGGAGAACGTCTCGCTGATGATGGCCGGCGCCCAGCTGGGCATCACGATCTGCACGCTCGCGCTCGGCGCGATCGGCGAGCCGGCCGTCGCGCACCTGCTCGAGCGTCCGTTCGCCGCCGCCGGCGTGCCCGACGACCTGCTCCACCCGATCGCGTTCGCGCTGGCGCTGGCGCTCGTCGTCGGCCTGCACGTCGTGGTCGGCGAGATGGTGCCGAAGAACATCGCGCTGGCCGGCCCGGACCGGTCGGCGATGCTCCTCGCGCCGCCGCTCGTCGCGGTCGTCACCGCGCTCAAGCCGGTGATCTTCGTGCTCAACGCCGTGGCCAACCTGATCCTGCGGCTGGTCCAAATCCAGCCCAAGGACGAGGTCAGCAGCGCGTTCACCCGGGACGAGGTGGCCGACCTGATCACCGAGTCGCGCCGGGCCGGGCTGCTCGAACCGGCCGAGCACACGCTGCTCACCCGGGCGCTGACGCTCGACGAGCGGACCGTACGACGGGTCGCGCTGCCGCTGGCCTCGCTGGTGACCGTGCCCCGCTCGGCGACGCTGGAGGACGTCGAGGACGCCGCCGCCCGCACCGGGTTCTCGCGGTTCCCGGTGGTGTCGGGCGCCGGGACGCCGGTGGGCTACCTGCACCTCAAGGACGTCGTCATCGACACCGTCACCGAGGGCGTGCCCTACACCGCGCCGATCCCGGACGACATCGTGCGCCCGCTGCCGACCGTCGACCCGGACGCGACGCTGCGCGAGGGCATCGCCGCGCTACGCCACAGCGGCGCGCACCTCGCGCAGGTGGAGCTGGAGGACGGGGTCGCGCTGGTGGCCCTGGAGGACATGCTCGAGGAGCTCGTAGGCGAGATCCACGACGCGGCCCACACCTAGGCCGCGTCCGGCAAGTCCGTGCTCGGCTGCGGCTCCGCTCAGCCGCCGCCAGGCCGCGTTGGAGGCCTTCCCCGATACAACAGCGGTATCGGGAAAGACCTCCGCCTTGCCTGACGACGCCTGAGCGGTGCCTCGCTGCGAGCGAGACTTACCGGACACGGCCTAGCCGTGTCCGGCTCAGCGGCTCACCCGTGGTTCAGCTCTCCGGGGGCTCGGGTGAGCCCCCGTCGGCCGGCTCGACCGGCTCGTGGCTCATCGGCTCCTCCTCGGGGAGCCCGCCGGCCTTGCCCGTGGCCTCGTCGATCTCCTTCTCGTGCCGAGCGACGAACTCCTTGGCGTCATCCAGTGAACTCATGCCCGAGACGTTCCCGGTCCGCACCCGGCAAAACAACGTTCGGCTCCGCGCCACCCCGGCGGGGCGCTCGTGTACATCCAGGGCTCCTACCGTGGGGCTCCCGCGGCGTTCCGGAGGTGTGCGGTGGCTGACCACGACCGGCCGTTGATCTCCGCGCACCGCGGAGGCCCGGAGGGGATCCACCGCCCGAACAGCGTGGCGGCCATCCAGGCCGCGGTGCGGCTCGGCGTCGACCTGGTGGAGTTCGACGTCCGCCGGGCGCCGGACGGGTCGTTCGTCGTCGGCCACGACGCGTTCCGCGGGCGGGGCGAGCACCCGCCGAGCCTGCGCGCCGCGCTCGAGGTGATCGCCGGGAGCCGCACGCGTGCCCACGTCGACCTGAAGGAGACCGGGGACGAGGTCGCGATCGCGCGGCTGTGCGAACACCACCTCGGCAGCGACGGATTCTTCCTGACCACGCTCGAGGACGAGAGCGTGCGGGTGCTGCGCACCGCGATGCCGCACCTGTCGGTCGCGTTGTCGCTGGGCCGGGTGCCGCCGCTGCGCTCGGTGCTCGCCGAGCTCTTCCCCGGCGGCCGGATCGCGCGGTGCTCACCGACGATGCTGGCGGTGAACCACCACCTGGCGCGGGCCGGGTTGCTGCGCTGGGCGCACCAGCGCGGGCTGCGTGTGCTCGCCTGGACGGTGAACACCCCCCGGCTGATCCAGTGGGCGCACGACGAACCCCGTCTGTGGGCGTTCACCACCGACCGCCCCCGCTACGCCCTCGCGCTGCGGAAACCAGTGGCGCCCCACGCGTAGCATTCCCGGTGGAACTCCGAATCGGTCGTCCGCGAACCATGTCGCAGAGGACGAACGACCCCGCGGTGCCGGGGAGGAGGTGGCGACGGTCCCTGTTCGCTGCCCATTTTCGGAGACCTCCATGGACATCGGCCTCGGCTTGCCGATCAGCAACCCCGCCCGCCTGACCGAGTGGGCCACCCGGGCGGAGTCCGCCGGCTTCCACACGCTGGCGTTGCTCGACCGGCTCGCCTACGACAACCCCGAACCGCTGGTCGCGCTGTCGGTGCTGGCCGGCGCCACCACCCGGATCCGCCTGCAGACCGAGGTGCTGCTCGGGCCGCTGCGCTCCACCGCGCTCCTGGCCAAGCAGGTCGCCACCCTCCAGCGGATGTCCGGCGGACGGTTCGTCCTCGGCATCGGGGTCGGCGGACGCGAGGACGACCACGCGGCCGCCGGAACGCCGCTCGGCCGGCGCGGAGCGCTCCTCGACGCCCAGCTCACCGACCTGCGCGCGATCTGGCGCGGGAAGCCGTACCGGGGTGCGCACGTCGGCCCGCGGATCACCGCCCCGCCGGTCCTGATCGGAGCGTTCGCGCCCGCCGCGCTGCGCCGGGTGGCCGTCCACGGCGACGGTTTCCTCTGCGCCGCACCGCTGCGGTGGGCGGGCGGACCGGTCGAGACCGTGCGTGAACAGTGGGCGTCCGCCGGGCGGGAGGGGAGGCCCCGGCTGGTGTGTCAGATCAACGTGGCCGCCGCGCCGTCCGTCGAGCACGCGCGCCGGGCGATCGCCGACTACTACGCGTTCACCGGCCGCGACGACTGGGGCGCGCCGCTCAGCGATCCCGCCGAGATCGCCGACACGGTGGCCGCCTACCGCGAGTTCGGCGCCGACGAGCTCGTCCTCTACTGCTACGGCGAGGACCCGGCCCAGATCGACGCGCTGGCCGACGTCGCCCTCGGCGCCGCCGGCCCTCCCTCGTCAAAATAACAAGCCCAGACCGACGGGCGCCGGTCGTACTTTTGACCGGTTCGCGGGGCGCGGTGTGCTCGTAGCCTGCTTCTCGTGAAGAGAACCTCGCTCGTGCTCGCCGGCGCTCTCGCCGTGGTGGTCACGGCCGGGGCGATCCGGGTCAGCTGGGGTGGCTCGTACTGGGTGTTCGGCGCGGTCGTCGGGGTGCTGGCGGTCGGCGGCGCGGCGGCCGGGCTGCGGTACCCGCTGTTCGGGCTGGCCGGCGCGGCGATCGTCGTCGCCGCGGTGGCGGGGTTACCCCGGGAACCGGGTCCGGCGACGGTGCTGGCGCTGGGGGTGGTGGTGGCGACGGCGGCACGCCACGTCGAGGTGGGCGTCCCGGTGGCGGGGCTGGTGGTCGTCGCCGTCGGTCTGGGGGCCGGGGGAACCGCGACCGTGCCGGTGCTCGGCGCGGTCGGCTGGGTGGCCGCGGTGGGGGTCGGGCTCGGGCTGCGCGCGCTCGACGTGCGGCGCCGCGCCGCCCGGGAGGCGGTGCGCCGGCAGGAGCGGCTCGAGCTGGCCCGCGAGCTGCACGACGTCGTCGCGCACCACGTCACCGGCATCGTCGTGCAGGCGCAGGCCGCGCAGTTGCGGTCCGCGCCGCCCGCGTCGGTGCGGGGTGCGCTGGCCGGGATCGAGGCCTCCGGGACCGACGCGCTGGCGGCGATGCGCCGGCTCGTCGGGGTGCTGCGTACTCCCGGCGACGCCGGCCAGGCCGCCGCGCCGGAGGAGCTGGACGATCTGCTGGACCGGTGGCGCGGGCCCCGGCTGCGGCGGGACGTCGCGACCGGGGAGTGGCCGGCCGAGGTGCGCGGCACGGTGTACCGGGTGGTGCAGGAGGCGCTGACGAACGTGTCCCGGCACGCGCCCGACGCGGGGTCGGTGTCGGTGTCGGTGGCCGCGGACGGGCCGCGGCTGGTGGTCGACGTGACCGACGACGCGCCGGCGGTGTCGTCGCGGCCCGCGCGCGAGGGCTACGGGCTGGTGGGGATGCGTGAGCGGGTGGAGTCGCTGGGGGGCGTGCTCCGTGCGGGCCCGCGGGACGCCGGCGGGTGGTCGGTGCGGGCGACGATTCCGCTGTGACGATCCGGGTGCTGGTGGCCGACGACCAGGCGATGGTGCGCGGAGGGTTGCGGCTGATCCTGGAGGACCAGGCCGACATCCGGGTCGTGGCCGAGGCCGCGGACGGTGCGGAGGCGGTCGCGCTGGCCCGGGAGCTGCGGCCGGACGTCTGCCTCGTCGACGTGCGGATGCCGCGCCTCGACGGTCTGGCCGTGACCAGGGCGCTGGCCGGACCGGACGTCGCCGATCCGCTGCGCGTGGTCGTCGTGACGACGTTCGACACCGACGAGTACGTGTTCGGTGCGCTGCGGTCGGGCGCGGTGGGGTTCCTGCTCAAGGACGCCGGTCCGGCGCTGCTGGTGGAGGCGGTGCGGGCCGCGCACGCCGGTGACGCGCTGGTGTCGCCGTCGGTCACGGTGCGGCTGCTGCGCACCCTGCGCGACCGGGTCCCGGCGCGCACCCCGGCGCGTCCGCTCTCCGACCGGGAACTCGAGGTGGTCCGCGCGGTCGCCCGCGGCCGCACGAACCGGGAGATCGCCGCGCAGCTGTTCATCTCGCTGAGCACGGTGAAGAGCCACGTCTCCGGCATCCAGACGAAGCTGGGGTTGCGTAATCGCGTGGAAGTGGCCGCCTGGGCGTGGGAGCACCATAAGGTCGACTGATCGTCCCCGGGAGGGCCCTGTGTCTGTTCTGTCGGCTTTAGTCGCCGCGTTGGAATCCGCTGACGTCGAGGTCGTGGACCTGACCGCGCCGCTCGGCCCGTCGACGCCGGTGCTGCAGCTGCCGCCGCCGTTCGCGAACACGATTCCGCTGAGCCTGGAGGCGGTCAGCGCGTTCGACGACGCCGGGCCGGCCTGGAAGTGGAACAACATCCACACCGGCGAGCACACCGGCACCCACCTCGACGCTCCGGCGCACTGGATCACCGCGCGCGACGGCGAGACCGTCGACGTGATCCCGCCGTCGAAGCTCGTCGGTCCGGTCGTGGTGGTCGACGTGCGGGCCCGGGTCGCCGAGGACCCCGACTTCCTGCTCGAACCCGAGCACGTGCTCGCCTGGGAAGCCGACCACGGCCGGGTGCCCGACGGGGCGTGGCTGCTGGTCCGGACCGGCTGGAGCGCCCGCCAGGACGACGCGGTCGCGTTCGCCAACGCCGACGAGAACGGCCCGCACACGCCGGGCCCGTCCGCGGCGGCGGCGCGGTGGCTGGCGTCCGAGCGCACGATCGCCGGGTTCGGCGTCGAGACCGTCGGCATCGACGCGGGCGCGGCCGGCGGGTTCGAGCCGCCGTTCCCGGCGCACCACTTCCTGCTCCAGGCCGGCACGTACGGGCTCACCCAGCTGCGCAACCTCGACCGGCTCCCCGCCACCGGGGCCGTGCTGGTCGTGAGCCCGCTGCCGATCGTGGGTGGCACGGGCTCGCCGAGCCGGGTGTTCGCGCTGGTCGAGCGATGATCGTTGCCGACGTCGTCGGGTCGCTCGTCGCTCGGCTCGGCGCGCGGTACGCGTTCGGCGTCGTCGGCAGCGGCAACTTCCACGTCACCAACGCGCTGCGCGACGCCGGGGTCGAGTTCGTCGCGACCCGCCACGAGGGTGGCGCCGCCACGATGGCCGACGCGTACGCCCGCACGTCCGGCGTGCCCGGGGTGCTGTCGCTGCACCAGGGCTGCGGGCTCACGAACGCGATGACCGGCATCGCCGAGGCCGCGAAGTCACGCACGCCGTTGCTCGTGCTCACCGCGGACTCGGCGGCGTCGGCGGTGCGCTCGAACTTCCGCATCGACCAGGACGCGCTCGTGCGGAGCGTCGGGGCGGTGCCCGAGCGGGTGTACGGCGCGTCGACCGTCGTCGCCGACGTGGTCCGGGCCTGGCGCACCGCCCGCGACGGCCGGCGGACGGTCGTGCTCAACCTCCCGCTGGACGTCCAGCCGCAGGCCGCCGAACTCGGCGACGTGCCGGACGTGGCCACGCCGGTGCCGGTGCGGCCGGGGGAGGCCGCGGTGGAGGCGCTGGCCGCCGCGATCGCCGCGGCGCACCGCCCGGTGTTCGTCGGCGGACGGGGTGCCCGCGGGCACGGCCCGGTGCTGCGTGAGCTCGCGGCCCGTGCCGGTGCGCTGGTCGCCACGTCCGCGGTCGCGAAGGGACTGTTCACCGGCGACCCGTTCGACCTCGGGGTCTCCGGCGGGTTCTCCGCTCCGCGCGCCGCGGAGCTGATCCGGGGCGCGGACCTGCTGGTCGGCTGGGGCTGCTCGTTCACCATGTGGACGCTGCGTCACGGCCGGTTGATCGGCGAGGACACCCGCCTGGTCCAGGTCGACGACGACCTCGACGCGCTCGGCGCGAACCGCCCGATCGACCTGGGTGTGCACGGTGACGTGGGCGAGACGGCCGCGTGCCTGCTGCCCCGGCTGGAGCGGCGCGAGGGCTACCGCCGCCCCGGCCTGCTGGCTGGTGGGCCCGGGTGGGGGCCGTTCGACCTCTCGACGACCGACCGGATCGACCCGCGCGCGCTCACGGCCGCGCTGGACCGTCTGCTGCCGTCCGAACGCACGGTGGCCGTCGACTCGGGCAACTTCATGGGCTACCCGGCGGCGCTGCTGGGCGTGCCGGACGAGGCCGGGTTCTGCTTCACCCAGGCGTTCCAGTCGATCGGGCTGGGGCTGGCCACCGCGGTGGGTGCCGCGCTGGCCCGCCCCGACCGGCTGACCGTGCTCGGCACCGGCGACGGCGGCCTGCTGATGGCCGCCGCCGAACTCGACACCGTGGCCCGCCTCGGGCTGCCGCTGCTGATCGTGGTGTACGACGACGCCGCGTACGGCGCCGAGATCCATCACTTCGGCGCCGGCGCCGACCTGTCGGCGGTGACGTTCCCGGACACCGACATCGCCGCGGTCGCCCGCGGGTACGGGCTGCAGGGCGCCACCGTGCGGACCCTCGAGGACCTGCGTGTGCTCGACACCTGGGACCGGCGCTCCGCGCTCCTGCTCGACGCGAAGATCGCCGACGACGGTGGTTCGTGGTGGCTCGCGGAGGCGTTCCGCGGCCACTGACTCACCGGTCGTGACAGCACCGGAACTCCGCGCCCGTGCTGATGCCGCTGATGAACGTGGCCATCTCGTCGTCGGAGAGCGCGAACGGGTGGTCGACCCCGATGTAGAGGGCCCGATCGGGGCCGATCGGCGCCACGTAGAGGGTGCCGTCGTGGTGGCCGGGCACGTCGTACCTGGTCACGGACCAGCGCCCGGCGCGGAACCGGCTCTTCTCGACGGTGACACCGGGGCTGGGGTACTCGGTCTGGTCCGGTGCCCGTGCCTCGATCCGGATCGGGCCGCCGGGGCCGAAACCGCCGGCGTACGGAAGGAAGTGTTTCCGGGGTCCGGCCGGGTCGCCGAAGCTGTAGTAGGGGAGGTGGAGGTTGTCCCACCCGGTGAAGACGCCGTCCATCACCAGCCCCGGCGGAGCGGTGGCGAAGCGGAGCACGTCGGGGAGCGGCCTCTCCTCGTCGACGAGGCCGCGACCGACCGCGACGAGGTCGTCCTCGGTGATGCCGAGCGGCGCCCCGGGCGGGCCGTTGCCGACCGAGATCTGGATCCACGGTCCGGACCCGCGCTGGTAGGTCAACTCCCGGTAGGGCACCCGATCCTTCGACTCGTCGTACCGGTCCGCCCGGTCGTCGCCCACCTCGGCCGAGGTGTACGTCCCGCCCCCCACCGTCGGGACCAGCCGGTCGCGGCTGACCCGGATCACGAGCCAGGGACCGGATTCGCCCGCCTTGGACGTGGCGAACATCCAGCTGCTCCGGTTGTCGAGCGCGAGCCGAGGGGCGGGGAAGCCCGCCGGTATCCACCCGGGTGTCACCGGCGACGGCGGGGCGGACTCCGGGTCCGCGCTCGGGCGGGCCGCCGGCACCAGGCGATCCTGGCGTTCGGTGGACCACGCCACGGTGCCCGCGGCGAGGAGCACGATCGCGGCGAGCGCGCCCACCACGGCCCGGCGACGCGTACGACGGCGGCGGACCTTCGCGTGGACACCGGTGAGCAACCGCACGGGCTCGGGGACGGTGCCCGCCTTCTCGGTGAGCATCCACCGCACGGCCTGGTCGACCTCGTTCATCGGACTTCGCCTCCCACGGGGTGGAGCTCGGCGCGGAGCCGGGCCAGGCCGCGACTGATGTGACTGCGTACGGTGGCCACCGAGCAGTGCAGGAGCCGGCTGATCTCGTCGTCGTCCAGGTCCTCGTAGAAGCGCAGGACGACCGCGGCCCGCTGCTGGCGGGGCAGGCCGGACAGGGCGTGCCAGAGCGCGTCGCGCTGGGCGACGGCCTCGGCGTAGTCGGGTCCGCCGGGAGCGTCGAGGGTGAGCTCGGACGGCGTCTCTCCGGACGAGCGGCGCCGCCGCCAGGACAGGTACTGACGCAGGATCGCGGTGCGGACGTACGCGTTCGGGTCCTCGTCGTCGCGCAGCCGGGACCAGCGTCCGTGCACTTTGGCCAGTGCCTCCTGGAGCACGTCCTCGGCGAGGTGGTGGTCGCCGGTCAACAGGTAGGTGAACCGCAGCAGCGCCCGGCCGCGTGCGGTCACGTAGTCGTCGAACCCCACAGGCACTTCGGCCCCTCTCGTCCCGCCGTCTCCTTCTCTACGCGGTGAGAGCCCGATCTGTGGAGCGCGCGGCTCAGGAATCTCGGCGCCGGGCGCGTGACGCGCGGAGGTTCGGCGCGTTGCCGCAGCGTGCCGCGTCGTGCCAGACCGCGCTGGAGTTGCGTGACCGGTCGTAGAAGGCCGTGCCGCAGGCGTCGTTGCGGCACACCTTGAGCCGGTGCCACTCGCCGGTGAGCCGGGCCTCGTCGGCGGCCAGCAGCACCGCGCCCACCACGTACCGCCAGCCGTCCCCGGCCGGCTGCACCGTGACCGTCCCGTCGCCCGAGAGCGCCGCCTCGACCGCCACCCGGACGCCGGGGACGGTGGCCCCGGGGGAGCGGACCGCGGCGCGCAGGGACTCGCGGAACGCGCGCAGGTGCGACGCGTCGTCGTCGGTCAGCACCGGTCCGCCGAGGGCGCCGGCGGCCCAGCGGGTGGCGCCGGCGGCGTCGGCCAGCAGGTCGTCGGGGTCGGCCCGGCCGGCCGGTGCGTCGGTGTTCAGGAGGTCCTGGACGAGTGCGAGGCGCGAGGGAGCGGTGCGCAGCCCGAACCGCTCCGTCGCCGGCCACATGCGATCCACCCTGGCCTCAGCGCCCGAACGCCAGGCCCTCGACCGGCCCGGACAGGGCGGCCTTCACCGCCCGGCTCACGTCGTCGGCGAGCACCTCGGTCTCGCCCCGCCCGACCGCCGCGATCGTGTCCCGCGCGACCTGGCGCGGATCGTTCTTCTCCACGTCGAGCGCGCGGGTCATGTCGGTGTCGGTGTAGCCGAGATGCACCCCCACGACCTGCGTGCCCTGGGCGGCCAGTTCGACGCGCAGCGAGTTGCTCACCGACCACAGCGCGGCCTTCGACGCGCCGTACACGCTCGCGCCGGCCACCCAGGAGAGCACCGACGCGATGTTCACCAGCGCGCCCCCGCCGTTGCGCGCCAGGATCGGCGCGACCGCCTGGGTGACCCCGACGACGCCGTAGACGTTCGTCGCGAACACCTCGTTGAGCTCGTCGAGCGTGGCGTCGAGCAGCGAGGTGCGCACGGTGGTGCCCGCGTTGTTCACGACGATCGTGACGTCGCCGACCTGCTCGGCCAGTGCCGCGACCGAGGCGGGGTCGGCGACGTCGAGCCGCAGCGGGACGACGCGCGGGTCGTCGGACTTCTCGGGGTGGCGTGCGGTCGCGTAGACCTTCGCCGCGCCGGCGGCCAGCAGCTCGTCGACGAACGCCCGGCCGAGCCCGCGCTGACCGCCGGTGACCAGTGCGATGGAGTTCTCGATTCTCGTCATGACAGAACCGTACGTCGTTTGCTTCTGTCAGGCCAGGGGGAGGCGGGGCCAATCCGCGAGGTCGGTGAGCAGTTGCCGGTCGTGGGTCGCGACGACGACCGCGGCCGCTGTCGACCGCAGCGCCGCGGTCAGTTCGTCGACCAGCAGCGGCGAGAGGTGGTTGGTCGGCTCGTCGAGCAGGACCAGCTCGGGCCGCTCGGCCAGCCGCAGCGCCAGGTCCAGCCGCCGCTGCTGCCCCAGCGACAACCGCCCCACCGCGGTACGTCGCGCCCGGTGGTCCAGCAGGCCACCGTCCGCGAGCGACGTCACTTCACGGGCGCCCAGCTCACGGACGTGCCGGTCGTAGAGCTCGGCGGCGGTCAGGTCGGCCGGCCACTCCGGGACCTCCTGGGTCAGCCGGGCGATCCGCGCACCGGCGGCCCGCGTCACCGAGCCGGTGTCCGGCGCCAGCGCACCGGCGAGCACCGCGAGCAGCGTCGACTTGCCGGTGCCGTTCGCGCCGGTGACCAGCAGCCGGTCGCCGGCGTCGAGCACCACGGAGGTCGGCGCCAGCCGCCCGGCCACGCCCACGCCGGACGCGCGCACGAGCGTGGTGCCCCGCCGCGACGGCAGCGCGGGCCAGCGCGGCACCGGCTCCGGCTCCGGCACGGTCAGCCGGTGCGCGTCCAGCGCCGCCCGCTCCCGGTTGAGCGCCTGCACCACCCCCGGTGCCCGCGACTGGCGCTGGTGCTTCCCGGTGCCCTTCGGCGGCCGCCAGCCGGTGGCCAGCCGGTCCCGGGCCTGCTCCACCGCGACCGTGAGCCGCCGGTGCTCGTCCTGCTGCTCCTGGTACTCCTGCACCCAGCGCTCCCGGTCCCGGCGGCGCCCCTCCGTCCAGGCCGGATAGCCCCCCACGTACCGGCGCGGCCGGCCGTCGGCGCTCGGGTCCAGGTCCAGGAAACCGGTCGCGACGTCGCGCAGCAGCGTGCGGTCGTGGCTGACCAGCGCGACCCCGCCGGAGTGGCCGCGCAGCCGGTCGGTGAGGAAGGTGAGGCCGTCGGCGTCGAGGTGGTTGCTCGGTTCGTCCAGCAGCAGCGTGTCGTGGTGGGCGCCGAGCAGGCAGGCGAGACGCACGCGGTAGCGCTGCCCCACCGAGAGCGTGGTCAGGTCGCGGGAACGGTCCGGGCACGCGTTCAACGCCCCCAGCGCGACGTCCACCCGGCGGTCGGCGTCCCACGCGTCCAGGCGGGTGGCGGTGTCCAGCGCGACGGCGTACCGCTCGGCCGAGCCGTCCACGCCGGACGCCAACGCCGCGGTGGCCTCGTCGAGCGCGCGCAGGGCGTCCCGGGACGGCGCGACCGCCTCGTCGACGAGCGTGCCGACGGTCTCGCCGGACCGGCTCTCGAGGGCCTGGCGGGCCAGCCCGACCGTGCCGGCCCGGTGCACGACGCCGGAGTCGGGCGCGCGCACCCCGGCGAGCACGTGCAGCAGGGTGGTCTTTCCCCGCCCGTTCTCCCCGACGATCGCGAGCCGGGAACGGGGGGAGACGGTGACCGACACGTCGCTCAGGACGGTACGGGCACCGAGGGTGACGGTGACGGCGTCAGCACGCAGATGGGCGCGTTCGCCCACGGACAGGACAGACATGGGAAGGCTCCGCAGCTCGGAATCGAGCCGGGCAGCACGGAATCGGCCGCCCGGCAGAGGACCGGGACGGCGGAGCGTCAACGCAGGGCGCCGCCGTCAGCGGCGGATGCGGAGCCTCATCGAGGCGACACTGGTGTCCATGCGCGGCACGCTACCGGACGAAGTCCGCGATCAGCGACGCCATTACCACCGGACGGTCGCTCTGCACCGCGTGCCCCGCGCCCTCCACCACCGCGACCCGCAGCGTCGGCAACCGCCGCCGCGCCTCGCGCACGTCGGCGTCGGTGACGAACGCCGACTCCCCGCCCCGCACGAGCATCGTCGGCATCGTCAACGTGGCCAGGTCGTCCCAGAGCAGCGCCGTCGAGTCGGCGACGTCGGGGTCGGAGCGGTCGTAACGCCAGGTCCAGCGACCGTCCGGCAACTGCTTCGTGTTGTGGACGACGCCCCGGCGCACCGCGGCGGCCGGCCGCCGGGGGGGGGC
>NZ_BAAAGX010000004.1:196733-203890 GCF_039524755.1 Cryptosporangium japonicum
CGGCCACGGCGGCGTCGACCATCTCCTCGAGCGTGTCGAACGTCCGCGGCCCGCGGGTCAGCGCGACGGCGCCCCGCTCCCGATCGGTCATCCGGGCGTAGGCGTCGCGGGAACCCGGGGTCGCGTCGACGAGCATCGCCCGGCGCACCAGGTCGGGCCGGGCGGCCGCGAGCCGCACCGTGGTCAGCGCGCCCAGCGACATGCCGATCACCGCGGCGGCGTCCGGAGCGCGCCGCTCGACCACGGTCGCCACGGCGTGCGCGTTGCGCACCGGGCCGTAGTCCCGGTCGTCCCGCCAGGACGAGTGCCCGTGGCCGGGCAGGTCGAGCGCGATCGCCGGGCGGCCCAGTAACAGCGCGACCAGGTCCCAGGTGTGCGCGTTCTGGCCGCCGCCGTGCAGGAACACCAGCTCCGGCTCGGACTCACCCCAGGTCAGCACACTGACGTACCGCCCGGGGGAGGTTTCGATCGCGCTGCGGGTGACGCGCGGGACGCGGTCGGGCCCGACGCCGAGCTCGTCGGCGACCTCGGTCAGGAGCGAGAATTCGTCCACTGTTCGAGAGTATGCACACGCAGCACCGCGAGGACGACGTCGTCCTCACTGGTCGGTCCGAAGGCCCCCAGAAGGTGGTCACACAGGTCGTCGGCCGTCCGGTGCCGCTGCGCGGCCAGCGCGTCGACGAGACGGCCGAGGCCCTCGTCGAGTGACTGTCCGCGCCGCTCCACCAGGCCGTCGGTGTAGAACACCAGACTCGAACCGGGTTCGAGCACGATCGTGTGGTCCGAGCGCGGCACCGCCTGGTGCACGCCGATCAGCAGCTCCGGCCGCGTGTACAGGAGCGTGACCGTGCCGTCGGCGGTGACGAGCGCCGGCGGCGGGTGCCCGGCGTTCGTCCAGCGCACCTCCCGCCGTCCCTGCGGCCCCTCCCGCTCGACGTGCGCGAGCACGACCGTGGCGAACGCGCCGACGTGAAGCCCGTGCAGCGCGTCGTCGAGCGCGGCGAGTACCCGGGACGGGAAGTGGCGCAGCGTGTACGAGATGCCGCGCAGCAGGTTGCGCAGCTGGCCCATGAGCGCGGCCGCGTCCATGTCGTGCCCGGTGACGTCGCCGACGGCCATCGTCAGCCGGCCGTCGGGGAGTTCGAACGCGTCGTACCAGTCGCCGCCGACCTGGGCCTGTTCCAGCGCGGAGCGGTAGCGCACCGCGATGTCCAGGCCCGCGGGCTTCGGCGGCGGGGTGAGCAGGCTGCGCTGCAGGCTCTCGGACATCCGCCGCTCCAGCTCCGCGGTGCGGCGCTCGGCGTCACGCTGGCGGGCCCGGCTCAGCGCCTGCGACAGCGACGTCCCGATCAGCCGGACGAACCCGAGATAGCGCTCGTCGAGCGGCAGGTGCGGGCTGAGCCGGGTGACGAACGTGGCGTCGGGATCGGTGCTCAGCCGCAGGTGCGCGACCGGGCCGGGTTCCAGCGCGAAGTCCTGGCCGGCCGGCAACGTGCCGGGGATCCGGATCTCGACGTCGTGGAAGTCGGCCGGAGCGGTCCGCAGCACCGGCAGCGCCACCGCGTCGAGTTCCTGCGGGTGGTCGAGGTCGCCGAGCCGTTCGGAGAGCCGGCTGAGCAGCGCCAGGCGGCGGCGGTCGACCAGTTCGTGGGTCGTCTCCGACGCGATGTCGATGACCCCTTCGATGGTGCCGTCCGGGCCGTGCACCGCGGAGTACGAGTAGGTGAAGTACGTCTCCTCGACGAACCCGTGCCGGTCCATCATCAGCTGCTGGTTCTCGACCCAGGTGGTGCCCTGCCCGGTCGCGACCGACTCCAGCAGCGGCCCGATCGTGTCCCAGATCTCGCTGAACACGTCCTGCGTACGCCGGCCGAGCGCCCCGGGGTGCTTGTCGCCGATCAGCTGCACGTAGGCCTCGTTGTAGACCAGCACGTACTCCGGTCCCCACAGCAGCGTCACCGGGAACCGGCTGTTGAGCGCGAGGTCGACCGTGCTGCGCAGCGTCGGGCTCCACGACTCGACCGGCCCGAGCGGTGTGGCGGCCCAGTCGACGGCGCGGTAGGCCTTCCGCAGGCCGCCGGCGGCGTCGAAGAGGTCTCGCACGCGGCGAACTGTAACTACCGGGACAGGTGTTCGCCGGTTCCGGGGCCGCCGTGTCGGGCCTGGAAAGATGCGTGCATGCGTGGTCAAGCCGTCACGTCGCGGGCGTTGCGCCTGCTCGGCGCGTTCGACGCCGAGCACCCGCGGCTGCGGCTGTCCGCGCTGGCCCGGCGCGGCGGCCTGCCGCTGAGCACCGCCCACCGGCTGGTCGCCGAGCTCGAGGAGTGGGGTGCCCTCGACCGCGAGCCCGACGGCGCGTACGTCGTCGGGCGGCGGATCTGGCAGCTCGCGCTGCTGGCCCCGATCCACGGTGAGCTACGTGAGATCGCGATGCCGTTCCTCGAGGACGTCCACCGCGCGACCGGCGAGAACGTGCACCTGGCGATCCGCGACGGGGTGCACTCGCTGTACATCGAGCGGATCTGGAGCCGCGCGTCGGTGCCGCTGGAGAGCAAGGTCGGGCGCCGGTTGCCGCTGCACGCGACGGCCGCGGGCAAGGCGCTGCTGGCCGCGGCGGCTCCCGAGGTCGTCGAGGCGGCGCTGGCCGCGCCGGAACGGCTGACCGCGCACACCGTCACCGACCCGGCGACGCTGCGCCGCGACCTGGCCGAGGTGCGGGCCCGGGGCTACGCGTACAGCGCCGGGGAGGCCACGCCGGGCACCTGGTCGATCGCGGTCGGCGTCCCGGGGCCGCTGCGCACCACGCTGGCGTCGCTCGCCGTGGTCGCCGGCGGACCGGACGACCCGGTGACCGCGACCGGCCCCGAACTGCACCGCCTCGCGGCCGTGCTGATGGTCGCCGCATCCGCGCTCGGCCGCGAACTCGCCAAAACGGCTTGGTCGCAGGGGCCAGCCTGAAGCCATGGACGCCTCGATACGCACCTACTACGAGCGCGGCGGCGAACTGACCCGGCTCGACGCCGGCAACGGGAAGCTGGAGTTCCTGCGCACACAGGAGATCCTCCGCCGGGTGCTGCCACCGGGCCCAGTCCTCGACGTCGGCGGTGCCACCGGGGTCCACGCCCGCTGGCTGGCGGCCGACGGCCACCCGGTGCGGCTCGTCGACCCGCTCGCGTCGCACGTCGCGCACGCCGCGTCGATCCCCGGCGTCGACGCCGTGCGGGGCGACGCCCGGCGCCTGGACGAACCGACCGGCGCGTACGCGGCGACGCTCCTGCTCGGCCCGCTCTACCACCTGACCGAGCGGGCCGACCGGGTCGCGGCCCTGCGTGAGGCCGTGCGCGTCACCGCACCCGGCGGCGTCGTGGTGGCGGCGACGATCGCGCGGCACGCCGGGCTGTGGGACGCGGTGGCCCGCGACCGGTACGCGCGGCCGGCGGTGCGTCGCCTCGTCGACGTCGAGGTCGCCACCGGTGTGCACGACGGGCTGACCGAGGAACTGTTCACGCTCGCGTACTTCCACACCGCCGACGAGATCCGCGACGAGTTCGCCGAGGCGGGGATGGCGGGCGCCACTCGGTACGCGGTGGAGGGCCCGGCCTGGCTCTTCGCCGGGCGCGACGGCTGGCTGGACGACGAGCGGACCGCGTCGGTGCTCGCCGCGCTGCGGATCGTCGAGCAGGACGAGAGTCAGTTCGGCGCCACCTCGCACCTGCTCACGGTCGGGCGGCGGCCAGCGAGCGGCTGAGCCACTCACGCATCAGCGACCGCTCGGCGTCGGTGAGGGCGGGCAGTTCGTCGATCCGCGTGCCGAAGGTGACCGCGACCGTGCGCAGCGAGTCGTCGGCCGCGGCCCGCTCCGTGCCGAGGATCGCGCTCACCACCGCGTCGAACATCGCGTCGGCGAACCCGGGGTCGCGCCGGTCGGCGGCGCCGTCGAGCACGGCCAGCACGGCGCCGACGCCGGCCGCGTGCACCATCGCGAGCGCGCGGTCCTCGTCGACCCGGAGCCGCCCGGCGGTGGCCAGTGCCCGGATGCGCGCGCGGAGCTTCTCGATGCCCGCGGCGATCGCCGGTGACCGCTCGGTGCGCTCGGACGAGTACATCAACGTGAACAGGCCCGGGTTGGCCAGGCCGAACTCGATGTGCGAATGCCAGCCGGCACGCAGGTCGGCGACCGGGTCGTCCTCGACGTGGGTGCGCAGCTTCGCGGCGACGTACGCGCCGAGCACGTGCTCGGCGACGGCGTCGACCAGGCCGTCCTTGTCGCCGAACAGGCGGTAGATCGTGGGCGCCTGGACGCCGGCCGCCTCGGCCACGGCGCGGGTGGTCACCGCGCGGACGCCGTGCTCGCGCAGGAGCTGGGCCGCGGCCTCGACGATCTGGTCTCTCCCGGTCACCTAGCAACGATAACAAATCGCTGTTAGCGGTGGTAGCGAATCGGTGCTAACGTCCTCGGCGTAACGCTGGAAACAACCAGGGAGTCAGTCATGTTCGTCATCACCGGAGCCACCGGCCGGCTCGGATCGCGGATCGTCGCGCGGCTGCTGGACCAGGTGCCCGCGTCACGCGTCGCGGTGAGCGTGCGGGAGCCCGCGAAGGCCGCCGCGCTCGCCGAGCGCGGCGTCCGGGTCCGCGCCGCCGACTTCACCGACCCGGCGTCGCTGCGGCACGCCTTCGAGGGCGCCGAGCAGGTGCTCGTCGTCTCGGCCGCGATCCGCGGCGCCGACGAGGCGGTGGCCGCGAACACGGCCGCGCTCGACGCCGCCGCGGCGGCCGGCGCGAAGCGGATCCTCTACACCAGCCACCAGGCCGCGTCCCGGGATTCACGGTTCGCGGCGGCGCAGACGCACGCACGCACCGAGGAGCACCTGGCCGGGCTGGGCGTGCCGTTCACCGCGCTACGCAACGGCTACTACGCCACGGCGATCGGCCTGACGCTCGGCGGCGTCCGCGAGACCGGCCGGCTGGCCCTGCCCGCGGACGGCCCGTTCTCGTGGACCTGGCACGACGACCTGGCCGACGTCGCGGTGGCCGCGCTCACCACCGACGGCCTGTTCGACGGCGTCACGCCGCCGCTGACCGCACCCGCGGCGCTGGACTTCGAGGCCGTCGCCGCGCTCGTCGGCGACGTCCTCGGCCGCACCGTGACCCGGGTCGTGGTCAGCGACGAGGAGTGGGCGGCCGCCAGCGGTCTGCCGCCGGCCGCCGCCGAGTTCATGCTCGGCATGTTCCGCGCCGCCCGCCGGGGCGAGTTCGCGGTCACCGACCCGACGCTGGAGACGGTGATCGGCCGGCCCGCGACCAGCGTGCGTACCGTGCTGGAGCGGCTGCTTCAGGCCTGAACGATCGAGAACTCCACCACGGCGAGTTCCTGCCGTTCGTCGCCCTCGAGGCGCACCGCGGTGAGGCGGTGCAGGCCCCACTCGACGAACGTCAGGTCGGTGAGCTCGATGACGCGCGGCTCGTGGATCGGCGTCCCCGGGATCTGGTGGATCGTGTTCGCGACGAAGTGGTGGTCGACGTGGCCGAGCGACTTCGTCGGCCCCTCGATCTCGATCCGGATCACCGGGGTGCGCTCCACCTCGTCGGGCGTCACGCCGAAGACGGCGGCGAACGTGACGTTCGCGGTCGCGGGCAACGCCGGGAGTTTGGCCCACTCCCAGCCGGCGCCCTCCACGTACAACAGCCCGGCTTCCACATGGGCTGAATGCGCGACCATCGCCGCCACTGCTCGCATGAATCGTGTCCCCTCGCTCCCAGGTTCTGCTCCGAGTTTCGCAGGTCGGTGCACGGACGGATTCCCGGGATACCGTGATCGGCGTGGAACCGCGTGCGCTGATCGGTGAGTGGACGATGGCCCGGCGGGTCGTCGACCGGTCGGCCCGGACGTACGGAACCGTGGCCGGCACGCTCGTCGTCACCGCGTTCGAGGCGGGTCTGCGGTTGGCCGAGGACGGCGTGCTGCGCTGGCGGGGCGCCGATCTGCCGGTGTACCGCGTGTCGCTCCTGCAGCCGCTGGACGGCGAATGGTGGATGCTCTTCGAGGACGGCCGCCCGTTCCACCCGTGGCGGCCCGGCACGCCGGTCGTCCACCCGTGCGGGCGCGACACCTACGACGGGATGGTCGCGCTGGACCGCGACGGCCGTCGCCTCCGGACGCTGTGGGACGTGCACGGCCCGGCCAAGAACCAGCGTCTGATCACGCGTTTCACGCGTTAACTCATCACGGCCCGGTCGCGACGCGGCGCGGCGGCTGTGCCTCCACTGTGTCGAGCGGCGACGATGCCCGGACACCGAGGGAGGTCGACGATGACGACTCAAGACGTTCCGGTGCTGGAGGTACGTGAACCACGGGCCGACGAGGCGCCCGGCTTCGCGGTCGGGGTGACGCTGGGCGGGCAGCTCGCGCCCGACGTCGCCCGCTACGCCCGGACGGCGATCCGGACCGCGGTCGGGGACCACCGCGGTCCGGTGCTCCGGGCCGACGTGCGGATCGTGCGCTACGACGACCCGTCGCTGGAGCGGCCGGTCGCGTCCTACGCCACCGTCAACGTGAACGGCACCCGGTTCCGCGTCCACACGACGGCCGGGACCGCCCACGAGGGGCTGGACGAACTGCGGCAGCAGCTGCATGCGGCGCTCGAGCGCTCGGACTCCGACCGGCGTGCCGACGCGCGGCGACGACCGGCGGCCGCGGAGCTGCCGGCGGCGCCGCGCATCCGGGTGCCCGGCGTGGTGTCGGGGGAGTGCACGGTGGACGAGGCGATCGGGGTGCTGGACCTGCTCGACCGGGACTTCCAGCTGTTCCACGACAGCGACAGCGGCGAGGACACCGTCGTGTACCGGGCCGGCCCGACCGGGTACCGGCTGGTGCAGGCGCGCCGGTCGCCGATCGAGCGCTGCCCGGCGGTCGCGGTGTCGATCGACCGCGAGCCGGCGCCGCGGCTGAGCGTCGAGGTGGCGGCGATCCGGCTGGCACGCAGCGAACAGCCGTTCGTGTTCTTCACCGACGTGGCGACCGACCGGGGCGCCGTGCTCTACGTACGGCGCGACGGCGACTACGGCATGGTGGCGCTGGACTAGTCGCTCCGGGCCCGGGCCGCGGCTTCCCGGGCCTACGACGGGTTGTCGGGCTCACGGCCGCCGTTGTGGGC
>NZ_BAAAGX010000004.1:203899-224186 GCF_039524755.1 Cryptosporangium japonicum
CGGGAAGCCGTCGTAGGCCCGGGAAGCCGTTGTGGGCCCGGGACGTCGCGCGGGGTGCCGAGGGGGTCAGGCGGCGGCGCGGAAGTCGGCCAGTTCCGGGCCGTGCTGGCGGCGCAGCTCGGCGGCCAGGGACTCCGGCGCGGTGTAGTAGCCCACGAGGTACCCGCGGCACGACAGGCGCAGCCGCGGGACGCCGTCCAGCGTCACCGGCTCGATCGCCCACTCGCCACAGCACACGCACCTCATACGACCCAACGTGCGTCGCCGAAGTTGCAGGCCGATCGGCCCCAGGGTCGATCTTCACCCGGCCCGGTGGTAGGTGTACGCGGCCTCGTGCACGGCGTCGTCGGACTCCAGGCCGGCCCCGAGCGCGCCGCCGACCGTCGCCAGCGAACTGGTCAGGAACGCCAGCTCGAGGTAGTCGGAGAACCGTGCCGGGTGCCCGAGTGAGGCCCCGAACAGCCCCGGCACGACGAGCGCGAACGCCAGCAGCACCGCGAGCACGAACAGCACCGCGTAGAGCGCCAGCACGCCCGACACCACGGTGACCGTCGTCGTGATGTTGAACAGCGCCACCTGCCGACGCTGACCCGGCCGCCGGGCCCGCTCCCACAGCTTGCCGCCGACGATCAGCGTGAGCGTGAACGCCAGCATCGACACCACCGCGATGGCCGTCAGCCGCACCCCGCCGTAGGCGTCCGCGAGCAGCCACATGTCCGGCGTGACCAGCGCGAACGCCCCGGCGGCCAGGGCCGCGGTCAGGGCCCGCGTCAACCGGATCGCCAGCCGCCACGGCCGGTTCGCGCGGATCATCCCGGCCAGCAGCGTGATGTTCCCGGTGACCAGGCGGGAGACCCGGAACTCACCCGGCTCCTCGGCGAGCTCCCGGAGCCGCCGCGAGCCGCGCCGCCGGTCGTCCTCGTCGGGGGCCTCGTCGACCATGCCGGCCACCCGGTCGACCAGGTCGGCCACCACCGGCAGCCCGCGACGACGCACGTTGACCGCTCCGAGCGCGGGCACCGACACCACCCCGACGCTGTGCGCCGCGCTGGCCTGCGCCACGACCGGCCGCCGGGCCTCGGACAGCGGCAGGTTGGTGAGCCGGATCGCCAGGTCCCAGTTCTCGTCGAGCAGCCGGTCACGCGCCGCCCCGATCACGTCCGCGGGTGCGCCGGCCTCCTCCGCCACGACGAACCGCCACCCCAGCCCCGGATGGCGGCGACGCAGTTCCGGCTCCAGCTCCTCGGCGAGGTACCGGGCCAGGTCCATCGGCGCGTCCGGCTCCGCGATCAGCCCGACGGCCACCTCAACATCGGTAGACACACGCCCCGTCATGCCCGCCCACCACTCCTTTACGCTCGGCGGCCATGACGGAACGACCGAGTCGACGCTGGTCCCGCCGGCGTCGAGGTCGAGGCCCTCACCACCGCCCGCGGTCGCGTGCGCGCACAGCTCACCGACGAGTGGCGCGGGTGGTGACGCTCCGACGGTAGTCGCGCGGTGACGCCCCCACCACCCGCTTGAAGGCGGTGCTGAACGCGGTCTCCGAGCCGTACCCCACCGACCGGGCGATCGCGGCCACCGGCTCGTCGCCGCGGCGCAGCCGGCTCGACGCCAGCTCCATCCGCCAGCCGGTCAGGTACTCCAGCGGCGCCCGGCCCACGACCGCGGTGAACCGCGCGGCCAGCGTCGAGCGCGACACCGAGGCCGCGGCGGCCAGCGAGGCGACGGTCCACGGTGCGGCGGGCGCGGCGTGCACCGCACGCAGCGCGGCCCCCACGACCGGATCGGCCAGCCCGGCGAGCCAGCCCGTCACGGCGGCGCCCGGCCGCCCCAGGTACCAGCGCAGGATCCGGACGAACAGCACGACCGCGAGATGCTCGGCCACCAGCCGCGACCCCAGCGCCGGTGACCGCAGCTCGCCGCCGATCTCGTCCAGCGCCCAGCGCAGGGCGTCGGCCTCGCCACCGGGCACGTGGATCACCGGCGGCAACGCGTCGAGCAGGACGGTGCCGGCCCGGTCGCCGAACGAGAACCGCCCGCCGACCAGCACCACGTCCGCCCCGGTACCGGCGCGCGCCATGCCGTCGGACGCGTCCGCGAACACCACCCCGGCCGGAACCGCGGGTGCCGCGAGGTCGCTCGCCAGCACGTACGGCACCGGCCGCGTCAGCAGGTAACAGTCGCCCGCCCCGAGCCGGACCGTCACGTCCCCCACCCGCAACCAGCACCGCCCTTCGCGGACGACGTTGAACTTGACGCCGTCGGGGGCGGCGAACGCCACCGCCCACCGGCCGCCGGCGGTCAGCCCGGCCGAGACGTGGCCCCGGGCGTCGAGCAGGGACAGCACACCGTGCAGCGGGTCCTGGACGATCACGAAGAAACTCCGGTCGATCGATACTGGTAAGTCCAGGATACCGAGCGACGCTGGACGCATGACTCCCCTCAACGGCCGACGCGCCCTCGTCACCGGCGGTGCCTCGGGCATCGGCGCCGCCACCGTCCGTGCCCTCGCCGCCGCCGGTGCCGACGTCACGATCGCCACCCGCGACCCCCGCCGCGCCGACGCCCTGCGCGCCGACAACGTCCACGTCCGCGCGCTCGACCTCGCCGACCTCGACTCGGTCGCCGGTTTCACCTGGGACGGCCCGCTCGACGTGCTCGTCGCGAACGCCGGCGTCATGGCGCTGCCCACCCGCCGGCTCTCACCGCAGGGCTGGGAACTGCAGCTGGCCACGAACTACCTCGGTCACTTCGCGCTGGCGCTCGGCCTGCACCCGAACCTGGCCGCCGCCGGCGACGCGCGCCTGGTCGTCGTCGGCTCGGGCGCGTACCGGAACGGACCGTTCGACTTCGACGACCCGCAGTTCGCCCGGCGTCGCTATGAGCCGTTCCTGGCGTACGCGCAGTCGAAGACCGCGACGTTGCTGTTCACGGTCGGCGCCGCCGACCGCTGGGCCGCCGACGGGATCGTCGCCAACGCGGTCAACCCCGGCTACGTCCACACCGAACTGCAACGGCATCTGGACGACGACACGATGCGCGCGTTCGGCGCCATGGACGAGGCCGGCCACCTGCTGACCCCGGACTACTACAAGACCCCGGCGGAGGCCGCGGCCACCTCCGTCCGGCTCGCGGCCGCCACCACGACCGGCGGCTACTACGAGGACGGGCGGAAGGTCGAGCCGGAGCCGTTCGCGACGGACCCCGCCGCCGAGGCCCGGCTCTGGCGCCTCGGCGAGGAGACGGTCCGCGGGGCGCGGTGAGCGGTCAGGCGGTCGGGGCCCAGCCCAGCGCCGGGCCGAGTTTCCCGGCGATGTCGGTGAGGATCTGCACGTAGTCCTCGTGGTCGAAGCTGAACGGCAGCGCGAACGCCACCTCGCTCACCTCCGGGAAGGCCGCGTGGGCGTGCAGCTGCTCGGCGATCTCATCGGACGAACCGACCAGGTCGCGGGCGAACAGCATCCGGGCCGGGCCCTGCGGCGTCGCTGTCCGCGGGGTGCGCGCCTCGACGTACGCCTCGTACTTGGCGCGCTGTTCGGCCGACGCGCTGTCGGTGGGGATCACGACCAGGCCCTGGGAGACGCGGCCGCCCGGGTTCGCCGCCCGGAACGCCCGGATGTGCGAGAGCTGGATCTGCGCGAAGTCCTCCGACTCCTCGGCCTTGACCACGCTGCTGGTCAGGAAGTTCATGCCGTTCTCACCGGCCCAGCGGGCCGAGCGGAGGCTCGCGCCGCCGTACCACATCCGGGCGCCGAGGCCGGGGGAGTGCGGCTCGATCCGGTTCGAGAACACCTCGAAGCCCTCGGTGCCGGCGTCGGCGACGGCCTCGCCACGGACGAAGCGCAGCAGCCGCGCCACCCGCTCGTAGCTGAAGTCCTCCTCGGTGTCGGGGTAGAGGACGGGCTTCACCCGGTCGTAGTGCATCGGCGGACCCACGCTGACGCCCGGCTCGAGCCGGCCGCCGGACAGCAGGTCGACGGTGGCCAGGTCCTCGGCCAGCCGCAGCGGGTTCTCCCAGCCCAGGGGTATCACCGCAGTGCCGAGGTGGATGCGGCTGGTGCGCTGCGACGCCGCCGCCAGCACCGCCACCGGCGAGGAGATGCCGTACTGCAGGTGCCGGTGACGCACCCAGGCGCTGTCGAAGCCGAGCTGCTCGCCCAGCTGGATGATCTCGAGCGTCGACTCGTGTCCCGGCCGCGGGTCGGCGCCGTCGAACAGCCCGATCGTCAGAAAGCCCAGTTTGTTGATAGGCACACCGCTATTCAACCTCGGAAATCGGTGGACGGCGGTGGTGGGGTGGGGGCGTGAGTACTCGTACCTTCCGCATCACCGTCCGCGGTGTCTTCGACGGCCTGACCCCCGAGCAACGCGCGTCACTGCAGTCCCGGGCGGCCGAGCACGACGTGTTCAACGCGGCCTTCACGCCCGAGGGCACGCTGACCTACGACGTCGCCGTGCGGCCCGCGTTCACGTTCCGGTTCTCCGAGACCGGCGAGGACGAGGAGGACATCCTGCTCGCGTCCGAGCAGGCCGAGGAGAAGGCCGCGGCGTGGCTCACCGAGCGGGGCTACGGCTACAAGAACCTGCGCTCGAGCGCACAGGACATGTCCCAGGCCCCCCTCGGCAAACGCGCCCGCCGCGAGGCTAGTCGCTGACCAGCCGGGAGCGGCGGGAGCGGGCGGCCAGCCAGCTGTAGAGCAGGCGGCCGCCGTTGGTCTCGAAGCCGGCCGCGCCGGGCTGGAGGGAGTCGTCCGCCGCTCCGCTCCACCCGCGCGGCCGCCCGTCGACGTCCTCGTCGAGGAACGCCGCGAACACCGCCGAGAGCGTCTGCGCGACCTCGACGTACACGTCCGTCCGGGTGACCCACGGACACAGGACGTCCACGATCGTCCCGACCGTCGGCCGGTCGATCGACCCGTGCGGCGCGGTGCGGCCCAGCAGCATCGTCAGGTGCGCGGCCTCCCACGACTCCTCGGAGCCGGCGATCAGCGTCCGTCGCGCGCTGTCGTACTCCGTGCCGGCGGCGGCGTCGCGGAACACCTGTTGCAACGCGACGAGCAACGACAGCGCCGCTCTCGGTCCCGCGGCTCGGAACGCGCGCAGCAAAGCGTCACGATCGGCGTCGGGAGCCGGGACGACCGGCCGGATCGGGCCGCGGGTCGCGGCCAGCTCGGAGTAGCTCACCGCGGCGCGCAGACCGCGGGGCACTCCGAAGTCGGCCGCGTACCGGCCGGTGGTGGTGGCCAGACGCCAGCCCTGGTTCTGGGCGTCGACCACCCGTGACGGTGGTTGGATGACGGTTCACTCCTCCCGCGTGGCGACACGGATCATCGTGTACATGTATCCGCAGAAAGCGGTCGCCAGGAATACGAACAGCGACATCCGGGGATCGCCCGAGAACCGATAGAGCACGACCCCGAGAATGATGCTGACAACGATCGTTGTAATTGCGCGTGTCGTGACGAAAGAGCTTCGCATGCCCTCGACGCTGCCACGCGACCCGGCCGATCGGCCCCCGTCTGAGTCAGCTCGTAGATGCCTCCTGGCCAGGACTTATGCCCATTAGGAAACCCGTAGGTCCGCGGTGTCGATCCTGGACTGATTATCAGGTGGTGGTAACCGGCAACCACTGTTTATGAGAGAACGTTCAGCCTTGACGCGGGGGTGTCGGGGTGGGCTGATAGCGTCCGGGCGATGGAGGGTGGCGAGCAGGCCTGGACCGTGACCGGATCGCCCACGCGGCGGCTGCGGGCACCGGCGATCGACTTCGGCGCGATCCGCACCGAACTGGGCACGCCGCCGGACTTCTCGCCCGAGGCGCTCGCCGACGCGGCGGCCGCTCCCGCCGAGTTCACCCGCACCGACCTCACCGACGTCCCGTTCGTCACCGTCGATCCGCCCGGCTCGCGTGACCTCGATCAGGCGCTGCACCTCGTTCCCGACGGCGACGGTTTCCGGCTGCGCTACGCGATCGCCGACGTCGCCGCGTTCGTCCGCCCCGGCAGCGCGCTCGACCGGGAGACCACCGCCCGCGGGGTCACGCTCTACCTGCCCGACGGCCGGATCCCGCTGCACCCGGCGGTGCTGAGCGAGGGGGCGGCCAGCCTGCTGCCCGACCAGGTGCGGCCCGCGGTGGTGTGGACCGTGCGCCTGTCCGCCGACGCCACGCCGCTCGACGTCCGCGTCGAGCGGGCCACCGTACGCAGCCGGCAGCAACTGTCCTATCCGGAGGTCGAGGCGGGCGCGCGGCCGGAGGCCCTGAGCGCGCTGGAGGCGTTCGGCAGGGTCCGCGCCGAGCGGGTCCTGGAGCGCGGCGGCATCGACCTCGACGTGCCCGAGCAGGAGGTCGAGCGCACCGACGACGGCGGCTGGCGGCTGGTGCTGCGTGCGCAGACCCCGGCCGAGCGGCACAACGCGCAGGTCTCGCTGCTCACCGGTGAGTGCGCGGCGGCGATGATGCTCGACGCGGGCGTCGGCCTGCTGCGCACGTTGCCGCCGGCCGCGCCGGCCGACGTCGAGCGGCTCCGCGCGGTGGCGCCCGGCCTGGGCGTCACCTGGCCGCCCGGCGCGTCGCCGGGGCGCGTGGTCGCGAGCGTCGACGCGGCCGACCCGCGCGGCGCCGCGTTCCTCGACGTGGCGGCGACGCTGCTGCGCGGCGCGGGCTACACGCCGTTCACCGGCGGCGCGCCGGAGCAGCCGCTCCACGCCGGGGTCGGCGCGCCGTACGCGCACGTCACCGCGCCGCTGCGCCGCCTGGCCGACCGGTACGCCACCGAGGTGTGCCTGGCCGTCTCCACCGGCGCCCCGGTGCCCGCGTGGGTGCTCGACGCGCTGCCCGGCCTGCCGGCCACGATGGCCGCCGCCGCCCGCCGCGCCGGCGAGTTCGAACGCGCGGTCGTCGACCTCACCGAGGCCGTGCTCCTCGCCGACCGCATCGGCGACGAGTTCGACGCGGCCGTGGTCGACGTCTCCGGCGAAGGCAAGAGCGGCACGGTGGCGCTGGACGACCCACCGGTGTGGGCGAAGTGCGCGGGGCCGGGCCTGCGGGCGGGGGAGCGGCTCCGGGTCCGCCTCCTCGAGGCCGACCCGGCCACCCGCCGGGTCCGCTTCGCCCGCGCCTAACAGTCGAGGGACAGGGCCGCGAATCTGGTCGTGGCCTCCGCGAGCAACGCCAGCGAACCGATCACGGCGACGAGCGCGGAAAGAGCCGATCCGCCGAGGGCCACCGCATGGTCGACCGCGGTGACCGACGACAGGATCACCACGACCACGACGACCGCCGGCATCCGATTCCGGCGTGGTGATAATGCATCGCACATCGGTCTTCTCCTCTTCGGGGTTTCCCTGCTGGACCGGATTGAGTCTCCATTCAGAGCTCCGGTGAGTTGATACCGGCTGCAGCGCTCCGATTGAAGACACGGATCAAGCGTCTGCATTCAAATGGCTGGACGCAAGTTTCGACGATCGTCGGAAAATGAGTGAATAGCGTGAGAGGTTGAACGGTGAGGCATGCGCTTGCGCGCGACGGCGCAACTCGACACGTCGCATATTTGGTGGTGTAATCGGCGCAGGCGACATCGCCAACAGCCCTGATTCGTGGTCTACCTGCTGGACCGGTCAGGGAGGCAGCCCTCCGACTGCAGCCGGAGGGCTGCCCTCGTCTCGCTGCTGTTCACGCCGATTTCTCCAGCCTGTCCAGCCCCATCGACCGCGCTTGTTCGAGTGGTTGCGGAATTCCGTCCTCGACTTGCCGCAAGTCAATTGCACCCGCATCCTCGGAGTCGATTCGTGGCGTAATCTTGAGACGGATCGAGTGGCGACGTCGCCGATTCCTGATCCGGCCATGTCGACGCGAGGAGATGGAAGATGGGGCGTTTGGACCCGTTAGTGCGTCGACGTCACGTGGGCCACCAGTTGCGTAGGTACCGTGAGGCAGCCGGCAAGTACCAAAGCGATGTCATGGGCGCGATGGACTGGTCGAAGTCGAAGATCAATCGGGTAGAGAACGGCGTGGTCGCGGTCACCACCGTCGATCTGCTGCACCTGCTGCGGTATTACGGCGTTGACGACGAGGAGTCGACTCGTCATCTCTTGGAGGCCGCGCGCGAGTCCCGTCGTCACTCGAATTGGTCGGAATTCCGCGACTACGTGTCGCCGGAATACTATTCATTCGTCGCCCACGAGGCTTCGGCGCGGATGATCCGGAGCTTTCAGCCGCTCGTCGTGCCCGGATTGCTGCAAACCGACGAATACGCGTCCGCCGTGGTCGGATCCTACAATCGTCGAACAGCCGACGTCGTGAAGAAGCGAGTTGAATTGCGAACCCGGCGGCAGGTGGTGCTGGAGCGGGACGAACGCCCCGCTCTCTGTTTCCTGCTGAGCGAGGCCGTGATCAGTTTCCGGGTCGGCGACGCCAGGGTCATGCGGGGGCAACTCCGCCGGCTCATCGAGGTCGCCGAGCGGCCGGGCGTCACGGTGCGGATCGTTCCGTTCAGCTACGGCATCTACCCGCACTGGCGGGAACCGTACGTGCTGCTGGAGATCGAGGAACCGGCCAACGGCGACGACGCGGGTGATCTGGTTCTCTACCTCGAGACACCGCGCGGCGAGCTGTTGACGTCGGTGGCCTCGGGCGATGAGACCGGTTCCGGACGCCGCCCCTCTCCGTGCCCGACCGACTGGCTGGACGACCACGTGACGTTGGAGGCCGAGGCCGGTGATCTCGAGCTGACCCTCGGGAAGCTGCACGAGGCCCTGGCGCGGGTGTCCGCTTAGCCCGGCAGCCGGCGTACGAAGGCGACGAAGTCCCGGAACTGCCGGCGTGTGAGCGCGAGATGCCGTCCGTCGGCTGCCTTGCTGTCCCTAATCAGCACGACCGAACCGGTCCGCACCTCGACGCAGTCGCCGTCGACACAGTACGACGAACGCTGCCAGCCGCCCGGTGCCGGAGAGCTGACGAGCGGCCGGGACGAGAGCGGGGCATGCACGGGTGAAGGTCCTTTTCGGTCCAGACGGCGCGACAGTCGCCCGGTCCCACTATCTAACCATCACGGAGAGTTACTCGCCGGTCACCTAGGGCACGACACTCAGAGCGAGCGCACTGGGTTCACGACGTCGGCGGCCACCGTCAGCGCCGTGAACACCGCGAAGACCAGGATGGCCAGGTAGGTGAGCGGGGCCAGCTTCAGGTAGTCGACGCGGCCCGGGTCGGGGCGGTGGAGGCGGGCGTACAGCCGGGAACGCGCCCGTTCGAACCACCACACCGACACGTGCCCGCCGTCCAGCGGCAGGAGCGGGAGCAGGTTGAACGCGGCCAGGAAGAAGTTCAGGCCGGCCAGCAGCAGCACGAACGACGGCCACTCGCCCCGGTCCGCGAGCTGGCCCCCGAGGTGGCTCGCGCCCACCATGCTCACCGGGGCCTCCGGGTCGCGCTCGTCACCGGTCAGCGAGTTCCACACCGCGGGCACCCGTTCGGGCAGGTGTGCCAGCGCGGCGAACGTCCCGGTGACCATCGAGGCGGTCTGCGTGCCGGTCAGGGCGATCGCGCCCACCGGGCCGGCGGTGCTGCGCGGTACGTCCGCGGTGACGCCGAGCTGTCCGGCGCCGTCGACGAGCGGGATCGTCGCCGAGGAGGTGCGGAGCCGTCCGTCGCGCCGGTAGCCGACGTCGAGGGTGCGGCCGCCGGAGGCGCGGACCACGGTGGTGAACGAGTCCCAGCCGCGGACCTCCCGGCCGTCGAGCGTGACGACGACGTCGCCGGGGCGCAGGCCCAGCCGCGCGGCGGCGCTCGCGTCGGACACCGTGGCCACCCGCACCGGCTCGCGCTGCAGCCGGTCCGCGTCGGGCAGCGGCGTGAACGCGAACACGCCCCAGATCAGGACGGTGCCGAAGACCACGTTCGCGGCCACGCCCGCGGTCATCACGACGGTGCGTTTCCAGAGCGGGAAGCGCCACATCGCGCGTGGATCGTCGTCGGAGTCGTCGAACTGCCGGACCATGCCGACGATCGAGACGAACGCGCCGACCGGGATCGCCTTGACGCCGTACTCGGTCCCGCCACGGCGGAACGAGAACAGCGTCCGCCCGTACCCGACGAAGAACCGCGTGACCTTCAGGCCGAACGCCCGGGCGGCCCCGAGATGACCGGCCTCGTGCAGGACCAGCGAGAGCAGGATGCCCAGCGCGAACAGGACGACTCCGACGACCATCCCCGGACCGTATCGAGCCCGCGCTAGAACGGGGTCCGGTCGAGCCAGGTGCGCCAGACGGCCCGGTCGCCGAAGAGCTCCAGCGCGGAGTCGTCGCGGCGGCGGGTGATCGCGAGCAGGAGGTCGGTGGCCGGGCCGCGGAGCGCGGCGGTGGCCTTCGTGTGCGACGGCTCGAACGCCAGGCCCGACGCGGTGCCGCGCAGCGTCCACTCGGCGTCGACGTCGGTGGCGTGCAGGTGCAGGCTCTCGCCGTCGGCGACCGGTCGTTCCCCGCGGGCGACGAGCAGCTCGACCCACTCGGTGACGCCGTCCGCGGCCAGCTCGGGCGCCAGCGGGTAGGGCACGCCGAGCGCGATCGCGGCGTCCGCGCGGTGGACGGTCGACTCGTGCAGGCGACGGCGGATCCACCACGACGCCGGGCGCGGCCCCACCGCGGTCCAGACGGGGGCGTCCGGGTCGAGGGCCACCGCGTCGAGCAGGACCGAGCCGCCGCCGGCGACCCACTCCAGTGCGCCCTCGGCGTCGGCCGGTGGCTTGCCGCCCTCGACGGCACGCGGGTCGATCGGCTCGACCCGGCGCTCCCGGATGATCTGCGCGGCCCAGCGGTGCCCGCGCCCGAGGTGCCGGAGCAGCTGGGTCAGCGACCAGCCGGGGCACGTCGGCACCGGAGTGGTGAGGTCGGCGCCGCGCAGGATGTCGGCGAACCGCCGGTCCTGCTCGACCAGCGCCGCCGCGTGGTCGATCACCGGCCGCCCGCCAGCACGTGCGCGACCAGAGCGTTGGCGTGGCCGTGCCCGAGGCCGTGCTCGGCCTTCAGCCAGTTCACCAGCTCCATGTGCTTGGTCAGCGGCGAGGCGCGGATCAGGTCCTGCCACTCGCTGACCGGGCGGCCGTACTTCTTCTCGATCGACGGGAAATAGGACGCGGGACCTTTGACGGGCTCAGCCATGCCGACACTCTACGACCGGCGGCTTCGACTCAGGCTCTAGTCCGTTATGTCAGTTTATGGTTATTATGCGAGATTGAGGTGTGTCGTTCGCGCGGTCGGAGGAAACGCAACGATGATGCGTGAAGACTCAGTAGTGGGCACCGATCCGATCGTCCGGGGGACCCGGCTACGGACGTTCGACCCCAGTGCCTCCGAGGCCCTCGGCTCCACGGCGCACCACGTCGCCACGCTGACCGCGTTGGCCGCGGGCACCCCCGCCGGTCTGGTCTACCTCGCCGACGGCGAGATGCTCCGGATGATCGGCGCCTGGGGGCTGCGCGACGGCTGGCAGGTCCTGCAGGGCCTCCCGGTGTCCGAGACGGTCGCCGGGCTGGTGTTCACCCGCCGGAGCCCGATCGTCATCGATGACGTGCGTGAGGACGACCGGGTGCCGCCGACCTCGCCGATCTTCGACCACGGTGCCCGGGCGTACACCGGCTACCCGATCGCCGACGGGAACGGCGAGATCGTCGGGGTGTGCGCGGCGATGGACTACCGGCCCCGTCACTGGGGGCCCAGGGAGCTGACCGGCATCGAGACCTCGGCGAAGGTCTGCACCGGGATGCTGCGCGAGCTCACGGTCGAGGCCGGGCGCCGGCCCGGAGGGCTGGACGCGGCGCGGTTCCTCGACACCGAGCGGGCGGTCGGCAACGCGCTGGCCGAGGCGCTGGGCATCGAACAGGCCGGCCCCACCGTCCTGCGCGCGGTCTGCTCGTCGCTCGGCTGGTCGGCCGGGGAACTCTGGCTCGCCGACGACGACGCCGACGAACTGCGGCCGGTCGCCACGTACCGCGACGGTGACCGCCCCGGCCTGCCGGTGCCGTCGCGCCTGGCTCGCGGCGCGGGCCTCGCGGGATCGGCCTGGGAGCACAACGAGGTCGTCTGGGTGCGCGACCTGAACGGCATCAACGGCTCGACCCTCCGCAGCGGCGTGGCGGTGCCGGTGCCGTTCAGCGGGAGCGCGCTCGGGGCGCTGTGCTTCTTCACCGACGTCGTGCGCGACGCGGAGAGCGCGGTCACGATCCTGCTGACCGGGATCGCCGGGCAGGTCGCGCAGTTCCTGCAGCGCCGCCGGGCCGAGGACGCCGAGCTCGCGCTGGCCCGGAGCAAGGACGAGTACCTGTTCCTGGTCGGCCACGAGCTGCGCACACCGCTGACGTCGATCGCCAGCTACACCGAACTGCTGGCCGAGACACCGGGCATGGACGCCGAGAGCGTCCGGCTGCTCGGGGTGATCGACCGCAACACCAGCCGCCTGCGGCACATCATCGACGAGCTGCTCGACCTCGCCGCACTCGACTCCGGCCACGCCGACCTGGTGTGGGAGCGCCTCGAGCTGGCCACGATCGTCGACGCCGCGCTGTCCGACACCCGGGCCGGCGCCGACGAGGCCGGCGTGGAGCTGCGTGCCGAGCTCCAGCCGGGGCTCTACGTCGACGGGGACGGCGAACGGATCCGCCAGGTGCTCGACCACCTGCTGCGCAACGCGGTGACGCACAGCCCACGCGGCACCGTGACGGTGTCGACCGCCGCTCCGGCGACGGGCACGGTGGACCTGGTCGTGGCCGACACCGGCGTCGGCATCCCCGACGACGAGGGCGTCGAGGTGCTGAGCCCGTTCTACCGCACGGTGCTCAGCCGGGAGCAGCAGCTGCCGGGCGCCGGTCTCGGCCTCGCGCTCAGCCGCGCGATCGTCCAGGCGCACCGCGGAACGATCCGGCTCATGCCCAACCGGCCGCGGGGCACCCGGGCGGTGATCCGCCTCCCGAAGGCGTGAGCGCCCCTACCCGGCGGCGCGGCGGAGACGGTCGGCCAGCTCGCGGAGCGCGTCCGCCAGCTCGGGGCCGTCGAGCACGCGGAACTCGGCGTCGAGCAGGACGAGGTGCTGCGCCAGCGCCCGCGGGTCGTCCGAGCCCGGGGTGAACTCGCAGCGGTCCGGGCCGAGCGGGCGCACCTCGACCGGGATCGGCAGGCGTCCACGCACGTACGACGCGGACGCCCGCACCTCCACCCGCGCCCGGTACCGCCACGGGGCCGTGCCGACGCCGCGGGCGACCCGCGCCGCGATCTCCGCGTCCGGCGGCAGTGCGCGCGGCGGGAAACGCGGCCCGCCCGGCACCTTCGGCGTGATCCGGTCGGCCCGGAACGTCCGCCAGTCGGCCCGCGCCACGTCCCACGCGAACAGGTACCAGCGCCGCCGGTCGTGCACCAGCCGGTACGGCTCGACGTCCCGGCTCGACCCGGTGCCGTCGTGCGCGCGGTAGTCGAACCGCAGTCGCTCGGCGTCCCGGCAGGCGGCCGCGATCGTCGTCAGCACCGCCGGGTCGACCCGCGGCCCGAACACCGGCGCGGGCACCGCGTACTCGCTCAGCGCGCTGACCCGGTGTCGCAGCCGCGACGGCAGGATCTGCTGCAGCTTGGCCAGCGCACGCACCGACGTCTCCTCGACCCCGGTCACGCTCGCCGCGGTACGCAGCCCCACCACGACCGCCACCGCCTCCTCGTCGTCGAGCAGCAGCGGCGGGAGCGTGCCCCCGCTCCCCAGCCGGTATCCGCCGGCCACGCCGGGCCGCGCGTCCACCGGGTAACCGAGGCGGCGGAGCCGGTCCACGTCCTTGCGGATCGTGCGTGGCGTCACCGCGAGCCGGTCGGCCAGCTCCGCCGCGGTCCAGTCCCGCCGGGACTGGAGCAGCGACAGCAACGTCAGCAAGCGCGTCATGGTTGATCATCCTCGTCCTATTGCGGAACGAAACGAACCGCAATTGCTGCGACCGTTCCCGGTATGAACCCCTTCCGCATCGCCGTCGCCGACGCCGAGCTCGACCGTCTCCACGCCCGGCTGGCGGACGCCCGCTGGCCGTCCGGCGGGCCCGGGAACGACCCCCGGCGCGGCATCACCGCCGCCCGGCTCGCCGAGCTGGCCGACCACTGGCGCACCGGGTACGACTGGCGGGCCGCCGAGGCCGAGCTCAACCGTCACCCGCAGTTCCGCACCGAGATCGACGGGCAGGTCGTCCACTTCGTCCACGTCCGGTCAGGCGATCCGGACGCCGTCGCGCTGCTGCTCACCCACGGCTACCCGAGCTCACCGGCCGAGTTCGGGCGCCTGATCGACCTGCTCACCGACGACTTCCACCTGGTCGTACCGTCCCTGCCGGGCTACGGGTTCTCGACCCCGCTCGCCGGTCCGGGCGCGACCATGGGCCGGGCCGCCCGGCTCTGGGTGGAGCTCATGCGCCGGCTCGGGTACGAGCGGTACGGCGTGCACGGCGGCGACGTCGGGGCCGGGGTGTCCGGCGCGGGCGCGGCACTCGACCCGGCGCACGTCGTCGGCGTGCACGTGGTGACCGATCCGACGACCGCGGCGGCCACCGCGACGTTCCTGCCGGGACTGGCCGACGGCCTCGATCCGGACGACGGGACGGACGCGCTGATCCTCGAGCGCATGACCGCGTTCCGCACCGAGAACTCGGGGTACCTGGCCGTTCAGAACTCGCGCCCGCAGACGATCGGCTACGCGCTCGCCGATTCGCCGCTGTTCCAGCTGGCCTGGATCGCGGAGAAGTTCGACGAGTGGGCGCAGCACCCGATCGACAGTGACCTGCTGCTCACCACCGTCAGCCTGTACTGGTTCACCGGCTGCGGCGCGACCGCCGCGCACACCCTGTACGACCAGGCGCACGCGCACGACTGGGGCGGGCCGGTGACGGTGCCGCAGGGTTTCGCGGTGTTCGGCGCCGACGAGACCGTGCGCCGTCTGGTGCCCGCGCCGCCGGACGCGCACTGGACCGAGTTCGCGCACGGCGGCCACTTCCCGGCGATGGAGGCGCCGGTCGACCTCGCCGCCGACCTACGGACGTTCTTCGCGGGAACGCGCTGAGCGGGCCCACCCGGCCAGCAGCAGCACGGTCGCGACCTCGGCCAGCCCGAGCACCCGCTCCACCCCACCGAGCGGGATCGCCCGCCACCAGCGCACACCGGTCCACGGCTCGGAGACCAGCGCCCACAGGATCGGCGTGAAACACAGGAACGACACGACGCCGCCCACCGCGACCCGGCGGGCGGCGTCGGAGTGGCGCAGGCGGGGTGCCGCGGCCAGCAGCGCGCCGGCCGGCAGGCTCAGGAACGCCAGCAGGCTCGCGGCCCGGTGGACGTCGCCGCTGACCGACGGACCGACGGACCAGTCGTGCTTCTCGAACCAGACCACCCCGACCAGCCCCACCACCCAGAGCAGCAGCGCGACGCCGGCGCCGCGGGTCAGCAGCCCGGCCCGGTGCAGCGCCGCCACCACGGCCAGCGATCCGGCGGCCAGCAGCAGCGTCGCGGCGTCGAACAGCCAGCCGTTCGGGAGCAGCGCGTACTGGCTGATCGTGCGGCGCGACCAGTCGAGCTCGGCGGAGGGCGGCACGACGTGCAGCACCCCGAACAGCACGAGCGAGACGCCGACGCAGGCGGCACCGGCCAGGGCGAGAAGTTTCATCGCCCCCTAGCGTGCCACCTGCGCGACGAGGTCCGCGCAGGCGTCGGCGAGCGGGGCGCCCGGCAGCACGCCGACGACGTACCGGCACGCCACCCCGAGCTGGTCCGCCCGCCGCTGCGCGGCGCGCACCGTGACCTCACTGAAGTCCACTGCCACCACCGAGGTGGCCCCCGCGTTCACCAGCGTGGCCCGGCGGTCAACCACTAATTGACGGGACAGCACGTGAACGAGTGTCAAAGTAATCTGAGCACAGTCAGTGCTGGTACGGACTCGACGCGTGTAAAACCCGGGGGAATCGTGATGTACTCCGATTGGCGTACCCTCCCGGCCACCGCCGCCGCCCGGGCGATCAGCGATCCGACCGGCACGTTGCACGTCCGGAAGGGCACCCGCTACCGCTGCATGGTGTTCAGCCTGGCGGGCGAGGTAGACGCGCGGACCGCGCCCTGGCTCACCGCCGAACTGCTCACCGCCTGTCGTGAACGCAGCGGCGACGCACTCGTGCTGGTGCTGCGGCACCTCTCGTTCTTCGGCGCCGCCGGTCTGCAGTGCCTGAACACCGTGGCCGAGGTCGCCGGCCGGCACGACGTGCACGTGTCCATCTGGGACCCACCGCCGTTCGCCCGCCGGGTGCTGCGGGCCGGCCACCTGCACCCCTCGGTGCTGGTCGAGCCGCCGGAGTGACCGGGCAGCTCAGCCGGTGATGACGCTGACCGCGATACCGATCGTCGCGGTGTTGTAGATGAACGACAGGACGCTGTGCGAGAGCACCTGCAGGCGGATCGAGCTGGTCTGCGTCTCGACGTCGGACACCGAGAACGTGGTGCCGATTGTGAACGAGAAGTAGGCGAACTCCACGTACGAGGGCTTGTCGATGTTCGGGAACGTCAACGGCGGGTCGGCCGGATCGGCGGCGTAGAACGTCTTCGCGTAGCGCTCGGCGTAGCCGAAGTGCAGGATCGCCCATGCCAGGATGACGCACGGCAGCCCGACGGCCGACGCCAGCCACTTGGCGTCACCGCTGCCGCTGGTCGCGATCGTGAGGCCGGTGCCGATGCCGATGATGCTGGTGAGCACCGTGAAAGCCAGGCCGATCCGGCCGCCGAGGCTGCGCGTGAGCCAGACGTCGTCCCCGCGGCGGTTGCTGCGTCGTAACCGGTACATGCGGGTGGCCAGGTAGAAGACCGCGACGCAGTCCCAGAGAGAGATCCACAGGATCGTGTTCTCCGCCGCGACCGTGATCAGGCCGATCACGAGGAGCAGCGCCTCGATCGCGCGGGAGAAGAAGTACGTGGCCTTGCTGGTCATCGGTGTCCTTCGGGGGTGGAGGGGAACGCCCCCGACCCTAGGGACGCCCACCCCGGCCCCTCGTCCTCCGCTGGGTCGAACCGGTCCTCTATCGATGGATAGAGGACGGGTACGGTCGTTTCCATGCGTATTCCGACGGCGGCGATCACGGCAGGTTCCCTCATCGGCGGCTGGCAGGTCGCGCGGCGCACCGGGGTGCGACCCCTCGGCGGGGTCGTGCTCGCGGCGGGCGGCGCGCTGGCGGGCCGCGAGTGGGCGCGGCGGACCAGCCCGGCGGTCACCGGTGCGCTGGTCGCGACCTACCTCGGGGCGTTCGGTCTCTCGCACCCGCTGGCCAAGCGCATCGGCGGCTGGCCGTCCGTGCTCACGGTCTCCGCGCTCACCGCCGCGGCGAGCTACCTGGTGTCCGACCGCCGGCCGGAGGACTGAGCCGCCAGGATCGTCGCGGCCAGGGCCACCCGGTGGTCCTTGGTCCAGGGTGGCCCGGCCGGGCGTTCGGGCGGCCGTCCGAGCAGACGGGCGGCCCTGGCCTCGACGTCGTTGGCGTCGAAGAGATGCACGGCCCAGCCCCGGGCCTGCGCGCACTCGGCCAGCACCTGGCGGTACATCACCGAGTCGGCGCGGGCCTCGTACGGCGCGCGGCGCAGCGTCGCCAGGTCGGCCGGGAAGTCCGGCGGCCAGGCCCGCAGCGAGAGCGAGACGATCGGCGCGCCGACGTCGGCCGCCAGGTCACCCAGCGCCGCCGCGGTCGCCCGGCCCGCGGACGCCCGGACGCGCGCCACGAGGTCCGCGGCCGCCACGTCGTCGAGCGCCGCGCCGTCGGAGTGGACAGGCGCGACGGGCGTGCCGGGCTCGACCAGCTCGATGCGCCGCCGGTCGACCACCCGGTGATCGGCCGACGCGGTCACGACGACGGCCCACCCGAAGTGGTGTGCGACCCCGACCCTCACGTCGGCAGTACACCACGCGTCAGGAGCCGGAGGCACCGTTCCAGGTAGGGCCGCGTCGACGGGGCGGATGCTGTTCGACCCGCCGATCTCGCGGCCGTCGGACATCGCCGCCGGGGTGGCCTCGCGCGAACGCGCCGGTTGAACTGTCGGCGACGGATCGCGCGAAGCCGCCCCGGAAGGACGCGGCGTCCGGTATCGAGAATGCGTGATGAAGCGAGTTCTTACGGTAGCCGCGGTCTGCGCGGCGATCATCGGCACGTCACCGGCCGGCGCGGTCGCCCACGACCAGCGCACGGTCCGCTTCGCGACCTACAACCTGTCACTCAACCGGCCGGCCGAGGGGCTGCTGCGCGAACACCTCGCCGCCCCCGGCGTCGACGACGTCTACCGCCGCCAGGCGCACAACGTCGCCGAGGTCATCCAGCGCGCGCACCCGGACGTCGTCCTGATCAACGAGTTCGACTACGACCCCGAGGCCGCGCGGCTGTTCGCGGAGAACTTCCTCGCCGTTCCGCAGAACGGCGCACCGGCCCAGCGCTACCCGTACCGGTACGTGGCCCCGTCGAACACCGGGATCTCCTCGGGGTTCGACCTCAACCACAACGGCGTGACCGACACGACACCCGGCGACCAGGCCTACGGCGACGACTCCTGGGGCTTCGGCCAGTTCCCGGGCCAGTACGGGATGGTCGTCTACTCGAAGTTCCCGATCGACTACCGCGCGGTGCGTACCTTCCAGCTCTTCAAGTGGAAGGATATGCCGGGTAACGCGATACCGACGGACTTCTACTCGGCCGAGGAACAGGCGGCGTTGCGCTTGTCGTCGAAGAGCCACTGGGACGTGCCGATCACCGTCGGCCGGAAGTCCGTGCACTTCCTGGTCTCGCACCCGACGCCGCCGACGTTCGACGGCCCGGAGGACCGCAACGGCCGGCGCAACCACGACGAGATCCGGTTCTGGGCCGACTACGTGACGCCGTCGACGTCGTCCTACGTCTACGACGACAAGGGCCGCCGGGGCGGCTTGAAGCCCGGTCAGGCGTTCGTGATCGCCGGCGACCAGAACGCCGACCCGGACGACGGCGACTCCTACCGGAACGCGGCCCGCCAGCTCACCGGGCACCCGCTGATCGACGCACGCACGTTCCCGTCCAGCGCGGGCGCGGTGGAGGCGGCGACGCTCCAGGGCGGCGCCAACACCACCCAGAAGGGCGATCCGCGCTTCGACACCGCCGACTTCGCCGACACCGCGCCGGGCAACCTGCACGCCGACTACGTGCTGCCCCGCGTCGGCACCCGGGTCGTGCGGTCGGGCGTGTTCTGGCCGGTGCGGTCGGATCCGTTGTCCCGGCTGACCGGGGTGTTCGACCCGCAGTGGTCGGCGGTCAACGGGTTCCCGACGTCCGATCACCGGCTGGTCTGGGCGGACCTGGGACTGCGTTGACGACGACGTACACCGCCGACGGCCCGGAAGGTTCCGGGCCGTCGGCGCCGTCGTTCCTGCAGGACGATCCGCACCGCCCGGTGGTGCGCATCGGCGACACCGTGCGCCGGCCGCTGCACGCCTGGTCGGCGACCGTGCACGAACTCCTGCTGCACCTGGAGTCGGTCGGCTTCCCGTACTCGCCGCGGTTCTTGGGCATCGACGCCGACGGGCGCGAGGTGCTGACGTACCTCGACGGCGAGTCCGGCGGCGCGGCCTGGCACCGCGTGGTCGGCGACGCGGGCCTGGCCGCGATGGCGCGGCTGCTGCGCGACTACCACGACGCCGTGCGGAGCTTCCGGCCCGCCGCGGCCGCGGGCTGGGCGGCCGACGACGGCGCGTTCGAGAACGGCGAGCTGGTCTGCCACGGCGACTTCGGCCCGTGGAACCTGGTCTGGCGCGGCACCCGGCCGATCGGGATCCTCGACTGGGACTACGTACACCCCGGACGCCCCGTGCACGACGTCGCGTACGCCCTCGAATACGTGGCGCCGTTCCGCGACGACCACTACAGCTGCGAGTCGATGCACCACCCGGTGCCCCCCGATCGCCGTCGGCGCCTCGAGACGTTCGCCCGGAGCTACGGCCTGACGACCGTCGACGGCCTGGTCGACGCGGTCATCGACCAGCAGAGCACCGTCTGGCGGCGGGCCCGCCAGCTGGCCGCCGAGGGCCGCCAGCCGCAGGTGGCCTGGCAGGAGAGCGGCGTCCTCGACGCGGCCGGCGAACGCCTGGCCTGGAGCCGCGCCAACCGCCACCTGTTCGACTAGCGAGTGTCCTGTAAGTCATCGCAGCCAGAGCACGATCGCGGCGAGGATGAGTTCTGACTGGTAGTAGGCCATCCTTTTCGCGTAGCGGGTGGCCAGG
>NZ_BAAAGX010000005.1:0-64903 GCF_039524755.1 Cryptosporangium japonicum
AAGACGTTCGAGAACGAGAGCGGCGCGACGCTGCAGAAGTACGTCGACGAGGGCACGGTGAAGATCGCCTACCACCCGGTGGCCTATCTCGACCGCTTCTCGTCCGGCACGAAGTACTCCAGCCGGTCGTCGGCGGCGTCCGGGTGCGCGTCCGACGCCGGGAAGTTCCCCGAGTTCCTCACCGCGCTCTACGCGAACCAGCCCGAGGAGGGCGGCACCGGCCTGACCGACGCCACGATGGTGAGCCTCGCGACGAAAGCCGGCATCACCGGGGACACGTTCGAGAAGTGCGTCGACGACCAGAAGTACGCCGACTGGACGAAGTCGGTGACCGATGAGGCGTCCAAGGCCGGCGTCAACGGCACCCCGACCGTGAAGGTGAACGGAACCGCGCTCGAGAACCCGTCGAAGGCCGCGCTGACCGCGGCCATCGACGCCGCGAAGCGCTAGAGCGCCACCGACGGGTTGAAGCCGTAGGGCAGTTCGAGCCGGTGCTCGCGCATCAGCTCGGCGTCCATCAGGAGCTGCGGGGTGGGGGCGTCGGCGACGATGACCCCACCGTCCATCAGCACCGAGCGCGGGCAGAGTTCCAGCGCGTACGGCAGGTCGTGGGTGACCATCAGCAGCGTCACGTCGAGGCTCTGCAGGATCTGGGCGAGCTCCCGGCGGCTGGCCGGGTCGAGGTTGCTGGAGGGCTCGTCGAGCACGAGGATCTCCGGGCGCATCGCGAGCACGGTGGCCACGGCGACGCGTCGGCGCTGGCCGAAGCTCAGGTGATGGGGTGCGCGGTCGGCGAACTCCTGCATGCCGACGGCGGTGAGCGCCTCGGTGACGCGCTCGTGGAGCGCGGCGCCGCGCAGGCCCAGGTTCGCCGGCCCGAACGCCACGTCCTCGGCGACGGAGGGCATGAACAGCTGGTCGTCGGGGTCCTGGAAGACGATCCCGACGCGGCGGCGGATCTCGGTCAGGTTCTCCTTCGCCACCGGCAGTCCGGCGACCGTGACGCTGCCCGCTCCGGCCAGGTGAATGCCGTTCAGGTGCAGCACCAGCGTCGTTTTGCCGGCGCCGTTGGGGCCGAGCAGCGCGACGCGCTCGCCTCGCTTCAGGGTCAGGTCGACGCCGAACAAGGCTTGCCTGCCGTCGGGATACGCGAAGGCCACGCCTTCCACTGCCAGCGTTACGTCGTCAGCCACGCCGTAACGCTAACCGCCGCGGCCGCGGCCGGGATCGTCAGCGCGGTGGCCCACTGCCGGGCCGGTGGCCGCGCGGTGGCGCCCATCGGCAGCGCGCCGGTGTACCCCCGCGACAGCATCGCGACGTAGACCCGTTCGCCGCGTTCGTACGACCGCAGGAACAGGCTGCCGATCGACGTGGCGAACGCACGCACCTGCCAGAGGAACCGCGGGTCGTGGCAGCGGGAGAGGCGGGCGATACGCATCGCCCTGGCGTTGCCGATGATCACGTCGGCGTAGCGGAGCATGAACGTGGCGATCTGCACGATCGGGGCCGGCGTACGCAGGCGTTGGAGCCCGAGCAGGAGGTCGCGTCCGTTCGTCGTGGCGGCGAGCAGCAGCGACGCGAAAACGCCGAGCGTGCCCTTCGCGACGATGTTCCAGCCCGCCCAGAGGCCCGGTTCGCTGAGGCTCAGCCCCGCGACGTGGACGTGTGGGCCGCCCTCGAGGAACGGCAGCACCACGGCGAGGACGACGAACGGCGTCTCGATGAGGCCGCGCGTGGCCAGCCAACCGGCCGGGACCCGCGCGGTGGCGGCCACCCCGGCGAGCAGCAGGGCGTAGAGCCCGAACGCCCAGATCGCCTCCCGCGGGGTGGCGACGACGCTCACCACGAACGCCAGCGCCGCGACGATCTTCACCTCGGAGGGCATCCGGTGCAGCGGGGACGCCCCGGGGAGGTGCAGTGGATGGCTGTGCCCGGCTCCCACGTCTAGTCCTTCGTGGCCGGGTCGCGGCGGCGGAGCACCCAGAAGAGGCCGCCGCCGATCCCGGCGACGAGCAGCACCCCGGCGACACCGGACAGCCCGGTCGAGACGACCGGGTTGTCGATGCCGCGGATGCCGTAGTCGGCGAGCGGCGAGTCGGCGAGGTCGTGGTCCTCGGCCGACTTCGCCAGGCAGTCCCCGCCGGTGATCTCGTCGTCGGCGTTGAACGTGCAGCCCTCCCTGGCGGTGGCGTCCAGCCCGTCCGGCTTCGACGACGCCGCCGAGCTGACGACGCCGGCCAGCAGCAACGCCACCAGCAGCCCGAGCGCGAGGAAGACGGCCAACCGCACGCGTTTCATGTGTTACTCCCCGCGGTGATCAGGAGCGGCTTCTCGCGGTACCGGCGCAGTGCGTAGACCAGGTCGGGGCGCACCGCCGCGACGGTCGCGACCGTGGTCGCGGTGATCAGTCCCTCGCCGATGCCGATCAGCAGGTGGACGCCGGCCATCGTGGCCGAGATCGGCCCGAGCGCCTTGTCCACCTCGCCGCCGAGCGCGTACTCGAACACGAAGCCCTGCGACGCCACGACCACCGAGATCGTCGCGGCCAGGAACGACGCCACCACGATGCCGACCCGGCTCTTCGGCAGCACCCGCAGCGCCAGCGCGACGACCCCGTACGCGACGAGCGTCGTGATGATCGCCATGTTCGTGATGTTGAGGCCCAGCGCGGAGAGCCCGCCGTCGGCGAAGAGCAGTGCCTGCACCAACAGCACGGTGGCGACGCAGAGCGCGCCCACCCACGGCCCGACCAGGATCACCGCGAGCGCACCGCCGAGCAGGTGCCCGCTGACCCCCGGCAGCACCGGGAAGTTGAGCATCTGCACCGCGAAGATGAACGCGGCCACCAGACCGGCCATCGGCGCCAGCCGGTCGTCGAGGTCACGGCGGGCTCTGACCAGGCATAACGCGATCCAGCCCACGGCGACGACGCCGAAGAGCGCCGATACCGGCAAGTTGACGATGCCGTCGGAGACGTGCATCGCGACGGGTGTGCCCGCTGGCTCCACCGCTCCCCCTCGCTTGACCGATACAACTCATCACGCATCATCCCCGCTCTTGCAACTAACCTGCAATAGCCAACGCCGAGCGCCGCGCGCCCGGGGTGGGCACGGCTTAGGCTCTGGGCATGACTGCCGCGCCCCGCCTCGCCCCTGGCGACCCCGCCCCCGACTTCGAGCTCACCGACGACCACGGCAACCCGGTGCACCTCGCCGACCTGCGCGGTCAGCGCGTGATCCTGTACGCCTACCCGTCAGCGATGACGCCCGGCTGCACCAAGCAGGCCTGCGACTTCCGCGACTCGCTCGACTCGCTGAAGGCCGCCGGCCTCGCGGTCATCGGCATCTCCCCCGACAAGCCGGAGAAGCTCGCCAAGTTCCGCGAGAAGGAGTCGCTCACGTTCCCGCTGGTGTCCGACCCGGACAAGAGCGTCCTGAGCTCCTACGGCGCCTTCGGCGAGAAGACGATGTACGGCAAGACCGTCACCGGCGTCATCCGCTCGACGTTCGTGATCGACGCCGACGGCAAGATCGAGAAGGCGCAGTACAACGTGAAGGCCACCGGCCACGTGGCGAAGCTCCGCCGCGACCTCGGCCTGGACTGACGGGTCGGCCGGGCTCGACGTGCCCGCACCCGGCGGCGTGCGTACGATGTCAGCCGAGCGGGAGTGGCGGAAAGGCTAGACGCGCCGGGTTTAGGTCCCGGTGTCCGCAAGGACATGTGGGTTCGACTCCCACCTCCCGCACCGTCACCGTTCCGCGCCGCCGGCGACCAGTTCCTCCTCGACGAACGTGGGTCGGGCCAGCGTGACCGCCGGGACGGCCGCGACCAGGGCGACCGCGAGCAGGAACAGCAGCGGCAGGGTCCAGCCGTCGCTCGCGTCGTGCAGCAGCCCCACCACCAGCGGGCCGAGCGCGCCGAGCGCGTACGCGACCCCCTGGGCGAAGCCGCTCAGCGCGACCGTGCCGCCCTGGGTGCGGGTGCGGACGTTGAAGAGCACGAGGCTCACCGGGAACAGGATCGAACCGGAGCCGACGAGCAGCACCCAGAGCAGCGTGAGCGTCGCGGGCGCGAGCAGCAGGCCGAGGTAGCCGAGCACGAAGCTCGCGACGCCGGTGGCGATCAGCCAGCCGACGTTGAGCCGCGCGACGAGCAGGGGCGCGACGAGCGCACCCGGCAGGCTGACGAGGCCGGTGACGGCGAGCAGCACACCGGCCTCGGTCGGCGTCGAACCGGCGACGTCGCCGAGGATCTCGGGCAGCCACGCGAACGCCGCATAGGTGCAGATCGTGCTGGTGGAGAACACGACTGTGATCGAGCGGGCCACGCGTGAGCGCCACAGGCGCGCGACCAGGGCGGTCGGCGCGGACTCCGCGTCCGGGACGGGCTGCCTGCGTGTGCGCGCGAGCAGGACGAGCCACGGAACGAGCGCGACCACCGAGGTCGCCGACCAGACGCCGAGCGAGAACCGCCAGCCGATCCGCTCGGCGACCGGAGCGGCGAGCGCCGCGGGCACGGCCGTGCTGACGCCGACGATGCAGACGTAGACGGCGGTGAGCAGCGCCACCCGGTCGGGGAAGTAGCGCCGCACGATCGGCGGCAGCAGCACGTTGCCGACGCCGGTGCCGGCGAGCGCGACGACACTGCCGCCGAGCAGCACCGCGAAGCTCGGGGCGAACGCGCGCACGAGGTGGCCCAGGGTCATGAGCACCAGCGCGAGCACGATGCCACCGTCGAGCCCGATGCCGCGGGCGATCCGCGGCGCGACGAACCCGGACACCGCGAGCAGGATCGGCGGCAACGTACCGAGCAGCCCGACGCCGATGTCGGAGATCGGGACCTCCACCCGGATGTCGCCGAGGATCGGCGAGATCGCCGCGACCGCCAGCCGCAGAGTGAACGCGACGAGCACGATGCCCAGCAGCGCGGCCACGCGCCCCGCCCACAGCGGGAGAGCGCGGGGCTCGCTCAGCGCTTGCGCTTACTCGAGTACGTCACGGCCGCGATGATGCCGGCGACACCGCCGCCCAGCACGAGTAAGCAGCACAGCAACGAGAGAACGTGCCACGGCTTGATTCCACCCATGGATCGAGAACCTACTCGGGCGGGTGGGGCCAGATGAAAGCGATGGCCGCCACCGTGACGCCCGCCGCCAACAGCAGGATGGCCAGCGACGTCACGCGCCACGGTGTCGTCTCCTGCACGCGTCCTCGGAAAGCGCCCTGGAGCAGCGCTAACACCAGCAGCGCCAGGCCTCCCACCGCCATGCCGGCGCTGAGCCAGTACAGCACCGTCCGCAGGCCGTCCGACATCGGGTCTCCCTCCGCAGCCGGTGCCATTGTGACCGCTGGGCATGGAGAGCAAACGGGCGCCCTCCGGTGAGTCAGGTGTCCTCGGAGCGGCCGGCGAAGGCGGCGCTGCGTTCGCGTCCGTCGGCGGAGCCGCTGAAGACCCGGGCGTCGTCGGGCGCGTCGGCGACCGCGCCGGGCCCGAGTTCCCGCCCGTTGAGGTTCTCGACCTTGTCGATGCGCACACCCGGGATCCCGGTGACGTCCGCACGCGTCCGCGGCAGCGCCTGCGGGTGGTTCTCGCGCAGCCACTGCACCAACCGCTCACGCACGTGGCAGCGCAGGTCGAACAGCGTGGGCGCGTCCCGCGCGGTCACCAGCGCACGGACGCGGACCAGGCCGCCGATCGCGTCGGTCACCTGGAACACGCAGGCGCGCCCGTCCCACAGGTCGGTGCCCTCGCAGACGTGTCGCAGCTCGCGACGCATGTCCTCGGTGGGCACGGCCCAGTCGACGTCGATCTCGACCGCGCCGAGCAGCGCGGACTCGTTGCGGGTCCAGTTCTGGAACGGCTTGGTGGTGAAGTACGAGGTCGGCAACGTCAGCCGCCGGTCGTCCCAGAGATGCAGCACGACGTAGCTGAGCGTGATGTCCTCGACGCGGCCCCACTCGCCCTCCACGACCACGACGTCGTCGATGCGCAGCTCGTCGCTGAAGGCCAGCTGCACACCGGCGAACACGTTGCCGAGCACCGACTGGGCGGCCAGCGCCGCGACGACACCGGCGATACCGGCGGAGGCCAGCAGCGACGCGCCGGCGGCCCGCGCGGTCGGGAACGTCACCAGCACGGCGCCGAGCGCGACGACGACCACCACCGCGACCGTGACCCGCCGCACGACCATGATCTGGGTGTGCACGCGGCGGTTGCGTTTGTTGTTCTCCACGTCGGTGCGGAACCGCGACAGCGCCGCGTCCTCCAGGATCACCAGCAGCGCGCCGACGACCCAGGCGACCGACGCGATCACCAGCACCGTGACCGCGTGCAGCAGCGGCCCGCGCCAGTCACCGCCGGTGGTGGTGGCGTGCAGCGAAGCCTGCACGGCGAGCACGGCCGCCAGGCACTGCACCGGCCGGTGCAGCCGGGCGGCGATCTGCTCGAACAACTGCGCACGCCGGCCCAGCCGGCGCGCCACGACGTGAAGGATCTGGACGACGACGAGCGCGACAAGCACGCTCACGGCCGCGGTCACCAGGGTGACGACGGCATCGGGCAGCTCGTCGAACACGAACGAACTCCAATCGGGGTCGACTACTCCCCTGAGTAACCCCGATCGGAATTGCTGAAAAGTGACGAACGCGTCAAGCCGAGGTCAACGAGGTGGCGAGCACCTCGGCCAGGGCCCGGAACGCCTTTCCCCGGTGGCTGATCGCGTCCTTGTCGGCCGGCGTCATCTCGGCGCTGGTCAGCACCGACCCCGACGGAACGAAGATCGGGTCGTACCCGAACCCGTTGGTTCCCCGCGGCTGGCGGATCAGCGAGCCTTCCATGCGCCCCTCGACGACGTGTTCCTCGCCACCGGGCAGCACGAGCGCGGCCGCGCACACGAACGCCGCGCCCAGCCTCGTGTCGGGCAGGTCCTCGACCTGCTCCAGCACCAGCCGCAGGTTCCGCTCGTCGCTCTTGGGCTTGCCGGCCCAGCGCGCCGAGAGCACGCCGGGCATTCCGTTGAGCGCGTCGACCGCGATGCCCGAGTCGTCGGCGATCGCCGGCAGGCCCGACACCTCGGCCGCCTCGCGCGCCTTGAGCAGGGCGTTCTCCGCGAACGTGGCGCCGTCCTCGACGGTCTCCGGATAGGGCGGCACCTCGTCGAGGCCGACGACCTCGACCTGCGGTACCGCCACCGCGAGAATCCGCCGCAGCTCCGCGATCTTCTTCGCGTTGCGGCTGGCCAGCACCACTCGCGTCAGGCTCACGAATCCAACGCCTTCTGCTGCAGCGCGGCCAGCTCGGCGCACCCCGCCATCGCGAGGTCGAGCAGCGCGTCCAGCTGGTCCCGGCCGAACGTGATCGCCTCGCCGGTGCCCTGCACCTCGACGAACTCACCGGAGCCGGTGCAGACCACGTTCATGTCGACGCCGGCCTTGACGTCCTCGTCGTAGTTGAGGTCGAGGCGGGGCTCGCCGTCGATGATGCCGACGCTGACCGCCGAGACCGAGTTCTTCAACGCCTTCTTGGGCGAGGCCGCCAGCGCGTGCCGCGACGCCAGCCACTGCACCGCGTCGGCCAGGGCCACGTACGCGCCGGTGATGGCCGCGGTGCGGGTGCCGCCGTCGGCCTGCAGCACGTCGCAGTCGAGCGTGATCGTGTTCTCGCCCAGCGCCTTGAGGTCGAGGCAGGCCCGCAAGGACCGCCCGATCAGCCGGGAGATCTCGTGGGTGCGGCCGCCGATGCGGCCCTTCACCGATTCGCGGTCGCCGCGGGTGTGGGTGGCCCGCGGGAGCATCGCGTACTCGGCGGTGACCCAGCCCAGGCCGCTGCCCTTGCGCCAGCGCGGCACGCCCTCGACCACGCTCGCCGTGCAGAGCACCCGGGTACGGCCGAACTCGACGAGCACCGAGCCCTCGGCATGGTCGGACCAACCACGTTCGAACGAGACCGGGCGGAGCGCGTCGGCGACGCGACCGTCGGGCCGGTTGCCGATCGTGAACACGGTGGAGGAGTCCGTCATGGGCGGCAGCCTATCCCCCGTTCGGGTACCCCGGCTCGCCCCCGTCACGGCGACGCGAACGCACCGCCGAGAAGAACTCGCGCGCCGCCAGGCCGAGCAGATGGGGCACCAGGTCCGTGCCCCGGTCGATCACCCACCCGGTGCCCTTGGTGGCCAGCCACCAGACGTGCTCGAACGGCCGGGTGGGCCGCCCGCCGCCCGGCTCCGCGGACGGCATCCGCTCCACCGGAACGCCACGGGCGATCAACGCACCGGCGAATTCACGCGCCACCACCCGGTGTCCGCGCTCGTTCGGGTGCAGCCGGTCCACGTGCCAGGCCGCCCGGTCGGCGACCGCCGGGTGGTCGGCCAGGTCGACGTGGACCGTGCGGTGGCGTTCGGCCACGGACTGCACCGCGGCGTTGAGTTCGAGCGTGCGCCGGCCGAGCGGGCGGCGCAGCGCCCCGGGTAACCGCAGCATCCGGCCCGGGTCGGGCATCCGCGCGGTCAGCACGACGGCGCCGGACGCGCACAGCGACCCGACGACGCGGTCGAGCCGGGCCTCGATCGCGCCGGCGTCGAACCCGGGCCGCAGCACGTCGTTCACGCCGACCACCACGCTCGCGACGGTCGGCCGGAACGCCAGCGCCGAGGGCAACTGCTCGTCGAGCACCCGGGCCGTCGTGGCCCCGCTGGCGGCGTAGTTGACGAACGCCGAGGAGGACCAGCCCTCGGCGAGCAACGCCGCCCACCCACGCCACCCGCCGCCGGGCAGCGGATCACCCAAGCCCTCGGTCACCGAGTCGCCGAGGGCCGCGAAGCGAACGTCGGCGACCACGACTCCACACCCCCTTCCAGCCCGTGGGCGGCGAGCATTCCGCTCACCGCCGTCGGCCAGTCGAAGCGCTGCGCCCGGAACCGCGCGGCGGCCCGCCGATCAGCCTCCGGGCGGGCGGCCAGCTCCAGCACCGCCTCGGCGAAGCGGACGCCGGTGCCGTTGGGGACCGCCACCCCGGCGTCGCCGACGACCTCGCCGAGCGCACCGTCCCCGGCCGCGACGACCGGTGTCCCGCAGGCCATCGCCTCCAGCGCCGCCAGGCCGAACGTCTCCGCGGGGCCGGGCGCCAGCACGGCGTCGGCGGTGGCCAGCAGCCGCGCGACGAAGTCCCGGTCGGGCACGAACCCGAGGAAGTTCACCGGCAGGCCACGGGCGCGCCGCTCCAGCGCTGGCCGTCGCGGCCCGTCCCCCACCACGACCAGCACCGCGGGGACGCCACGCGCACGCAGCGCCGCCAGCGCGTCCACCGAGTGCTCGACTTTCTTCTCCGGCGACAGGCGCCCACAGTGGACCAGCAGCAGCTCGCCGGGGCGGGCCAGCGTGGCCCGCAGCGACACCGAGCGCAGGTCGGGCCGGAACCGCTCCAGATCGACGCCGAGCGGCACCGTGACCAGGCTGGTCGCGCCGATCCGACGGAACTCGGCGGCCGCGAACCCGGTGGTGGCGACCACGGTGTCGTAGGTGGTGACGGTGCGCTCGTTCAACGCGTCGGCGATCCGGCGCACCGGGGCCCACCGCGGCAGGGCCATGCCGAGCAACGCGGTCGCGTTCTCGTGCGACACCATCAGCGACGGCACGCCGCGCCGCCGGGCCCAGGCACCGGTCCAGCGCAGCGTCGTGCGGTCGGAGACCTCGAGGCGGTCCGGGCGCAGGTCGTCGAGCACCGCGACCAGGCGTCGCCGCCCCAGGACGACGCGGTAGCCCCCCATCCACGGCACGGTCGGACCGGGCAGCGTGATCACCCGGCCCTGCGGGGTGTCCTCGTCGGTGAAGCGTGGCCCCGGCACGATCAGCACCGGGTCGTGGCCCTCGGCCCGGTACCCCCGGCCGAGTTCGTAGAGCGCGGTTCGCAGTCCACCCGACCGCGGTCCGACAAAATTCGCCAGTCGGACGATCCTCACGCGGCGCGCTCCACCGGGGCGGTCGCCGACGAACCCCGCACGACGTCCCGGTAGTGGCCGATCAGCGCGTCGCCGACCGCGGCCCAGCTGCGACCGGCCACCGCCGCCCGCCCGGCCGCCCCGAACTCCCGGCGCAGCGACGCGTCCGCGACCAGCTCGCGGACCGCGGCCAGGAACGCACCGGGGTCGTCCGGCGTCACCAGGTAGCCGGTCACGCCCGAGCGCACCAGGTCCACCGGCCCACCGGCGGCGGGCGCCACCACCGGCACACCGGAGGCCATCGCCTCCTGCACGGTCTGGCAGAACGTCTCGTGGGCGCCCGTGTGCACGAACACGTCGAGGCCGGCGAACGCGGTCGCCAGGTCCTCGCCCACGACCTCGCCGAGGAAGTGCGCGTGCGGGAGCTGCCGCTCCAGCGCGGCACGCGCCGGCCCGTCGCCGATGATCACGACCTTCACGCCCGGCAACTGCGAGACCGGCTCCAGCAGATCCACCCGCTTCTCCGGCGCCAACCGCCCCACGTAGCCGACGACGACCTCGTCGGTGCCGAACCGGCCGGGCGCCCGCTTCGCCGGGTCGAAGCGCACCGCGTCCACGCCCCGGGGCCAGAGCTGCACCGGACCGATGCCGTGGGCGGCGAGCTCGGTCGCGGTGGCGCTGGAGGGCGCGAGCGTCCGCGCGGTCACCCCGTGCACCCGGCGCAACCACCGCCACGCGGCCGCGCGTCCGGCTCCGAGCTTGTAGAAACCGGCGAAGCCGGGCACGTCGGTCTGGTAGATCGCCACGGCCGGCAAGCCCAGCCGGGCCGCGGCGAACGCACCCTGCGCGGCCAGCGCGAACGGCGACGCCAGGTGGACGACGTCCGGCCGGAAGCGGCGCAGCGCGGCGGTCACCCGCCGGGTGGGCAACCCGACCCGGAAACTCGGGTAGCCGGGCAGCCCGACGCTCGGCACCCGGACGACGGGGATGTCGGGCAGGGCCGCGTGTGGCTCGCCCAGCGAGGTGGGTGCCACGACCATCGGCTCGTGCCCACGGGCGAGCAGATGCTCGACCGTGCGCAGCACCGAGTGGGCGACCCCGTTGACGTCCGGCGGATACGACTCCGTGATGATCGCGACACGCATGCAAGTCAGGGTGGGGAGCGTGGCTTTTCCCCTGGTCACCTCCGGATGGCCGGGAGGGGAACTACCGGCCAAAGGTGTCCTCCGACGACCAAGTCGGCTACCTTCTGTGCGCTACGACCGGCGACGAGGCAGGATGGCTCCCACCGGGTTGTCGCTGTGATCGCCCGGACAGCGGAGGTGACGTGCCAACCGACACGCTCAGGTTGGGTGCCGACCTGACGGTGACTACCTTGTGTGACGCCGCCGGAACGTTCCCCGAACCACTCGAGGACGCTTTCCCCGACGCGGGGAACACCGGCCGGTGGCCCATGCATGTGCATTGCCATCTGGTCCGCACACCGACCAGGACGGTGCTCGTCGACGCCGGAATCGGCCCGGACTGGGCTCCGGCCGGCGAATGGTTCGGCCGGCCCGGGCGCCTGCCCGAGGAGCTGGCCGCTCTCGGCGTGGAGCCGGAGGAGATCACCGACGTGATCCTCACCCACCTCCACCCCGACCACATCGGCTGGGTGGTGGCCGACGAGGACGACCCGAAGCCGTACTTCGTCAACGCGCGCCACGTCGTGCAGAACGCGGAGCTGAAGTGGCTGCGTGACTCCGGCGAGGAGTACGAGGACCTGTACGACTCGCACATCAAGCCGCTCGTCGACGCCCAGTTGCTGGTCGAGGTGACCGGCGCGGCGACGCTCGACGAGCGTCTGGACCTGGTGCTCGCGCCCGGGCACACGCCCGGTCACCAGTGCCTGCTGGTCGACGCGCCCGACCGGCCGCTGCTGATCACCGGGGACGCGTTCGTGCACCGCGGGCAGATGACCACCGCCGGGCTGGCCTACCGCTACGAGGAAGCCACCGACGACGCCGCGAAGACGCGCCGCCGGCTGCTCTCGGTGGCCGCCGAGCGTGGTGTGCTGCTGGCCCCGTGCCACCTCGACGAAGGTGTCGTGCTGGTCGAGTCGGCCAGCGAGGACTCGTTCCGCACGACCGCGATGGCCCGCTGCCCGAATTCCGTGGCGTAGCCGCCGCCGAATTCGGGCGATGCCCGCTGCCCCCATTTCGGCAAGTCGCACAGCCCCTGCGGGCGCGGAGTTCAGATCTCGTACTCCGCGCCCGCGTAGGCCAGTTCGATCGGGCCCGCGAACGACCGCCGGGCCTCTTCCAGCGACTGCTGCGGGTCGCCCCAGGCCTTCACGAAGTGCGTGAGCACCAGCCGCCGCGCGTGCGCCTGAGTGGCGTACTCGCCGGCTTCGAAGCCGGTCAGGTGCAGGTCCGGCGGGTGCGGCTTGTCTTCTAAATAGGACGCCTCGCAGAGGAACAGGTCGACGTCGCGGGCCAGCTTGACCAGCGCGTCGGTGCGACCGGTGTCGGCCGAGTACGCCATCGCGGTGTCGCCGTGCTCGATGCGTACGCCGAACGTCTCCACCGGGTGGTTGACGCGGGCGACCTCCACCGTGAACGGGCCGACCGCGAACCGCCCCGGCTGGAGCGTCTTCACGTCGTAGACGTCCTCGACGCTGCCGCCGACGCCCTCCTCCGGGCCGTAGATCGCCGCGATCCGCTCCCCGGCGCCGGCCGGGCCGTAGAGGGGCAGCGGCGGGTGCTTGCCGTCCGGGTCGTACCGGCGGACCACCATGTACACGCAGGCGTCCGTGATGTGGTCGCAGTGCAGGTGCGACAGCACGATCGCGTCGATGCCGTGCAGGCCGGCCGGGTGCCGCTGGAGCGCGCCCATCGCCCCGTTGCCGAAGTCGAGCAGCAACCGGAAACCGTCGGCTTCGACGATGTACGACGAGCACGGTGAATCCGGGCCGGGAAAGCTGCCCGCACAGCCAAGGACGGAAATCTTCATCCGGCCACCTCCAACGATGCGGCTGCAGGCAGCGTAAGGGACGACACCACGGAGGCTTCCGGCCCCAGGAACCGGCGGCCGAGGCGCGCGAACGGCTCGGGATCACCGGTCGCCAGGAACCGGTGGCGGGGCGGCCCCGCGTCGTCACCGCGGAGCAGGTCGTGTTCGGTGAGGGCCCGGTACACGTCCTTCGCGGTCTCGTCCGCGCTCGACACCAGCGTGACTCCGTCCCCCATCACCAGACTGATCACTCCGGTCAACAACGGGTAGTGTGTGCACCCCAGCACGAGCGTGTCGACCTCGGCACGCTGCAGCGGTTCCAAATACGCCTGCGCGAGGCCGAGCAGTTGCCGCCCGCTGGTGACACCGCGCTCGACGAACGAGACGAACTCCGGGCAGGCGACGCCGGTGACGGTGACCCCGGGCGCCGCCGCGAACATGTCCTGGTACGCGCCGCTGGTGATCGTCGCTCGGGTGCCGATCACGCCCACCCGGCCGTTGCGGGTGGCCGCGGCCGCCCGCCGTACCGCGGGCAGCACGACCTCCACCACCGGCACGCGGTAGCGCTCCCGAGCATCGCGCAGGCAGGCCGCCGACGCACTGTTGCACGCGATGACCAGCATCTTCACGTCCTGCTCGACCAGGTGGTCGAGCACTTCCAACGCGAACCGGCGTACCTGCGCGATCGGACGCGGCCCGTACGGCACGTGCGCGGTGTCGCCGACGTAGACCAGCTGCTCGTTCGGCAGCTGGTCGAGCACCGCACGCGCCACCGTGAGTCCGCCGACCCCTGAGTCGAAAATCCCGATTGGCGCGTCTGTCACGTCGGCGAGACTAACCGGCAGGGGTGGTGGTCTGTCTGTCCGGAAGCTAACTCGACAGCCGATGTCGTGACTCTCACGTACCGAGAGCGACGACGGTCACCGTGCGGTGGCCAGACTCAGCCCGAACAGACCGTCGTCGTCGGTCCACCAGCGGGTGAGCCCGAAACCGGCGGCGTCGAGTTCGGCCGCCACCCGCTCGCGGCGGAACTTGGCCGAGATCTCGGTGCGGATCTCCTCCCCGCGGTCGAGGTCGACGGTCAGGTCGAGGGCCGGGATGCGCACCCGCATCGCCTCCTGCGCCCGCAGCCGCATCTCGATGCGTTCGAGCTCGGCGTCCCAGCGGGCGACGTGATCGAACGCCTCCGGCCGGAAGTCGGCCCCGAGCTCGGTGTTGAGGACGTTCAGCACGTTCCGGTTGAACTCCGCGGTGACGCCCCGCGCGTCGTCGTAGGCGGGCACCAGCACGTCCGGGGACTTCACCAGGTCGGTGCCGAGCAGCAGGGTCTCCCCCGGGCGCAGGGCCGCCCGGACTTCGGCCAGGAACGCGGCCGGGTCCAGGTTGCCGATCGTGCCGCCGAGCAGCGCGAACATCCGGTGCCCGGCGCGGGGCAGCAGGCCGAGGTGCCGGTTGAAGTCGGCCACGACCGCGTGCACGGCCAGGCCGGGGTACTCCCACAGCAGGTTCGCGCTGGCGGTGCGCAGCGCGCCGTCGGAGACGTCGACCGGAACGTAGGTCCGCAGCGAACCGGTCGCGCGCAGGGCGTCGACCAGGAGGTGCGTTTTTTCGGCCGAGCCGGCGCCGAGTTCGACCAGGCTCGTCGCCGCCGAGACCTCGGCGATCTCGGCGGCCCTGGCCCGCAGGATCGAGCGCTCGGCCCGCGTCGGGTAGTACTCCGGCAGGCGGGTGATCTCGTCGAACAGCACGCTGCCCCGGTCGTCGTAGAACCAGCGCGGCGGCAGCCACTTCGGCGCCGCGGTCAGTCCGGTGACGACGTCCTGGCGCAGCGTGCGGGCGATGAAGTCGGCGGGCAGGTGGTTCTCGACGGTGAGAGTGGCAGCGACCATCAGGCGACCTCCACGGCTAGTTCTTCGATGGTGACGGCATCGGACGTGGCGACGAGCAGGGAGTTGTCCGGCACGTGGTGCCAGCCGGGTTCGTCGTCGGTGGGCTCGGACGCGACCAGCACCCCGGCCGGCGACGCCCGGCGCCAGCTCAGCGTGTCGCCCCGGACCGTGGCCGCGATCGTGGTGCCGTCGGTGGCCAGCAGGTTCAACCGGGCGCCCTGGACGTCGACCGCGGCGGCCGTCTCGGCCAGCGCGACCGGCAGCGGCACGCCGGACGCCAGCCGGAACCGGGCGTAGGCCCAGAGCAGGGCCGAGTCGGTGGGCGCCTCCAGACCGACCAGGTACTCGGGCGGGAGTGCCGCCGCGAGCCGGTGCAGCGACCCCGGCCATCCGGGTACCGCGCCGTTGTGGCTGAACAACCACGTGTCCGACGCGAAGGGCGCGGCCGCGGCCTCGGCGAACCCCATCCCCTCGGTGCCGGAGCGCACGGCCGCGAGCACCGCGCCGGACCGGACGACCCGGGCGAGGTCCAGCAGGTTCGGATCACCCCAGATCGGCCGGTCCCGGCGGTAGCGGGCCGGGACCGGGTCGCCGGGCGCGTACCAGCCGACGCCGAAACCGTCGGCGTTGACGGTTCCGTGCCGCTGCCGCCGGGGCGCCCAGGACTGGCGGTACAGGCCGTGTTCCGGGGCGATCAGCAGGTCGTGGAGCGTGCGGGCGGGGCCGAGGTAGGCGAGGTGCCTACACATCGCGTGCGCACCGGAAGCCGGCGAAGATCTGCCGACGGATCGGGTAGTCCCAGTTGCGGAACGTGGCCCTGACCGCGGTCTGGTCGGCGGCCCACGACCCGCCACGCAGCACCTTGTACTCCGGGCCGAAGAACACCTCGGAGTACTCGGGGTACGGGAACATCGTGAACCCGGGGTACGGGGTGAAGTCGCTCGACGTCCACTCCCAGACGTCACCCATCAGGCCGCGGACGCCGAGCGGCGACGTGCCCTTCGGGTAGGCCCCGACCGGCGCCGGCTGGAGGTACGTGCCGCCGAGGTTCGCGTGCTCGGGCCGTGGGTCCTCGTCGCCCCAGGGGAAACGTTGGCTGCGGCCGGTCGCCGGGTCGAAGCGGGCCGCCATCTCCCACTCGGCCTCGGTGGGCAGGCGCTTGCCGGCCCAGCGCGCGTAGGCGTCGGCCTCGTACCAGCAGACGTGCTGGACGGGCTCCTCGGGCGGGATCGGCTCGACGTGACCGAAGCGGGTGCGGTGGCCGTTCTCCCAGAACTGGGGGGCTTCCAGGCCGGCGGCCACCCGGTGCGCCCAGCCGTCCGGCGTCCACCAGCGCTCGTCGTCGTAGCCGCCGGCCTCGACGAACGCCGCGTACTGCGCGTTGGTGACCGGGTCGGTGTCGATCCAGAACGGTTCGACGCCGACGGCGTGGGCCGGCCGTTCGTTGTCCAGCGCCCACGGCTCGAGGTCGGTGCCCATCAGGAACATGCCGCCGGGGACGTGGACCTCCGGAGCGTCCGGCGCGGTGCCCGGAGGCGGCTCCGGCGCGTCCAGCACCGGGGCGCCGACCCGCAGCTGATGGGTGGCGAGCATCGTCTCGACGTGCTGCTGCTCGTGCTGGACGATCATGCCGAACGCGAACCCGGCCTCGACCAGGCGGCGGCCCTCCAGCGGGGTGCGTTCGAGCACGTCCAACGCCTTGTCGCGCACGGTCCGCACGTAGGCGCGGGCTTCCTCGGGGCCCAGCAGCGGCAGCGACGGCCGGTCGGCGCGCTTGGTCTGGAAAGCGTCGTAGATGGCGTCGATGTCCGGCCGCACCGGGTCGCGCCCGCCGACGTCGCGCACCAGCCAGAGTTCCTCCTGGCTGCCGATGTGGGCGTAGTCCCAGACCAGCGGCGACATCAGCGGCGAGTGCTGGCGCACCAGCTCCTCGTGCTCGATGTCGGTGAGCCGCCTGCTGCGGCCGCGTGCCCGTTCGAGCTCGGCCGCGATCCGGGCCCGCAGCTGCTCCGGCGAATGACGAAGTTCCTCGATCGAAGTCATGAGCGCTCCAGGTCGAAGCTGTGGGCGAAGTCGTCGAGTTGGTCGTCGGCGGGGGTGCGGCCGCGGAACGTGTGGCGCTCGGCGAACCGGGTCATCGTGCGGACGGCGGTGGCCGGTACCCCGGCCGACTCGGCGTTCTCCAGCGCAAGCGTCATCACGTCCGACGCCGCCCTGGCCAGGTTCTCGTCGGTGAGGCCGTCGCGGGCGGCCCTGGCCCAGGCCCCCGGCCAGGAGGGTTCGCCGGTGCGCTCCACCGCGGCGAGCGCGGCGTCGCGGACCGGGGCCGACGAGAGCAGCGTCCAGAGCACCGCCGGTGGCACCCGCCAGTCGTCGCCGGCCTGGGCGTCGAGGTAGCGGACCTCCAGGAAGCCCTTCGCACGCACCGGCGGGAACAGCGTGCTGAGGTGGTACTCGAGGTCGGCGTAGGTGGCGGGCCGGTCGAGGGCGCCGTCGAGCCAGTCGGCGAACGTGACACCGGGCGGGGCGTCCCAGCGGTCGGTGTGGTTGGGCAGGCAGAGCAGACCGGCGTCGAGCGCGGCGGCCGCGTAGGCCGCGCGGGGGTCGTTCCGCGCGTCGACCGCGGTGGTCCGCCCCGGGTCGAGCGTGATCCAGACCCGCTGCCGGGTGGAGTACCAGCCGGTGGGCACGCCCGCGTGGATCGGCGAGTTCGCGAACAGCGCGACGAGCGTGGGGCCGACCGCGTGCAGCAGCCGCCAGCGGTCGGCCATCGCGTGCTCGCCGTCCTCGGTGCCGGCGTCCACCGAGAGCTGCACCGACGCGGTGGAGCCCATCATCAGGCGGCCGGCGGCACCGCCCCGGTCGAAGTAGCGCTCCATGGCGGCGTAACGCGGTTTCTGCACGATCCGGGTGGCGGGCCGGTGGGCGTCGATGCCCGAGTGGCCGACCGTGAGGCCGTAGCGGGCCAGCGCGCCGCGGACGGCGTCGGCGTCGGTGCCGGCGGCGGCCAGGCAGTCGGCGAACGTGCCCCACGCCTGCGTGGAGAGTTCGACCTGTCCGCCGGGCTCGACCGTGACCGTGGATCCGGCGGGGAGCGGCCGGCCGAGGGCCGTCGGATCGGCGGCCGGCGAGGTGAGGATGGGAGGGCTCCAGCTTCCGAGTGCGGAAGCGAGCCGCTCGACCGGGAGAATCGCAGTGGGATCGTTGATGTCGTGGACCAGGCGTTCGAGCTCGATACCGGCCAGCCGTGGCGGCCCGATCTTGAAACAGATCTTCGCGATGAACGCCTCAGCGTCGGCGCGGGTACGGATCGGCTCGTCGAGCGGTTCGTCGACCGCCGTAGTCGCCGTCCGGCCCGGTGTGACCGTCGTTTCCGACACGTTGCCACCTCCATGTCGCACTCTTCGGGCTTCACAGGGCCCGACTCGCCATGGTTACTCGGAAAAGCCGAAGCCGCATCTGCTCCGATGCGAAAGGCAGGTGTACAAAACCGCGCGCTTCGCACCCGGGGCTGCGTATGCTCCCGGCGTACGTGACGTAAGTGATGGACGTTGTTGACACTGAGAGTTGTCAACTGAAGACGCGGAGCAGTGATGGCTCGCGGTCGACACCGCAGTGAGCAAGTGAGCCGCCGTTCGGCGGCCGAGCGAATCACCACCACAGGCGTTCGGCGGAGTAAAGCCATCGCACCGTGGGTGATCGTAGCGATCGTTCTGGCGACCGTGGTCAGCGGAACTACTTTCGGTTACTTATGGGTGACTGCCCGCTGCGGCGGAGCGCCCGTGGAGCTGGCGATCGCGGCCTCGCCCGACCAGGCGCCGGTCGTCGAGAAGCTGGCCGCGAAGTGGCAGGAGGACGCGCCGGAGATCGACGGCCGGTGCGCCGAGGTCAGCGTGCGCGCGGCGCAGTCGGCCGAGGTGGCGCAGTCGCTGACCCCGAACTGGAAAGCCGACTCCGACGTTCCCCGGGTGGACGTCTGGATGCCCGACTCCTCGATCTGGATCAAGAGCGCGGCGGCCCGGCCGGACGTCAAGCCGATGGTCTCGAACACGCCGACGGTCGTCGCGAAGTCACCGGTGGTGATGGCGCTGCCGAAGCCGATGGCCGAGGCGCAGGGCTGGCCCGACAAGGTGATCTCGTGGGCCGAGCTGGCCAAGACCCGCGTCGCCGGCACCACCTGGGCCCGGTTCAAGCACCCGGAGTGGCAGCAGATCAAGATCGGCATCGGTGACCCGCGGGCGTCGTTCCCGGCGCTCGGCACGCTGCTCTCGGTGGCCGACACCGACGGCGACAACTCGGTCACCGAGGCCGAGCTCAGCAACGCGCTCGTGCTCGCCCGTGCGTCGACCGTCGAGGCGGCCACCAGCGACACGTTCCTCGCGCGGATGCGTCAGGTGACGAACGCGCAGGCCGGCCTGATCAACGCCGGTCCGTTCCCGGCCACCGAGGCCCAGGTGGCCGCGTACGACAACGCGAAGCCCAAGGTGCCGCTGGTCGCGATCAACCCCGAAGAGGGCACGGTCTTCGCCGACTACCAGTACCAGGTGCTCAAGGCCGACTGGGTCGACTCGGTGCGGCAGAAGGTGGCCGCCGAGTTCCTGCGGTACCTGCAGAGCGAGGACTCCAAGAAGGCGTACGGCGCGGCCGGTTTCCGTGACGCGCAGCTCTCCACCCAGTACGCGGTCGGGCTCGACACCGACCTCGGCATGGGAAGCCTGCCCTCGGCCGCACGTGACCTCCCCGACATCAAGTCGATCTCGCAGACCGTGGGTTACTGGACCGCGCTGCAGCGCAAGGCGAACCTGCTCGCGGTCATCGACAGCTCCGGATCGATGGCCGACCCCGCGCCGGACGGCAACGGCACCCGCATGCAGGTCGTGCAGCAGGCGTGTCTGCGCGCCACCGCGCTGTTCAACCCGCAGTCGAACGTCGGCACCTGGCGGTTCTCCACCGAGCTCGACGGTGACAAGGACTACCAGGAGATGGTGCCGATCGGGCCGGTCGGCGGCCAGCTGCCGGACGGGACGCCGCGCAAGGACGCGCTCGAGGCGTCGATCTACAACAAGCTCGTGCCCGAGGGCGCGACCGGGCTGTACGACACCCTGCTCGCGGCGTACAAGTTCATGCAGAACCACTGGCAGGCCGACAACCGGCTCAACCTGCTCGTGATGATGACCGACGGGGAGAACCAGGACCCGAACGGCATCACGCAGCAGCAGCTGATCCAGCAGCTGCGCGCCGTCGCGAACCCCGACAAGCCGATCCAGGTGCTGATCATCGGTTACGGGCCGGACGCGAACCTCGGTGAGCTCACCACGATCACCAAGGCGGTGGGCGGCCAGGCGTACCCGGCACGCACCGGCGCCGACATCGAGAAGGTCTTCCTCGCGACCCTGATCGGCCGCGAGTCCTGACCCACACCGAAGCCCCCCCGTGCGTCGGCACGGGGGGCTTCGTCGTTCCCTACTTGATCTCGGTGCGCAGGACGCGGATCAGGCCGGCCGTGAGCGGGAGGAGCACCCAGAGCGCGGCGGAGACTCCCAGGCGCGCCCACTCGTCGCCCCCCATCGACGTGGTGAGCAGCGGCGCCGTCGTCGTGCTCAGGTCGAGCCACCCGGCCGCGTCCTTCAGGACCGCGACCGTGCCGCCGATCACCGACCACACCGTCGGGATGATGAAGTACAGGACGATCGCCAGGCCCGATGCCAGCAGCAGCGCCCCGAACGCGATGCCCAGCAGCATGTTGAGCAACTGGAACAGGAACGCGTAGAGGATCGTGTCGAGGCCCAGGTTCCAGCCGCCGCCCCGGTTGAGCAGCTCGGCCGCCAGGTTGCCGGCCAGCGCCACCACGATCGTCACCGCTACCGACATCACCGTGATCGCGACCGCAGCCAGCAGCTTCGCGGTGATCACCCGGCTGCGGCGCGGCACCAGCGCGAACGTCGTCAGTACGGTCTTCTGACCCCACTCGCTGGTGACCGAGAGGATCCCCAGCACCGGGAGCAGCAGGCTCACCCCGCCGGTGGCGAACGCGAGGAACTGCTCGGCGTTCCGGGTGTCCGACGGCCCGGCGAACACCCGCACGGTCACCAGCCCCACCACGACGAGCGCGATGCTGGCCAGCAGCCACCGCCCGGCCCTGGTGTCGGACATCTTGCGCAGCTCGACGAGCGTCAACCGCCCCAGCGACGGCGCCGCCGGTACGTTCCGCTGATGCGTGGAAACCTGCTCGGCGATCGTGGTCATGCCGCCACTCCCTCGTGGTGCGCAGCGGTGAGCTGCAGGAACATCTCTTCCAAGCCGTTGCCGTCGGCGGCCTTCAACTCGGTCAGGATCAGCCCCGACGCCGCCGCGACCCGGCCGACCGTCTCGGTGTCCGCGTCGACCGAGAAGCTGCCGTCGGCGGCCGGCGTCGCCGACAGACCCGCGGACTGCAGCGCGGTGCCCAGCACGGCCGAGCTCGTCGCACGCACCCGCACCCCGGCGACGCTGAGCAGGTCGGCCTTGCTGCCCTGGGCCACGACCCGGCCCCGGCCGATCACGACCAGGTGGTCGGCGATCACCTCGACCTCACGCAGCAGGTGCGAGGAGAGCAGCACCGTTCCGCCCCGGTCGGCGAACTCACGCAGCAGACCGCGCATCCAGAAGATGCCCTCGGGGTCCAGACCGTTGGCCGGCTCGTCCAGGATCAGCACCGCCGGGTCGCCGAGCAGCGCGTGGGCCAGCCCCAGCCGCTGCCGCATGCCGAGCGAGTAGTCCCCGACCCGGCGCTTGGCCGCCTCCGGGGGCAGGCCCACCCGGTCGAGCAGCCCCAGCACCCGCTTCCGGTCGACGCCGAGCACCCGTGCGGACACCGCGAGCGTCTCGAACCCCGTGCGCCCGGCGTGCTGGGCACTCGCGTCCAGGAGGACGCCGACTTCGCGGCCGGGGTTGGGCAGGTCGCGGTAGGGCAGGCCGTTGACCGTCGACGTGCCGTGCGTGGGTGGGGTGAACCCGCAGATCATGCGCATCGTCGTCGACTTGCCCGCCCCGTTCGGGCCGAGGAAGCCGGTCACACTGCCCGGCTCGCAGCGGAACGAGACGTCGTCGACTGCCTTGTGGGCGCCGTAGGTTTTCGTCAGTCGGTCAGCAACGATCATGGGTAAGAGCGTCGCCGCGGCGGGGGTCCGGTCGCTTCCGGCGGAAGGCTACGGGCCGTCGCGGAAGTCGCGGGCCGGATCTACTTAGGGTCCGGTGGGCCATCGACTTTGGTTGGTACCCGGCCGGGCGCGATGCCCGTAACCTGGGCATATGGCTCTGCTGAACCCGGAGTCCGACGAGCGGGAGGCCAACCGGTCGCGGCGCGATCTCGTGGTCGACGTGATCTGTCTGCTGGCTTCGCTCGCGTTCCCGGTCGGGTTCTGGATCGCGCTGGCGCTCGGCCACGACGTGGCGCAGAAGCCGATGCAGCGGGTCGACCTGGTGCTGGCCACGCTGGCGGCCCCGCTGGTCTGGTGGCGGCGACGGTGGCCGATGACGACGTCGATCGTCGTCTCGGTGATCGCCTCGGTCTCCACGCTGGCCGCCGTCCCGCAGGGCATCACGTTGATCACGGTGGCGATCCGCTGCCGTCCGCGGCTCGTGGTGCTCGCCACCGCGGTCTTCGTCGTCACCGGCGCGGTCTACAGCATCGTGCAGCCGAACCCGACGCTGCCGATGTGGGCCGCGGTGCTGGCCATCGTCCTGATCGCCGGCATCCTGGTGGCCTGGGGCAGCTTCATCAAGGCTCGGAGGGCGCTCGTCGACTCGCTCCGGGACCGCGCCCGCCGCGCGGAGGACGAGCAGAGTCTGCGCGTCGAGCAGGCCAGGCAGCTCGAGCGCACCCGCATCGCGCGGGAGATGCACGACGTGCTCGCCCACCGGATCTCGCTGCTCAGCCTCCACGCGGGTGCGCTGGAGTTCCGGCCCGACGCACCGCCGGACGAGATCGCGAAGGCCGCTGGGGTGATCCGCACCAGCGCGCACCAGGCACTGCAGGAACTCCGGGACGTCATCGGGGTGCTGCGCGCCCCGAACGGCGCCGAGCCCGACCGCGACCGGCCCCAGCCGACGCTCGGCGACGTGCCCGCGCTGGTCAGCGAGGCGCGCCGGGCCGGGGGCACGATCGACCTGGAGGTCCGGGTGGACGACCCGTCGGCGGTACCCGCGGTCGTCGGCCGGACCGCGTACCGGATCGTGCAGGAGGGGCTGACGAACGCGCGGAAACACGCGCGCGGTGCCGCGGTGCGGGTCACGGTGAGCGGCGACCAGGACGACGGTCTCACCGTCGAGGTACGCAACTGGCTTCCGCTGCGGGCCGAGACGTCACCGATCCCCGGCGCCGGAACCGGGATCGTGGGGCTCGGTGAACGGGTCGGGCTGGCCGGGGGGCGGTTGGAACACGGTCCCTCCACCGCGGGCGACTTCCGGCTGAAAGCATGGTTGCCGTGGACGACGTGACGCGGGTGCTGATCGTGGACGACGATCCGTTGGTGCGAGCCGGGCTGACGATGATCCTGTCCGGCACCGACGACCTCCGGGTGGTGGGTGAGGCCGCCGACGGGGCCGAGGTGCCGGCCGCGGTCGGGGCGTACTCGCCCGACGTGGTGCTGATGGACATCCGGATGCCGTCGGTGGACGGGCTGGCCGCGACCGAGGCACTGCGGCGGCGCCCGGATCCGCCCGAGGTGATCGTGCTGACCACGTTCGACGCGGACGAGTACGTGCTGCGCGCGCTGCGTGCCGGCGCCGGCGGGTTCCTGCTCAAGGACACGCCGCCGGCCGAGATCGTCCGGGCGATCCGGACCGTCGCGGCCGGCGACCCGATGCTGTCACCGGCCGTGACGCGTCAGCTCATCGCGCACGTCTCCGAGGCCGGGGTGGACGCCCGGAAAGCGCGGGCGGTCGCGTTGCTGGCGCAGTTGAGCCCGCGGGAGCTGGAGGTCGCCGAGGCGGTCGGGCAGGGCGCGTCGAACGCGGAGATCGCGACGTCGCTGTTCATGAGCGTGGCCACCGTGAAGGCGCACGTGTCGCGCATCCTGACCCGCCTGGAGCTCAACAACCGGGTGCAGCTGGCGCTGCTGGCCCACGACGCGGGCTCGTAGCGGGTTCTCGGGGCTACGACGGGTTTCCGGGGCTTCGGCCGAGCGGCTGGGCCCGGAAACCCGTCGTAGGCCCGGTTGCCCGCAGGCGCGCGGCCAGGCGCTGGGCGGCGGCCCCGGGGTCGTCGGCCTCGGTGATCGCGCGCACGACCACGACGCGGGTGGCGCCGGCCTCGAGCACCTCGGGGAGGCGGGCCTCGTCGATGCCGCCGATCGCGAACCAGGGTCGTTCGGTGCCGCGCACGTGGCGCACCAGGTCGAGGCCCGCGGCGGGGCGGCCCGGCTTGGTGGGGGTCGGCCAGCACGGGCCGGCGCAGAAGTAGTCGACGCCGGCCTGGGTGGCGGCGGCGTCGGCCTGCGCGGGGGTGTGGGTCGAGCGTCCGATCAGGACGTCGTTCCCGAGGATGCGCCGGGCCGTTCCGACCGGCAGGTCGCCCTGGCCCAGGTGCAGCACGTCGGCCTCGGCGGCCAGCGCGACGTCGGCCCGGTCGTTGACCGCGAGCAGCGCGCCGTGGCGTTCGCAGGCGGCCTTGAGCAGCGCGAGGCGTTCGAGCTCGTAGCGGGCCTCGATGCCCTTCGCACGCAGCTGGATGACGTCGACGCCGCCGGCGAGCGCGGCGTCGGCGAACTCCGCCAGGTCGGGGCGGTCGGGCGTGCACAGATACAGCCGCGCGTCCGCGAGCCGTCGCCTGCGGTTCACTCGTACACCGGCGGGGACGAGGCCTGCGCGTACCAGCGGCGGGGAACCCGGCCGGCCCGGTAGGCCAGGCGCCCGCTCTCGACGGCGAGGCGCATCGCGGTCGCCATCGCGACCGGGTCACGGGCACCGGTGACCGCGGTGGCGAGCAGCACCCCGTCGCAGCCCAGCTCCATCGCCTGCACCGCGTCGCTCGCGGTGCCGATCCCCGCGTCGAGGATCACCGGCACCGTCGCCTCCTCGACGATCAGCGCGATGTTGTGCGGGTTGCGGATGCCCAGCCCGGACCCGATCGGCGACCCCAGCGGCATCACCGCGGCGCACCCCACCTCGGCCAGCCGCCGCGCCAGCACCGGGTCGTCGTTGGTGTACGGCAGCACCGTGAACCCGGCCCCGACCAGCTGCTCGGCCGCGGTGAGCAGCTCCACCGGGTCGGGCAGGAGCGTCCGGTCGTCGGCGACGACCTCGAGCTTGATCCAGTCGGTCTCCAACGCCTCGCGCGCCAGCTCCGCGGTAAGCACCGCCTCGGACGCGGTGCGGCACCCCGCGGTGTTCGGGAGCGGCTCGATGCCGTACTCCTTGAGCAGCGGGAACACGCCCATCCCGGAGACCGCGTCCACGCGGCGCATCGCGACCGTGGTGAGTACCGTCCCGGAGGCGCGTAACGCCTCGCCGAGCACCGCGAGGTTGACCGATCCGCCTCCGGTGCCCATCACGAGCCGGGACGCCAGCGGCCTCCCGGCGATGACCAGTGCGTCCGTAGCCGCTGCTTTAGCCACCCTGCACCGCCATGAGGACCTCCACCTCGTCGCCGTCGGTCAGCTGCGCACCGGCCCAGCCACCGCGCGGTACCACTTCGCCGTTGACCGCCACCGCGACGCCGCGAGGGCTGAGCGTGAGCTGCTGGACGAGCACCGCGACGGTCGTGGGATCGGATACTTCGACCTCTCGGCCGTTCACCCGTAACGTCGTCATCATCCGTACCCTTTGAAGTCCGGTTTGGATCATCGAGTTCTGGTCGCGCTGAACCGGCCGGGCGCGAACGCCGGGTCCGCGGTTCCGCCGTTCACCAGCCGGGCGACGAGCGTGGCGGTCAACGGGGCCAGCAGAATGCCGTTGCGGCCGTGCCCGGTCGCCACGATCGTGTCGTCGCCGACGTGCCCGACGACCGGCGCGCCGTCCGGGCTCATCGGCCGGAGCCCGGCCGACGTCTCGGCCAGCGCGTACTCGTCGATCGCCGGGAGAACTCTGCGGGCGTCGGTGAGGAGCCGGTGCACGCCGCCGGCGGTGACCGTGCGGTCGAAGCCGACCTCGTCCTGGGTGGCGCCGACGACGAGCTCGCCGGTGGCGCGGGGCACCAGGTACACGCCCCGGCCGTCGACCAGGGCACGGACGGTCCGGGTCAGCACCGGAGTGGATCTCCGCGCGGCCAGCCGCAGGTTCTCACCACGCACCGGCCGGACCAGCCCGTCGAGCTGCGGGGCCAGCCGCGGTGTCCAGGCTCCGGCCGCCAGCACCGTGACGTCCCGCTCGTACCCGTCGGTCCCGGCCGGAGCCGGGGGGAACGCGGTGGTCACGTGGGTGACGCCGGCGGCGTCGGTCGCGGCGCGCAGGGCACGCAGGAGCGCGCGGTTGTCGACGCTGTGGTCGCCGGGCACGTCCAGGCCGGCGCGGACGCCCGGCGCCAGCGCGGGTTCGAGGCGGCGGCAGGCGGAGCCGGTGAGCCGCTCGACGTCGATCTCGAGCGCGGCCAGGCGGGCGGCCAGTTCGTCGAGCGCGACGACGTCGTCGGCGGTGTAGCCGACCACCAGGGTTCCGTTCGTGCGGTAACCCGGGTCGACGCCGGTGGCGGCGAGTGCCGCGGCGAACTCCGGCCAGGCGTCGACCGCGGCGCGACCGGCGGCGAGGAGCGCGGGTTCGGTCGGGTGCGCCTCGGTGATCGGCGCGAGCATGCCCGCGCCGACGAGGCTCGCGCCGCGGCTCTGGTCGGGCTCGAACACGGTCACCCGGGCACCGTCGCGGACCAGCGCCCAGGCGCAGGAGAGCCCGATCACTCCCCCACCGACCACCGCCACCCGAACCGCACTCACGACGCACCGACCGCGGCCGGAGCCGCACCCGCCTCCGACCCCGGGCCAGCGGGACCGGGAGGGGCCACCGGGTCGGAGGCGGGTGGGTGGCCGACGGGGCCGTGGCCGGAGCCGACCGAGTAGCTGGTCGCGACCGCCCTGGTCACGTACCGCTTGGCCGCGGCGACCGCGTCGGGCAGCGAATCGCCGCCGGCCAGCCGCGCGGTGATCGCGGCCGCGAGCGTGTCACCGCTGCCGTGGGTGTTGCCGGTGTCGATGCGCGCGGCGTCGAGCCAGAGCTCCGTCGTCCCGTCGGTGAGCAGGTCCCGGCTGCGCGGGCCGTCGCCGTGCCCGCCCTTCACCAGCGCGTACGCGGGACCGAGGGCGAGCAGCGCACGCGCGGCGTCACGCTGGTCGCGCGTCCCGACCAGCAACGCGGTCTCGTCCAGGTTCGGCGTCACGACCGTCGCCGCCGCGAACAGCCCGCGCAGCGCGCTCAGTGCGTCGGCACGCAGCAGCGGATCACCGTGCATCGACGCGCACACCGGATCGAGCACCAGCGGGACCGACCCGCCGCGCCCGATCCCGTGCCGCCGGAACGCCGCCCCGATCGCCTCGATGATCGGCGCCGACGCGAGCATGCCGGTCTTCACCGCACCCGGCCGCATGTCCTCGACGACCACCCGGATCTGGTCCGCCACCAGCGGCGGCGGGATCTCGTGGACCCCGGTCACGCCGACCGTGTTCTGCACGGTCACCGCCGTCACCGCGCTGGTGCCGTGCACACCGAACGCCGCGAACGTGTGCAGGTCGGCCTGCAACCCCGCACCGCCGCCGGAGTCCGATCCGGCGACGGTGAGCGCGACCACCGGGTTCACGGCTGGGCCACGGGCAGGTAGATCCGGTTGCCCGCCGCCCGGAACTCCGCCGACTTCTCGGCCATGCCGGGGGCGGCACGCAGGTCGTGGCTGATGCGCATGCTGCAGAACTTCGGCCCGCACATCGAGCAGAAATGCGCGGTCTTCGCCGGGGCCGCGGGCAGCGTCTCGTCGTGGAACGACTGGGCGGTCTCCGGGTCGAGCGCCAGCGCGAACTGGTCCGCCCAGCGGAACTCGAACCGCGCGTCGGACAGCTGATCGTCGTGCGCCTGCGCGCCGGGATGTCCTTTCGCGACGTCCGCCGCGTGCGCGGCGATCTTGTACGCGATCACGCCCGCCTTGACGTCGTCGCGGTCGGGCAGCCCCAGGTGCTCCTTCGGGGTGACGTAACAGAGCATCGCGGTGCCGTGCCACGCGATCATCGCGGCCCCGATCGCCGACGTGATGTGGTCGTACCCCGGCGCGACGTCGGTGGCCAGCGGCCCGAGCGTGTAGAACGGCGCGTCGTCGCACCACTCCTGCTGCAACCGCACGTTCTCGGCGATCTTGTCCATCGGCACGTGCCCGGGGCCCTCGATCATGGTCTGCACACCATGGTCCTTCGCGACCTTCGTCAGCTCGCCGAGCGTCCGGAGTTCGGCCAGTTGGGCGTCGTCGTTGGCGTCGTACACCGAGCCGGGCCGCAGCCCGTCACCGAGCGAGAACGTCACGTCGTACGTCCGCAGGATCTCGCACAGCTCGGCGAAGTGCGTGTAGAGGAAGTTCTCCCGGTGGTGCGCCAGGCACCAGGCCGCGAGGATCGACCCGCCGCGCGACACGATCCCGGTCTTCCGGCCGACGGTGAGCGGGATGTACGCCATCCGCACACCGGCGTGCACGGTCATGTAGTCGACGCCCTGCTCGCATTGCTCGACCACGACGTCACGGTAGATCTCCCAGGTCAACGCGGTCGGGTCGCCGTTCACCCGCTCCAGGGCCTGGTAGATCGGCACGGTGCCGATCGGCACCGGCGAGTTCCGCAGGATCCACTCGCGGGTCTCGTGGATGCGTGGGCCGGTGGAGAGGTCCATGACCGTGTCGGCACCCCACCGGGTGGCCCACACCATTTTCTCGACCTCTTCGGCCGGCGACGACGTCACCGCCGACGTGCCGATGTTCGCGTTGATCTTCACCAGGAACCGCTTGCCGATGATCATCGGCTCGGACTCGGGGTGGTTGACGTTCGCGGGTATCACCGCGCGGCCGGCTGCGACCTCGCTCCGTACCAGCTCGGCCGGGAGGTTCTCGCGGGCGGCGACGTACGCCATCTCGGGCGTGATCTCGCCGGCCCGCGCGGCCAGCAGTTGCGTCGGGTGGGTGCGGGTGCGGTCCCGTTTCGGCAGACCGTTCTCGAGGTCGGGGTGGAAGTCGGTCTCGGTGTACGGGCCGGAGGTGTCGTAGCGTTCGACGACCTGGCCGTTGGTGAGTTCGATCTCGCGGACCGGGACGCGCAGTGCGCCCCGGTACGCCTTGCGGCTACCCGGAAGAGGACCGGTCGAGACAACATCGCTCATGAGAGAGCTCCCTACGCCGGCATTACCCGGTCAGGTTCGAGCGGTCGGCGGCACCGTCCTTCTCGGACAGCCGCCCTCTCAGCCCGCTTTCGGCGCGAGCTCCCGCGTACAGTGACGCGGCCACCATAACGCCGCTTCCCCGCGAACCGGAACAGGTACGAGCCGTTGCATTCTGGGCACCCTGTGCTATCACGCCCGCGCGTGGAGCGGCGTCACGACCACCGCGACGGCGGCGGCGAGCGCGGCCGAGGCGAACGCGACCGGGTAGCCGGCGTGGGTGACGACCGCGCCCAGGACCGGGGCGGTCAGCGCGGCCACGCCGTTCTGGCCGGTGCCGTGGATGCCGAGCGCCCGGCCCGCCCAGCCCGGCCCGGCGTACTCGGCCACCGCCGTGAACGACAACCCGTTCGTCGACACCGAGACGACCGCCGCCGCGACCAGCGCCACCACCGCGACGCCCGGCACTCCGGCGGCCCCCGCGGCGAGCAACGCCAGCACCACCGCCGTCGTCCCGGCGAGGATCCGCATCGGACCGGTGCGTGAGCCGGCCCGGTCCGACCACCACCCGGCGAGCAGCCGCGCGGCCGCCCCACCGAACGCGGCGACGGCCAGCAGCCGGCCCGCCGTCGCCGCGTCCCAGCCGGACGAGTCGACCAGGAACACCAACCCGAACGTCGCCACCGCGAACTGCGGGAACACCAGCAGCGCCCCGGCGCCGTAGAGCCGCCACAGCACCGGCGCCCGGTACGGGTTCCCGTTCCCGGTCGCGCCTCCGGCCGCCGCGGAGCGGGCCGGATCACGCACCACGACCGCGACCAGGGCCGCGGTGGCGAGACACCCGGCCGCCAGGAACGTCAACGCGCCGGCCCGGCTGAGCACCGGGACCACGACGGCGGCCACCGCGACGCCGAGCGGCTGGGCCATCTGCCGGATCCCCATCGCGAGCCCCCGCTCGGCGGCCCCGAACCAGCCCAGGATCAGCCGTCCGCTCGCGGCGTTGACCGACCCCGCCGCGGCACCGGCCAGGACCAGGCACGCACCCAGCGCGACCGGCCCGGACACGACCGACGCCCCGAGCAGCACCACGCCGGCACCGCCCAGCCCCAACGCGATGACGCCCCGCTCGCCGTACCGATCGGCCAGCGCGCCCCAGCCCACGAGCGTCGCCAGCAGGCCGAAGATCGGGCACGCCACCAGCGTGGCGGCCTGGGTCAGCGAGAGGCCGTCGGCCCGGAGCCGCGGGAGGAGGTACGGCAACCCGTAGAGGAACGCGCACCCGGCCGTCATGCCGGCCACGCCCACCGCCAACACCACCCAGCGACGTCTCGATTCCATATTTCGAGACTAGCGTCCCAATTGATGGGACAGTCGCCAGGTGGCACACTTGACGCATGCAGGTCGAGCCCGTGACGCTGACGACCCCCCGGACGATCCGGCGGGCGATCATGACCCAGTGGTGGCGGGATCTGGCGTTCCTGCACTGGCCGGTCGAGCCCGACGTCGTCGCACCGCTGCTCCCGCCGGGCACGCGGCCGGACACGCTCGGCGGCGTGACCTACGTGGGGCTGATCGGGTTCACGATGGACCGCGTGGGGCTCCGCGTCGGGGTGCCGTACCTCGGGCGTTTCGCCGAGACCAACGTGCGGCTCTACTCGATCGACGCGGCCGGCCGCCGGGGCGTGGTGTTCCGCTCGCTGGACGCCGCGCGGCTACTGCCCGTGGTCGTCGGGCGCACGCTCTTCGGGCTCAACTACGTCTGGTCGACGATGAGCGTCCGCCGGCGTCCGGACGGCGCCTACACGTACCGCAGCGTCCGACGCTGGCCGGGCGCGGGCCCCGAGTCGGCGTTCACCGTGGTCCCGGGCGATCCCGCGCCACCGGACCCGCTGAACGACTTCCTCACCGCGCGGTGGGGTCTGCACACCGTGCTGCGCGGGAAGACGATCTACCTCCCGAACGAACACCCCGCCTGGCCGCTACGCAGCGCAACCCTGGTCGACCTGGACGAAACCCTTCTCCGCTCCGCCGGCCTCCCCGCCCTGCCGGGCCCACCCCCGAGCGTCCTCTTCTCCCAAGGCGTCCCCGTGCGCTTCGGCCCACCCCGGTAGTTGCATGTCGAGCGCCGCCAGGCGCGACTCGCTTGAACCTGGAGCCCGCCCACTAGGCCCAGAGTTGGCCCTCGAGAGCGGCTTCGGCTTCGGCCAGGGTGCCGGCGTAGGCGCCGGTGGAGAGGTACTTCCAGCCGCCGTCGCAGACCACGAAGACGATGTCGGCGCGCTGTTCGGCTTTCACGGCCTTGTGCGCGGTGGCCAGCGCCGCGTGCAGGATCGCCCCGGTGGACAGGCCGGCGAAGATGCCTTCCACTTCGATGAGCTGCCGGGTGCGCAGCAGCGCGTCGCGCGGCCCCACCGAGAAACGGGTGGTGAGCACGCTGGCGTCGTACAGCTCGGGCACGAAGCCCTCGTCGATGTTCCGCAGCCCGTAGACGAGCTCGCCGTACCGCGGCTCGGCCGCGATGATCTGCACGTCGGGCACCTTCTCGCGCAGGTACCGCCCGGTTCCCATCAGCGTGCCGGTGGTGCCGAGGCCGGCGACGAAGTGCGTGATCGTCGGGCAGTCGCGCAGGATCTCCGGGCCGGTGGTCTCGTAGTGGGCGCGCGCGTTGGCCGGGTTCCCGTACTGGTAGAGCATTTTCCAGTCGGGGTGTTCCTCGGCCAGTTGCTTGGCCATCGCGACGGCCTGGTTGGAGCCGCCCGCGGCCGGCGACGAGATGATCTCGGCCCCGTACATCCCGAGCAGCTGACGGCGCTCGATCGACGTGTTCTCCGGCATCACGCAGATCAGCCGGTAGCCCTTGAGTTTGGCCGCCATCGCCAGCGAGATGCCGGTGTTGCCGCTCGTCGGCTCGAGGATCGTGTCGCCGGGGCGCAGCCGCCCCTCCTTCTCGGCCTCGGTGATCATGTAGATCGCCGGGCGGTCCTTCACCGAACCGGTCGGGTTGCGGTCCTCCAGCTTCGCCCAGAGGCGGACGTTCTCACTGGGAGAGAGCCGGGGTAGGCCGACCAGCGGCGTGTCACCGAGTGCGTCGAGCAAAGAGTCGTACCGGGTCATGTCGGCCCCCTTCGGACGGCGCGGGGGCCGTGGGCCCCCGCGAACGAGACTCAGCCGCCGGCCACCGCAGGGAGGACGGTTACCTCGTCGCCGTCCTTCAAACCGGTCTCGAGCGCACCGGTGAACCGCACGTCCTCGTCGTTGACGTAGACGTTGACGAACCGGTGCAGCGAACCCTCGTCGGTGACCAGGCGCCCACGCAGGCCCGGGTACTTGCCGTCGAGGTCGCCGATGAGCGCCTCGAGCGTGCTGCCCTCGCCCTGCACGAGCTTCTCGCCACCGGTGTAGGTGCGCAAAATGGTCGGAATGCGAACGTCAATGGCCATGGAACACTCCTGGAAATAGCTGAACGGGAAGCCGGAAGTCAGCGAAGACGACAGTCGTAAACCACTTCGACCGGCGTGTGCGCGAACAGATACGACTGCGTCGGCGTCATGCGATTTCCACCGGTTCCTCCGTCACCACACCGTCGACGATGCGGAACGAACGGAACTCGACCCGGTCTTCTTCGCGTGTCGACACCAGCACGTAGTGCGCGCCGGGCTCGTTCGCGTACGAGATGTCGGTACGCGACGGGTACGCCTCGGTGGCGGTGTGCGAGTGGTAGATGACGACGGGCTCTTCGTCCCGATCGTCGAGATCCCGGTACAGCTTCAACAGATCCGTGGAGTCGAACTCGTAGAACGTGGGCGACCGCGCCGCGTTGAGCATCGGGATGAACCGAACGGGCTGATCGCTACCGGCCGGACCGGCCACCACACCGCACGCCTCGTCGGGGTGGTCGCGGCGGGCGTGCGCCACGATGGCGTCATGGATGGCCCGGTCGAGTTTCAACACGCCCACCAGCGTACCCAGCGCATCCGACGGAAAAGTGGTGAGCTGCGCTACTCCGGATCGAGCGCGTCGACCAGACTGGCCTGCAATCCGGTCAGGAACTGATAAAGCGACAGGCCCAGCACCCGCGCCCCGGTCGGATCGGCGCCCGCGGCGGCGTCCAGCTCGGCCAGCGGATCGGTGTCGCCCTCGATCTCCAGCGCGGTGCCGAGCATGAGCCGGGCGTCGTTCAGCGCCAGCAGCCACGCCTCGGCGCGGTCGGCGTCCAGGCGGATCTCCCCGCCCTCGAACGGAAGGTCGTCGAGGATGACACCGGCGTTGCCGATCTTCTCCTCACGCAACGACGACTCGGTGAGGCTGCGGAGTTCGGCGGCCGACTCCGGGTCGTCGCGGTACCCGTCGGGAAAGAGCCGGGCCAGCACCGGATCGAGGCTCGGGCCGGCGACGCCGTCCTCGACCAGCTCGATCTCGAGGTCCTCGGGTTCCGGCTCGATCTTGTCGAAATCGTCGAAGACGTCGAACGGCTCGCGGGGCGCCTCGGAGGCGCGGCCGAGCGACCCCGGCCCCAGGTCGAGGCTCATGACCCCGCGCCGGTCACCGGCCTGGATCAGCCCGGCGACCTGCGCGACGACCAACCCGACCGCCTGCGCCTCTTCGGCGCTCAGGCGGAGCGTCAGGGAGCTGTCCGAACGTGTGAAGCCATAGGTCATGTCAATCCTGCTGCAGCGTGGCCCAGAGCCCGTGCGAATGCAGCCGGGCGACGTCGAGCTCCATCTTTTCGCGGGAGCCGGTGGAGACGACTGCACGGCCTTTCTGGTGGACGTCGAGCATGAGCTGGGTGGCTTTGGGCTTGTCGTAGCCGAAGAGCTTCTGGAAGACGTAGGTCACGTACGACATGAGGTTGACCGGATCGTCCCAGACGACAGTGACCCACGGCTTCTGCTGCGCGGGCCTTTCTGCGGTGCTCGGCGTCTCCGCCGGAGCGACCAGAGGAGCGGTCATGAACCCCATCGTGCCATCGCTGGAGGTTCTCGCAACAACCCCGGGCAACAAGTATTCGATGAGCTGCTCGTACGCTGGTGGGCATGGGGACAGCACTGCTGACCGACCACTACGAGCTCACGATGCTGGCCTCGGCGCTGCGCGACGGCTCGGCCCACCGTGAGTGCGTGTTCGAGGTGTTCGCGCGCCGGTTGCCGAAAGAACGGCGCTTCGGCGTCGTCGGCGGCACCGGTCGTGTCCTGGACGCCCTGGTCGACTTCCGGTTCGACGCCGACGACCTCGAGTTCCTGCGCAGCGCCGGCGCGGTCGACGACGACACCGCCGCGTGGCTCGCGGACTACCGCTTCAGCGGCGACATCGACGGTTACCCCGAGGGTGAACTGTACTTCCCCGGGTCGCCGATCCTCACCGTCCGCGGCACGTTCGCCGAGGCCGTGCTGCTGGAGACGCTCGCGCTCTCGATCCTCAACCACGACTCGGCGATCGCCACCGCGGCCGCCCGGATGGTGATCGCGGCCAGCGACCGGCCGCTGATCGAGATGGGTTCGCGACGCACGCACGAGGAGGCCGCCGTGGCGTCGGCCCGCGCCGCCTACCTGGCCGGGTTCACCGCCACGTCGAACCTCGAGGCCGGCCGCCGCTACCGCATCCCCACCACCGGCACCAGCGCGCACGCGTTCACGCTGCTGCACGACACCGAGAAGGCCGCGTTCACCGGCCAGCTCGCCGCGCTCGGCGTCGGCACCACGATGCTCGTCGACACCTACGACATCACCGCCGGTATCCGCACGGCGATCGAGGTCGCCGGCCCGGAGCTGGGCGCGGTGCGCATCGACTCCGGGGACCTCGGCGTGCTCGCCGTCCAGGCCCGCCAGCAGCTGGACTCGCTCGGCGCGACCGGCACGCGGATCGTCGTCTCCGGTGATCTGGACGAGTACTCGATCGCCGCGCTGGCGGTCGCTCCGGTCGACGTCTACGGCGCTGGTACGTCGGTCGTCACCGGCTCGGGCGCGCCGACCGCGGGCATGGTCTACAAGCTGGTCGAGGTCGAGGGCCGGCCGGTGGCCAAGCGCAGCGAGAACAAGGCCTCGCGCGGCGGACGCAAGACCGCGGTGCGCCGCTACCGGTCCACCGGCACGGCGGTCGAGGAAGTGGTCTCGCTCTCCACGCCGCAGCTGGGCGAACACGACCGCCCGCTCCAGATTCCGCTGGTGCGTGCCGGTGTCCGCACCGCCGGGGCCCCGGACCTGCTCGCCTCCCGGGACCACCTGGAGAAGGCGCTCGTGACGCTCCCGTGGGAGGGCCTGAGCCTGTCCGCGGGTGACCCTGCCATCCCGGTCATTTTCAGTTAGGGGTATCCGATGGCCCGTGCGTTGATCGTCGTCGACGTCCAGAACGACTTCTGCGAGGGCGGTTCGCTCGCCGTCACCGGTGGCGCCGGGGTCGCGACCGCCATCTCCGCCGCGCTGGCCGCCGACGCCCGGCAGTGGGACCGGGTCGTCGCCACCCGCGACCACCACATCGACCCGGGCCACCACTTCTCCGAGAACCCCGACTTCGTCGACACCTGGCCGGCCCACACGGTCGTGGGCACCGGCGGTGTCGAGCTGCACCCGAACTTCGACACCGGGCGGGTCGAGGCGATCTTCGACAAGGGCGAGTACGCGGCGGCCTACTCCGGCTTCGAGGGCCTCTCCGAGGGCAAGGCCCTCACCGACTGGCTCCGCGAGCACGACGTGACCGAAGTGGACGTCGTCGGCATCGCGACCGACCACTGCGTCCGGGCCACCGCGCTGGACGCCGCACGCAACGGCTTCGCCACCACCGTCCTGCTCGACCTGACGGCCGGTGTCGCCGCCCCCACCACGCAGCGCGCGCTCACCGAGCTGGAGCAGGCCGGCGTCACGCTCGTGGGTGAGCCGGTCGTGTCTTAGGGAACACGGTGTAGGTCAGCGCGACGATGCCCCAGATGACCACGATCTTCGGCAGCGCGGACAGCGTCCCGCCGAGCGCCTCGGTGCGCTCGGCGTCGTCGACCAGGCGGATCGCGCCGAACAGCAGCGCGCCGGAGATCCCGCACGCGATCACCGCACGCAACCACAGCTTCCACTCGTACACCGCCCGCTGAGTGCCGTACCTGGGCGGCTTCGTGGGCACCGGACCGCCGGCGAAGCGGTGCGCGAACCGTTCGTCGGCCCAGCGCACCAGCGTCGGGCCGAACGCCACCGAGAACCCGATGTACAGCGCGGCCAGCCCGTGCGACCAGTCGGCCGTCGCGCCCCCGCGCAGGTCGACAACGGCCGCGACGAGCGCCACCAGGTCGACGAACGCGGTCGCGACCAGCAGCGCCGCACCCAGCCGCTTGCGCCGCAGCAGATATCTGGCCGCGAGCCCGGCGCCGAGCACGACCCAGAACCCGATTTCGCACGCGATGATGACGGCAACCATGCTTCTCAGCGTCCCGGCGCCGGCGCGCTGCGGCGTCGGCCCGCGTGACGAACTGCCCGTACGCCGTCCGATGCACGGTCCCGGGTGCGGTTCCTACATCCTTCGGCGGACGCCGGGCGAGCGCACACCGTAGGCACGGCCGAAGCGGCGGACGGCTACCCGTGGTCGAATCGAGCCATGCGGTGGCGTGATCTGGGGCTGGCGGTGGGCGCCTTCGTCGGCGGCCTCGTGCTGATCTGGCTCGGCTACCCGTTGAAGTCGTGGGTCGGCCTCGCCACCCTGGGCGCCGCCTCGTTCTCGGTGCTCATCCTGCGGCCCTTCCGGTGGGTCAGCCTGACCGTGGCTTACGTGGCCCTGACCGTCGACTGGATCGTCGGCACGCCCGGCCTGGTGCCGATCTTCGTGCTCGCCAACGCCCTCTGGGAGATCACCGAGAAGGGCTCGGCCCGGGTCGGTCGCGCGTTGATGATCAGCTCGGTCACGACCGTGCTGATCTTCTCGGTGGTCGGGCTGGTCAAAGCGCAGGAGCTCGACGGTGTGCTGCTGGGCGTGCAGGCGGCGCTCTTCACCGTCGTACCGGTGGACACCGCGATGACCGTGCGGCGGCACCGCCAGACCGCGGCGGCCGAGCGGGAACGGGCGAGCGCCGAGCGGGAACGCGCGGAGCAGACCGCGCGGCTGGCCGAGCTCGACCAGCGGGCCGCGGTGGCGGCCGAACGGACCCGGGTGGCGCGTGACCTGCACGACCTCGTCGCGAACGATCTGAGCGTGATCGCGCTGCACTCCACCGCCGCGCTGGCCCGGGACGACCACGGCGACACGACCCGACGATCGCTCGAGCTGATCCGCAAGCACAGCGTCGACGGGCTGGCCGAGATGCGTCACCTGATCGACGTGCTGCGGGCCGACGAGGGCGCCGACTCGCCCGCCGAGGCCCGCCTGGACCAGCTCGCCGCGCTCGTCGACCGGGTGCGTGAGGCCGGCACCCCGGCGACGCTGACCGTGGACGGGGAAGCCCGGCCGCTGTCGTCGGCGGTGGAGCTCGCCGGGTACCGGATCCTGCAGGAGGCCCTCACGAACGCCGGACGCCACGCCCCCGGTCAGCCGGTGGAGGCGATCGTGCGGTACTGCCCGGACGTGCTGACGCTCACCGTCGAGAACCCGCTGCCGGACACCGCCGACGCGTTCCCGCTGGTCGGCGGCGCAGGGCTGGTGGGCATGGCCGAGCGGGCCGCGCTCGTGGGCGGCTCGCTCGACGCGGGCCCGCAGGAAGGACGGTGGCGTGTGCACGCCTCGATTCCGCTGTGACCGTGCGGGTGCTGGTCGCGGACGACCAGGCGGCGGTGCGGACCGGGTTGGTGCTGATCCTGTCGTCGGCGCCGGACATCGAGGTCGTCGGGGAGGCCGGGGACGGTCAGGAGGCGGTGGAGCTGGCCCGTGCGCTGCGCCCCGACGTCGTCGTGATGGACGTGCGGATGCCGAAGCTGGACGGGATCGGCGCGACCGCGGCACTGGCCGCCGACGGCGTGGCCGACGTGCTGGTACTGACGACGTTCGACCTGGACGAGTACGTGTTCGGAGCGCTGCGTGCCGGGGCGGCCGGTTTCCTGCTCAAGGACACCGAGGCGGCCGACCTGATCGCCGCGGTACGGCTCGTCGCCGCCGGTGAGGGCATGGTCGCGCCGCGGGTCACCCGCCGGCTCATCGACGCGTTCGCGCGCGGCACGGTCGCTCGTCCGGCCCCGCCGCCGGAGCTGGAGAAGCTGACGCCGCGCGAGCGCGAGGTGCTCGACTGCCTGGGCCGCGGCCTGTCGAACGCGGAGATCGCGGCGGCCCTGGACATGGCCGAGGCGACCACCAAGACCCACGTCAGCCGCATCCTGGCCAAACTGCGCCTACGCAGCCGCACCCAGGCCGCCGTCCTGGCCCGCGAGCTTTAGCTCTCGTCGACCTCGTCGACCTCGTCGATCTCCTCGCGGGAGACGCCGAGGAAGAACAGGACCGCGTCGAGGTAGGGCTGGTTGAGTGCGGTGTCGGCGACCTCGCGCAGCGCCGGCTTCGCGTTGAACGCGATGCCGAGCCCGGCCGCGCTGATCATGTCGATGTCGTTGGCTCCGTCGCCGACCGCGACGGTCTGGGCCATCGGCACGCCGGCGGCCGCGGCGAACTTGGCGAGCGCGGTGGCCTTGCCCGGCCGGTCCACGATGTCGCCGATGACCCGCCCGGTGAGGACGCCGTCGATCACCTCGAGCGTGTTCGCGGCCGCGTAGTCGAGCCCGAGCAGGTCGACGAGATGGTCGGTGACCTGCGTGAAGCCGCCGGAGACGATGCCGCAGAGAAAGCCCATGCGCTTGAGCGTGCGCACCAGCGTGCGTGCGCCGGGCGTCAGCTTCACCTCGTTGCGGACCTTCTCCAGCACGATCGCGTCGAGGCCGGCCAAGGCGTGCACACGCTGGTGCAGCGAGTCGGCGAAGTCGAGTTCGCCACGCATCGCGGCCGCCGTCACCGCCGCGACCTCGGCTTCGGCCTCCGGGCCGGCGTGCGCGGCGAGCATCTCGATCACCTCGCCGGTGATCAGCGTCGAGTCGACGTCGAACACGACCAGCCGCTTCGCGCGCCGGGCGAGCCCGCTGCGCTCCACCGCGACGTCGATGCGGTGCGCGGTGGCCACCGTGGAGAGCGCGGTGCGCAGCGGGGCGCTCTCCACGCCGGAGACACGCAGCTCGAGGCTCGTGACCGGGTACTTGGAGAGGCGCGTGATCGCGTCGATGTTGCCGCCCAGGTCGCTGATGCCGGACGCGATCGACGCCACCGCGGACGCGGTGAGGGGACGGCCGAGCACCGTGACGTGATGGGGCTTCTCCTGGCGACGGGTCATCGGCGCGTCGGCGGTCGGCGCGAGCGCGACCTCGATCCAGACGCCGAGGGCCCGGCCGAGGTCGGACACGCTCCGTTTGACCGCGGGCAGTTCGTCGGCCGACGGCAGCTCGACCGAGACGCCGAGCAGCAGCTGGCCGCGGATCACGACCTGCTCGACGTCCCGGACCTCGAGGTCGAGGGTGGCCAGAGCGGAGAAGAGAGCGGCGGTGACGCCGGGGCGGTCGGCGCCGGTGACGGTGAGCAGTGCACGCGTGCTGTGAGTCATCGCTCCGGTTCCGCGGCTGGAGAAAATGCGGTGCGTTCACTCACCGTAGAACGCCCGCGCTCGTCCGGCCGAACCCGACCCCGCCCGTGTGAGCCACTGCACGCAAATGGCCGGCCCCTCGTCGGGACCGGCCATTCGGTGAGCGGTGTTACGCGTTCACGCTCGGCTGCTGCGGATTCTTGACCTCGTTGGCCCACGGCGCCAGGTGCGGGAACTTCACGTCGAACGCCGGGCGCTCCGAGCGGATGCGCGGCAGCTCGAGGAAGTTGTGCCGCGGCGGCGGGCAGGACGTGGCCCACTCGAGGCCACCCCCGTAGCCCCACGGGTCGTCGACGGTCACGACCCGGCCGAGCTTGTAGGACTTCCAGATGTTCCAGATGATCGGCAGCGTCGAGATGCCGAGGATGAACGCGCCGATCGTCGAGATCGTGTTCAGCGTGGTGAAGCCGTCGCTGGCCAGGTAGTCGGCGTAGCGGCGGGGCATGCCCTCGTTGCCGAGCCAGTGCTGCACCAGGAACGTGGTGTGGAACCCGATGAACGTGAGCCAGAAGTGCAGCTTGCCGAGGCGCTCGTCGAGCATCCGGCCGGTCATCTTCGGGAACCAGAAGTAGATCCCGGCGAACGCGGCGAACACGATCGTGCCGAAGAGCACGTAGTGGAAGTGCGCCACCACGAAGTAACTGTCCGAGACGTGGAAGTCCACCGGCGGGCTGGCCAGCAGAACACCGGTCAGGCCACCGAACAGGAACGTGACGAGGAAGCCGACCGCGAACAGCATCGGCGTCTCGAACGTCAGCTGGCCGCGCCACATGGTGCCGATCCAGTTGAAGAACTTCATACCGGTGGGCACCGCGATCAGGTACGACAGGAAGCTGAAGAACGGCAGGAGCACCGCGCCGGTGACGAACATGTGGTGCGCCCACACGGTCATCGACAGCGCCGCGATGGCCACCGTGGCGCCGACCAGACCCTTGTAACCGAACAGCGGCTTGCGGCTGAACACCGGGATGATCTCGGTGATGATGCCGAAGAACGGTAGGGCGAGGATGTAGACCTCTGGATGCCCGAAGAACCAGAACAGGTGCTGCCAGAGGATCGGACCGCCGGTGTCGGCGTCGTAGACGTGCGCCCCGAGGTGCCGGTCGGCCAGCAGGCCGAAGAACGCGGCGGTCAGGATCGGGAAGACCATCAGCACCAGGAGGCTGGTGACCAGCATGTTCCAGGTGAAGATCGGCATCCGGAACATCGTCATGCCCGGCGCGCGCATCGTCAGGATCGTCGTGATGATGTTGACCGCACCGAGGATCGTGCCCAGACCGGAGATCGCGAAGCCGACGATCCACAGGTCGGCGCCGGCGCCCGGCGAGTTGATCTGCGAGTTCAGCGGCGCGTAGGCGAACCAGCCGAAGTCGGCCGCGCCGCCCGGCGTCAGGAAGCCCGAGAGCACCATCAGACCGCCGAACGCGAAGGCCCAGTACGCGAACGCGTTCAACCGCGGGAACGACACGTCGGGCGCGCCGATCTGCAGCGGCACCAGGAAGTTCGCGAACGCGAAGCCCAGCGGCGTGCCGAAGAGCAGCAGCATCACCGAGCCGTGCATCGTGAACAGCTGGTTGTACTGCTCGTTCGACAGGAACTGCAGCCCCGGCCGGGCCAGCTCGGCGCGCATGAGCAGCGCCATCACGCCGGCCGCGGCGAAGAAGAAGAACGACGTGATCAGGTACATGATGCCGATTTGCTTCGCGTCGGTCGTCCGGATGATCCGGGCCAACGCGTTGCCCTTCACCGACTCGCGCACCGGCCATGGCCGGCTCACGATCGGTTCCGGTTCGATGCGTTCGGCTTCGATGGTCACAGCCGGACCCTCCTGGCAGATCGGCGTCGCTGGGCCTGGTGCTGGCCCGCGGCTGGCAAGCCTCGCGAGCAGAATAGTCCGTCTCCCGCGTCTGACACGGCGGGGGTCTACCTAGCGTCGTCGTGTCTGAAATATTCCGTTCCAGCCCTAGCGTCTCCCCGCTCACCCGCGACTTGCTCCGCAGACACCTCGACACCTGCACGAACCCGACCGGTGAACGGCGTCAACTACGGCGTAGTGGCGCCCTACCGAGTGCGACTTCGTCAAGCGGCTGGCCGAGCTCTCCTCGGAACGCGCGCCGCTGGTCGGTCACTCCGGGCAGGTTCACTCGGTCGCGTTCAGCCCGTCCGAGCCGTTACTGGCGACCGCGAGCTTCGATCGCACGGTCCGGATCTGGGACGTGGCCACCCGGACCCGGGTGGGTCCACCGCTCACCGGCCACGCGAACGAGGTCTGGTCGATCGTGTTCAGCCCCGATGGGTCGCTGCTCGCCTCCGGCAGCAAGGACAAGTCGGTGCGGGTCCACAAGGTGTTCTGAACCCGCGGTTCAGGGGGCGGAGGCTCGGATCGCCTCGATGAGGGGGGCCAGCCGGTGCCTCGGGGTCTCCATCAGCGTGCCGTCCGCCTCGATGCCCGCCGGTGCCGGGAGGTACTCGGCCACCCGTGCGGCGGCCTCCGGTTTCGCCCGGCCGGTATGGGTGGTCAGGGCGTCGCGCCAGACGTTGGTGAGGCGGCCGTGGGCACGGTCGAGGACGTGGCGGACCAGCCGGTCGCCCGGGTCGGTGGGGTCGGGGGCCGCCACCGCCTCGACGATCGCGGACGTCGGCCCCGGCGTGCTGCGGCGGAACCGCAGCGCCCATTTCGGCGCGACGAGCTCGGCGAGGGCCTGCTGGCCGGCCGCGTCGGCGAGGTCGGGATGGTTGTTGCCGACCGCGACGGCGAGCCGCCGGGCGTCGACCGCGAGCAGTATCCGCAGCAACCAGGACCCCGGGTCGGCCGAGGCGTCCACCGCGACCGCGCCGGCCCGGGCCGGGCCGGGCACCCCACCGGTCCAGAGCGCACCGAGCGCCCGCTCCCCGCTCAGCTCGGGCCCGCGCAGCGCCCCGGGGGTCGGCGCGGCCCCGAGCACCGGCAGCCGGTCGGGGCCCGCGGCGGCCGCCACCAGCGCGGTCGCGACCGCGGCCGGAGCGGCCGACGACGCCTCCGCGGACTGCTCACCGTGGGTGTAGATGGTGGGCTTGGCGCGCCCCTTCCGGTGCGCCTTGCTCGTGGGGAGAAGGAGGTAGAGGTCACTGGCGCTCCCGATCGCCTGCGCCCCGTCGTACCGGGAGAACGCCGGCCACTGCGCCTGCACGGCGAGCTCCAGTTCGCCGAACGTCCGCTGGACCGCCAGCCCCAGCGCGGGCGTGCGCGGCGAGTACCCGTAGGCGAGCAGGATGCGCCCGCCCGGCGTGAGCCCTTCGATCGCCCGTTCGAGGAACAGGCCGATCCCGTCGGGCGTGTAGGGCGGGTCGGTGAACGCGAGCGCGGCGCGCCCGGCCGCCGCGGCGGGCAGCCCGAACCGCAGGTCGCCGAAGACGCACCGGATGCCGAGCCCGAGCGAGTCGATGTACGCGAGCAGCCGCTCGTCGACGTCGACGACGGTCGCGGTGAGCGTCGGACGCAGCAGGCAGGTGGCGGCGGCGGTGAGGTCGTGGTCGCCGACGCAGAGCAGGTGGGCGCCGTCCAGGTCGAAGTGGGCGTCGAGCCAGAGCGCGCGGCGCACCGCGGTCTCCGGGGTCGCGGCCACGTGGTCGAGCGCCCGCCGCGGCGGCGGCGCCGACGCACGCACCCGGGTGACCTCGGCCAGCAGGTCGGGGACGGCGGCGAGGGCCGGACCGAGCGGGTCGGCGAGCCCGGTGGTCCGCCGGTCGAACCGCTGCCGGTACTCCGGGACCCGATCGGCCCGGATCCGCAGCGCCTCGCCGGGAGCGAGGTCCTCGCCGAGCGCGGCGAGCACCTCCTCCACCGTCCGGCGCGGCACCGCGAACGTCCGCACCAGGTCGGCGAGCGTCCATCCGCGCTCCCCGAGCGCGAGCACCACCTCGTGGACCGGCCGGCCGTGCTCCGAAATCACCTTCGCCACGGCGTCCGCACTCACCCGCGAAGGCTCGCACAGCCTCGCGCAGCGCGCCAAAAGCTACAATCCGCACTTAACCGTAAAAACCGACGTAACGGGGGGCGGCGTGACCGAACACGGTGTCCAGGAGATGCCCTCGGCGATCGTCGCGATCGACCCCGACGGCCGCATCACCCAGGCCAACTCCTCCGCCGAGGACCTGTTCGGCTACAGCTGGGACGAGCTGTCCCTCCGTCCGCTGGACGACCTGCTCCGCGAGCCCACCGAGCTGCCCGACGTCAGCGGCGACATCGAGCTGGCCTGCCGCCGCAAGGACGGCTCCGAGTTCCGCGCCGAGCTCTCGCTGACCCCGATGGACACCCCGGAGGGCCAACTCGTCTCGATCGCGATCCGGGACCTCGGGCAGCGCAACCGGGCCGTCGAGCGGATGCGCTGGCTCTCGGCGATCGTCGAGCACGCCCACTCCCCGATCGTCAGCGCCGACCTCGACGGGACGATCACGTCCTGGAACACCGCGGCGGAGCGGGTCTACGGCTGGACCGCGGACGCGATGATCGGCCGCCCGATCAGCACGTTCGTCGAGCCGGTGCACGCCGAGCTGGTCACCGAGACGCTGGCCAAGGTCCGCGAGGGCGAGACCGTGCACATCCCGGACGGCCAGATCGTCCGCGCGGACGGCCGGCGGGTGGCGGTGAGCGTCTCCGCGTCGCCGATCGTCGGGCCGAACGGCAGGGTCGCCGGAATCGCCTACGCCGCCCGCGACCTGTCCGCGTCCGAGCGCGCCGAAGCGAAGTTCCGCTGGCTGCTCAACGCGACGCCGCTCCCGATCGTCGGGGTGGACGTGAACGGCCGGATCCGGATGGCGAACACCGAGGCCGCACGCACGTTCGGTTATCTCGTCGACGACCTGGTCGGCGAACAGCTCGACACCCTGCTGCCGGACGCCCGGGACGCCGTGACCGCCGAGTCACGCCACGACCCGCGTGACCCGGTCGCCGAGCCGACCCGGCTGGCCGGGCACCGCAGGGACGGCAGCGTGTTCCCGGCCGAGATCCTGCTCTCCTCGCTGCTTACCGAGGACGGGCTGCTGATCGCGGTCACCGTGCACGACATCACCGCGCGGCTGGAGGGCGAGGCCGAACGCGTGCGGCTGGAGAACCAGCTGCAGCGCTCCCAGCGGCTGGACAGCCTCGGCCAGCTGGCCGGCGGCGTCGCGCACGACTTCAACAACGTGCTGGCGATCATCCTGGGCCACGCGTCGATCGCCGAGGAGGACCTGGCCGGGCTCGTACCCGGAAACGACCAGGGCCGGCTCGACGGGGCCCGCCGGGCCGTCGAGCAGATGCACCAGGCCGCCGAACGCGGCTCGCGCCTGACCAAACAGCTGCTCGCGTTCGGCCGGCGCGAGGTCGTGCGTCCGCAGGTGTTCCTGCTCAGCGACGTCATGGCCGACGTCGTCCGGCTGCTGTCGGGCACGCTCGGCGCCGACGTCCGGGTGTCGACGAGCAGCGACGCCGACCTGTGGCCGGTCACCGCCGACCCCGGACGGATCGAACAGGTGCTGGTCAACCTCGCGGTGAACGCCAGGGACGCGATGCCGCAGGGCGGGACGCTGCAGTTCGACGCGGTGAACGTCGCGCTCGACTCGGCGCAGGCCGCGCGGTACGGGCTCACCGACGGGCGGTACGTACAGCTGCGTGTCACCGACACCGGCACCGGGATGCCGCCGGAGGTGGCCGAGCGGGCGTTCGAGCCGTTCTACACCACCAAACCGGACGGCCAGGGCACCGGGCTCGGGCTGGCGTCGGTGTACGGAATCGTGTCGCAGGCCGCCGGCCACGTGTACCTGCGGTCCCGGCCGGGCTGGGGCACGTCGGTGACCGTGCTGCTGCCGGCGTCGTCCGGTGAGCCGTCGGTGCGTCCGGGGGCGCAGCACCCGGCGGCTCCGGTCGAGGCGACCGAGCCCGAACGCACGGTGCTCGTCGTCGACGACGAGCCCGACCTGCGCAAATCGATCGAGATCATCCTCGGGCGCGGCGGCTACGCGGTGCTGAGCGCGGGGTCGGGTGACGAGGCCGCCCAGCTGGCCAGCGCCTACCCGGGCTCGATCGACCTGCTGCTCACCGACGTCACGATGCCGGGGTTGTCGGGCCAGGAGGTGGCGCGCCGGCTGCGCGCCGACCGGCCGTCGATGCGGGTGCTGTTCATGTCCGGCTTCGCCCAGCCGTTGCTGACGTCCAAAGGAACGATCGGCCCGGACGTGACGCTGGTGGAGAAACCGTTCACCCGACGGAGCCTGCTGGCAAAAGTCGCCGAGGTCCTGGCCCCGGCCTAGGGCCTCCGCACCACCGCCAGGGCCCGTAGCGCGCACTCGAGTTCGAACCGCGAGTCGGGGTCGTGGAGCTGGTCGGAGAAGAGCGCCTCGAGCTGACGCAGGCGGTAGCGCACGGTCTGCGGGTGCACCTGGAGCCGCGAGGCCACCTCCGGGGCGCCGCCCCGGGTCTCCAGCCACGCGAGCAGCGTCTCGCTCAGCCGGGCCTGCTGTTTCACGGTGAGCTGACGCAGCGGCGCCAACCGGCGTTCGGCGAACACCTCGACCAGGGCCTCGTCGGCGAGCAGCAGCAACGTGGAGAGGTGATCCGCGCTGCGGACGACCTGCTGGGAGCTCAGCGCGCCGCGGCGCAGGAACGCGAGCGCGCGCCGCGCCCAGCGCAGTGACCGCAGCGCGTCGGGCACCGCCACCGGCAGGCCGATCGCCGCCCGGGACGGGTGCGGTACCGAGCGCAGCGCCGCTTCGATGCGCTCGAGCTGCGCTTCCGGGACCAGCAGGCAGGGTTCGCTGCCCTCCAGGTCGATCAGGACGGCCGGGCCGAGGTCGGGCAGCGTCAGCTCGCGGTCGTCCGCGCGCGGCTCCAGCGCGATCGCGACCAGCCGCTCGGGAACGGTCCACCGCGCGGTGCGCGCCAGGTCGGCGATCGCGGCCTCGGACGGCGGCGGGTCGGCGAGCAGCGTCTGCATCAGCTGGCGACGCCGACGCTCGCGGGCCCCGGCCGCGTGCGCCTGCGCCTCGGCGTACCCCTCGACCGAGAGCGCGGCGAGCTGGTCGACGTAGGCGATCACCGCCTCGCCCAGCTGGAAGAGCAGCGGAGCCGGGATCGAGAAGCGCAGCCCGGCGTCGGCCAGCCGGCGCCAGGCGACGCGTGCGCCGAGCCGGTACGCGGCCTGCAGCGCGTCCAGGCTGCGGCCCTGCTGGAACTCGCCGTAACCCAGCTTGCGGTGGACGGCGTCCCAGTCGTCGACGGTGAGGTTCGGGTCGCCGACCTTGTCGGCGAACTGGGTGAGCGCCCGCTCGACCCCGACCCGGATGACGTACTCGTAGGACTCGCCCATCGACCGGCCGAACTCGGGGATTCCCTCGCGGACGGCCTCGACGATCTCCTCGGCCAGCGTGCCGAGCTCGGGCTTGATCACGTCCGCCAGCTCGGACGGCAGACCGGCCCAGGGCTCGAACGCACCGGGGCGCACGGCTAACTGCGACATTCGGTCACCTCCAGCCGACCGGGCTGACCGCAGAACACACGGACAGTAATTCCCCAACTCTGCGGCAGACTATTAACGAAGCGTTGCAACTGTCAACCGACAGGTTACGCCGACACCACCGGAAATAGTCTCGGTACCATGAATTACCGAAGCGTTCACGTGTTCTCGGAAAATACTCTCCGTTAGGCCTTCCCGCGCTTTCTTCCTCCATTCAGATAACCATTGACGATGCCTCCGAACAGGGCACTTCGTGGCGATTTCTCTGGGAGAATATCGATAAGGAGGCCGCCCGATGCCCTCTCGTGTGGTGCTCGTGCCAATTGCGCTCGCAGCATTTGTCACGTCACTCGACAACACTGTCGTCAATGTCGCCCTACCGTCCATGCAGCGCGACTTGGCGCTCGGTGTCAGCGGCCTGCAATGGATCGCGACGAGCTATATCTTGGCGTTCTCCGCGCTCCTGCTGGCGGGTGGCCGACTCACCGATCTGTACGGGCGCCGTCGCGTGTTCCTGGTCGGCCTCGGCGTTTTTGTCGCCGCTTCGGCGCTGGCCGGCACGGCGACGTCCGGCGACTTCCTGATCACCACGCGCGTGCTGCAGGGCGTCGGTGCGGCGCTGGTGTTGCCGTCGACGCTGGCGGTGCTGGCGGCCGACGTGCCGCCGCTCTCGCGGCACCTCGGGGCGGGCGTGCTCACCGCGTCGATCGCCCTGTCGCTGGCGCTGGGCCCGGTGGTCGGCGGTGCGGTGGCCGAGCACTGGCACTGGAGTGGGATCTTCTACCTCAACGTCCCGCTCGGCCTGTTCACGATGGCGCTCGGGGCGCGCACGATCGGAGGCTCGCGGGCCAGCGGGCAACCGATCGACGTCGGTGGGGTGGTCACGTCGACGGCGGCGATGTTCGCGGGAACGTACGCGCTGATCGAGGGCAGCGTCATCGCCGGGGCGCTGGCGGTGCTGGGCGCGGCGTGCTTCGTCGTCGTGGAGCGGTTCGCGGCGGCGCCGATGGTGGACGTGCGGCTCTTCGCCGGGCGCGTGTTCAGTGGCGGAACGGCCGCGCAGGTGCTCTGGGGGCTCGGGATCAACGGCGTCTTCTTCTTCACCTCGCTGTTCCTGCAGGACGTGATGCGGCTCGGTCCGACGGCGGCCGGCGCGATGTTCGTCCCGCTGGCGGCGGCGCTCGTCGTGTGCGTGCCGGTGTCGGCGGCGCTGGCGGCGCGGACCGGTGTCCACCGGACGGTCGCGGGCGGCATGGCGCTGATCGCGGCCGGGCTGGTGTGGGTGTCGTTCGTCGGGCGGGGCGACGCGGCCTGGGAGCTGGTGCCGGGTCTGGTGCTGGTCGGCGTCGGGTCGGCGTTGACGACGCCGTTGACGTCGGCGGTGCTGGAGGTCGTGCCGCCGGCGTCGGCCGGGGTCGCGGCCGCGGTGGTCAGCGCGGCCAGGGAGGTCTCCGGCGTGCTGGGGATCGCGCTGGTGGGAGCCGTGGTCGCGGCCCGGTCGGCCGCCGCGGCGTCCGGTGGGGCCGCACCGGTCGACGCGTTCGCCAGCGGCTACACCGCCGGCCTCTGGTGCGCGGCCGCGCTCACGCTGCTGGGCGGCGCGATCAGCCTGCTCACCCTCCGCCCGGTGCTCGTGCCCGCTACACCCCGAGACCCGAGGCCAGGACTGGCCAGGAAGCGGTGAACTGCCGCTGCCAGTAGGGCCAGTCGTGGACGCCGGCGTTGCCGAGGTCGGTGGTGACCGAGATCCCGGCGGCCCTCAGCCTCCCGGCCAACGCCTGGTTCGCGGGCGCGGCGACGCCTTCGATCAGCGACGCGTCGAGCGGGGCGTCACCGGCCTGGGACCGGCCGTTCCCGCACGAGAGGTAGAGCCGCATCCCGCGCAGCCGAGCGACGTTCGAGGACGGGTTGCGCGCCGCCCACCCGAGCGCGTTCCACACCGGCGAGCCCTACATCTGGAGCGGGTTCTCCCCGCCGCGCAGCACCATCGCGTCGACGCGCGCCGGTGCCGCCGGGACCACGAGCAGCGCCAGCCCCACCACGAGGGCCACGAACGCGCGCGTCACAGCGGCGTGTTCGGGTGCTTGCGTGCGGGGGACGCCTGGCGTTTCGTCCGCAGCATCCGTAGTGCCTTGGCGACCTCGGTGCGTGTCTCGGACGGGGCGATCACCGCGTCGACGTAACCGCGCTCCGCGGCCTCGTACGGTGTGCACTTCTCCGCCCGGTAGGCCGCCACCAACGCCGCGTGCAGCGACTCGACGTCGCCGGCCGCCACCGCCTCCTGCAGTTGCCGCCGGAACAGCACGCTCACCGCCGCCTCGCCGCCCATCACCGCGATCTCGGCCGTCGGCCAGGCCAGGTTCGCGTCGACCCGGTAGTGCTTGCAGCCCATCGACGCGTACCCACCGCCGTACGCTTTCCGGACGATCACGGTGACCATCGGCACGGTCGCGGTCGCGTAGGCGAACGAGAGCTTCACCCCGCGCCGGATGATGCCGCCCCGCTCCTGGGCCAGGCCCGGGAAGTACCCCGGCACGTCGACGAGCGTCAGGACCGGGATGTTGAACGCGTCGCAGAACTGGATGAACCGCGCGCCCTTCTCCGACGCGTCGATGTCCAGCGCACCGGAGAGGTGCAGCGGCTGGTTGGCGACGACGCCGACCGTCCGGCCCTCGATCCGGGCCAGCCCCACCAGCAGGTTCGGCGCGAACGCGGCCTGCATCTCGAGGAACTCCCCGTCGTCGACGACGTGGCGGATGACCCCGCGCATGTCGTAGAGGCGGTTCGGCTCGTCCGGGATGATCTCGTTGAGCGCCAGGTCGTCCGCGCTGAGCTCGAGGCCGGCGCCGCCGAAGTCGGGTGGCTCGTCCAGGTTGTTCGACGGCAGGTACGACAGCAGGGCCTGCACCCAGTCGAGCGCGTCCTGCTCGTCGCTCGCGACGTAGTGCACGTTGCCGGCCGCCGCGTTGGCCGCCGGGCCGCCGAGCTCCTCGAACGAGACGTCCTCCCCGGTCACCGCACGGACCACGTCGGGGCCGGTGACGAACTGGTGGGAGGTGTTCTCGACCATCACGACGACGTCGGTGGCGGCCGGCCCGTACACCGCGCCACCCGCGCACGGCCCGAGGATCAGCGAGATCTGCGGCACCACACCGGACGCCAACGCGATGTGGTACCCGATCTCGCCGTACGCGGCCAGCGACGCCACACCCTCCTGGATCCGCGCCCCGCCGGAGTCGTTGAGGCCGACGATCGGGCAACCGACCTCGATCGCCCGCTGCATGACCTTCACGATCTTCTGGCCGACACGTTCCCCGACACTCCCGCCGAACACCGTGAAGTCCTGCGCGTACACACAGACCGGGCGTCCATCGACCAGGCCGTACCCGGTGACGACGCCGTCGCCGTAGGCCTCCCGGGTGTCGTCGCCGTACGCGCCGGCGCCGTGCCGAACCAACTCGTCCACCTCGACGAACGAGCCGGGGTCGAGGAACGCGTCGACGCGTTCGCGGGCGGTGAGTTTGCCTTTGGCGTGCTGCTTGTCGACCGCGTCGCGCGCGCCCAGCCGGGCCACCTCACGCCGGCGCGCCAGCTCCGCGATCTTCGCCGCGGTGCCCGGCGCGGTTCTGGGCAGGTCAGTCGTGGTCATCGAGGACTCCGTCCAGGTGGCTCGCCAGCACGTCGAGGTTGGGGCGGTCGATGAGCGACAAGTGGTCACCGGGAAGCGGAACCACTTCCAGGTCCGAGCACCACTGGTCGAAGCCGAGCGCCTCGTCGGTGCGGAGGTACCGCGGGTCCTGCGCGGCGATGACGTCCGCCGCCTCGGTCGCGCGGTAGAGGATCACCCGGCCGTCGTACGGCTTGATCTCGTACCGCTCGGCCACCCGCATGTCGAGATAGGAGTCGCGCTGGTGCTGCAGGACGCCCTTGCTCAGGCCGAGACCGGCGTCGGCCATCAGCTTCGTCAACAGGTCGGTCTGGCCGATGTCGTCCAGCCCGAACAGCTCGTCGTAGGGGATGTCGATGCGGATGCCGTAGGTGTCGTGCAGGTAGCCGAGGAACACCATCAGCCGGTCGGTGATGCGCTCCTGCTCGGACTTCGACGGGTCCGGCGGCAGCGGCACGATCGTGTCGATCACCGCGACGAACTCCACATCCGCGCCGGCAGCACGCAGCTGCTGGGCCATCTCGTAGGCCACGCACCCGCCGAGCGACCAGCCACCGAGCCGGTACGGGCCGTGCGGCTGGAGCTCGCGGATCAGCTCCAGGTAGCGGCCGGCCTTCGCCTCGATCGTCGTGAGCTCGTCGATGCGCTCCAGGCCGTAGACCGGCTGCTCGGGGTGCAGCAGCCCGGCGAGTTCCTGGTAGACGCCGGCCGGGCCACCGGCCGGGTGCGCCAGGAAGAGCGGGCGACGACGCCCCTCGGCCCGTAACGGCCTGACCACGGACGTGGCGCCCTCGTAGAACGGGCGCACCAGGTCGGCGATCGCGGCGATCGTGGGGGTGGCGAACAAGGTCCCGGTGTCGTGCGTCAGGCCGGGTACCCGTTCACGCAGCTGAGCACGGAGCCGTTCGCGGGTGACGTGGTCGAGGTCCAGGGGCCGGTCGACGTCGACCTTGGTGTCCAGGATCCGCTGCACCAGCCGCTCGGTGTGGTCCCGCCCGGCCAGCGGTGTCTTCCTGGGTGGCGGCACCTGGACGCGTGGTTCGAAGCCGAGTTCCCGGCCGATGTGGGTGACGAAGTCGTCGAGGCTCGCACCCTGCAGGAGCATCCGGACCGGGAGCTGGACGCCGAAGTCGGCCTCGACGGCGTTCCTGGCCCGCACCGCCATCAGCGAGTCGAGGCCCAGCTCGGTGAGCGGCACGCCCGGGTCCAGCTCGTCGGGCCGGAAGCCCATGATGCCGCCGACCCGGGTGTGGAGCCGGTCGATCAGCTGCGTCCAGTCCTCGGCGACGCCGCTCCAGCCGTCGGGCGTCGGCTCGTCCGGTACCAGGTGGGCGAAGTACGGGATCTTCGCGACGCGCGGGAACAGCGCCAGCACCTGGGCCGCGTTGAGCCTGGTCACACCGGTGACGGTGCGGCTCGAGGCGAGGAGCGCGGCCAACGCCTCCATTCCCTCGGCCGGGGTGATCGGCTCGAGCAGCGGGTTCGTCGTGTCCCTGGCCCCGCCGACCTGCGACCAGGCGCCCCACTGGATGCTCGTCGCCGGTAGCCCTCGGCCGCGACGCCACTGCGCGAACCCGTCCAGCCACGCGTTCGCGGTGGCGTAGCTGGCCTGGCCGGGCGAGCCGAGCAGCCCGGCGGCCGACGAGTAGAGCAGGAACCAGTCGAGCCGATGGTCGACGGTCGCGTCGTGGAGGCGGCGGGCGCCGGTGACCTTGGGCCTCCACACCCGGTGGAGCGAGTCCGGGTCGAGGGTGCCGATCGTCTGGTCGGCGAGCGTTCCGGCCGCGTGGACCACGCCGTGCAACGGCGTTCCGTGCGCGGTCGCCACGTCCACCATCTCCGCGGCGACGCCGGGCTCGGCGATGTCGCCGGGAACGACCTCGATCTCGGCGCCGGTTTCCCGGAGCCGCTCCACCGTGGCCGCCACCCCGGCCGGGGCCGCGCTGCGCCGCCCGTTCAGCACGACGCGCCGGGCACCGCGCTCGACCAGCCATTCCGCGAGCAGCAGGCCCAGCCCACCGAGCCCACCCGAGATCACGTAGCTACCCGGGCGCACCAGCGTTCCGGCCGGGGCCGGGACGGGAACCCGGGTGAGGCGGGCGGCCCAGCGGTGGGGGCCGCGGCGGGCCACCTCGGTGTCGGGGGCGGCGGCGACGAGTTCGTCGACGAGCGAGTCGGCGGAGTCGGCGTCGACGAACGTCGCGGCGAGTTCCGGATGCTCGACGCCCAGTACCCGGATCAACGCGCGGAGGGCCTCCGCCCCCGGGTCGGCGACCTCGTCCTCGGCGACCGCGGCCGCCCGCACGGTGGAGGTCCACAAGCGAACGGGAGAGACCCGGTCGCCGAGCGTCCGTGCGGTGCCGGCCACCGTCGTCACGAGCCGTTCGGCCTCGGCCGGCTCCGCACCGGGCGCGCGCGGGTCGATCACCAGCACGTCGGTGGCCTCGGCACCGTCGTCGACCACCCGCTGACCGGCGACGGCCAAGAGGCGCGTCACCCGATCGGCGTGGGCGCCGTGGCCGAGCACCAGCCAGCGCCGGGCGGAGCGTTCCGCCGGTTCGCGCGGCGCGGGTTCCCAGACCGCGGCGAACAGTGTGTCGCCGAGCGGCACCGGCACCGATCGGCGATCCGCGCGCCGCAGGTAGACGTCGCGGATCTCGGCGACCAACGCACCGGCCCGATCGCGGACGAGCACGGTGCCGAGAGCGTCGTTCTCCCCCTGCGGCGTGAGCGTCGCCTCGGCGAACACCTCGCCGGGCAGCGGCCCCGCGGTCCGGAGCGCGCCGATGCCCGCGGGCAGGTGGATCGAGTCGTCCGGTCGCTCGTGGGCCAGCGCCGCCACCGCCAGCGTCTGGAGCAGCGCGTCGAGCTGGGCCGGGTGCAGGTGGAATCCCGCCGCCCCGCCCGCCGCGGCGGGCAGCACCACCCGACCCGCCGCCCCGCCCGCGCCGTCCCGGAGAACCGCGTCCACCAGGCCGCGGAAGGCCGGGCCGTACGACCGCCCGGCCAGCGGCACCCGCGAGTAGAGATCGACCGCCTCGCCCGCGACGTCGGACGGGGACACATCGGACGGGGACACGTCGGACGGGGACACGTCGGACGGTGGGGTCGCCGTGGTGGAGACCGTGGCGGTCGCGTGGCGGAGCCAGTCGTTCGACGCCGCCCGGAACCAGAACTCGACGGCTCCGGCGTCGGTCAGCGTGATCGTCAGTTCGGTGCTGGGGCCCAGGGGCAGGATCCGCTCCAGCTCGAGATCGGTGAGCGCGAGCTGCGCGACCGGCACGCCGAAGCCGACGCACCCGGCGGCCAGAGCGAGTTCGGCGAACGCCGCGCCGGGCAGCACGACCACGCCGTGCACGCGGTGGTCCGCGAGCCATCCGGCCACGTCGGTGCCCACCGTGGCGCGGAACACGTGCCGGCCCGGCTGCTCCACGTGCGATCCCAGCAGCGGGTGCGGCCCCGCCCGGCGCGGGCGGGTGTCCACCCAGTGCCGCTGGTGCCGCCACGGCGTCGTGGGCAGGTCCACCAGGTGGCCGTGTGGCACGCGCAGCTCCACCGGTACGCCGTGGACGTGCAGGGTCGCGAGGTTCGTCGCGAAGGTGAGTGCGTCGTCGGTGTCGCGCCGGAGCGTCCAGGCGAGCACCGGTGCGGTGACCCCGGCCGCGGTCAGGGTACGGGCGGTCGGCACGGTGGCGATCGGGTGCGGCGAGATCTCCACGAACACCGTGTGCCCGTCCTCGGCGGCGGCCGCGACCGCCTGGGTGAAGCGCACCGGGTGTCGCACGTTCGCGGCCCAGTACCCGGCGTCGAACCCGGGGGCCTCGCGCGGATCGGCCAGCACCGTGCCGTAGACCGGCGTGCGCGGCGCCCGGCTGCCGATACCGGCCAGGCCGGCGCGGAAGTCGTCCAGGATCACGTCGATGACCGGGGAGTGCGCGGCGCCTTTGACGTCGATCACCCGGGCCGCGCGGCCGAGCGACTCCACGTGCGCGACCAGCGCCGCCAGTTGCTCGCTGTCCCCGGCGACCGTGCACTGGTCGGGGGACGCGTAGACGGCCACCCCGACGCCGGGGAAGCGCGGTGCGAGCGCGTCGACCTCGTCGGCGGTGAGGTCGACGACCGCCGTGCCGCCGAGGTCACCGCCCCGGGCCAGGATGCGGTGCCCGGCCTCGACCAGCAGCCGCGAGCGCACCGAGATCACCCGGACGCCGTCCTCGGGTGAGAGCGCGCCCGCCACCACCGCGGCGGTGATCTCGCCCATCGAGTGTCCGATGACCGCGGCCGGTTCGACACCGTGTGCACGCCAGAGCGCGGTCAGCGCGAGTTGGAGCCCGAACGTCGCGATCTGGATCGTCGCCAGGTCGCGGGGCTTCTCGCCGGCCTCGACGAGCGCGGTCAGCGAGAACCCGGCGTGCGTGACGAAGTGCGGATCGAGCGCGCGGACCGCGTCGGCGAAGACCGGTTCCTCACGGTGGAGGCGCTGCCCCATCCCGGCCCAGTGCGACCCGTACCCGGAGAACACCCACACCGGTCCCCGCACCGGCGGCGCCGCCCGCTCCGGCCCGGTCACCGCACCCGGCCACTCCTCCCCCGCGGCCACCCGGCGCAACGCCTCCACCGCCGCGCCGGTCGGATCCCCGTCCCGGACCACCACCGCGGCACGCGAGCGGCCCACCTCCCGGTGGTGGGCCAGCGTGGACGCCACGTCGGCCAGCGCCACGTCCCGGCCCGCCAACCACTCCGCCAGCGCCGCCGCCGCGCTCCGCACCCGCTCCGGCGAGCGGCCCGACAGCGGCAGCACCAGCACCGACCCGCGTGCCCTCCGACGCGGCGGGGTCGACCGGTACTCCTCCAGCACCACGTGCGCGTTCGTCCCGCCGAACCCGAACGCCGACACCCCCGCCCGCGCGACCCCGCTGTACCGCGGCCACGGCCGGGCCGACGAGACCACCGCGAGCCGGTGCGACGAGAACGGTATGCGCGGATTCGGCGTCGTGTAGTTCAGGCTCGCCGGCAGCCGGTCGTGCACCATCGCCAGCACGACCTTCACCAGCCCGGCCACCCCGGCCGCCGCCTCCAGGTGCCCGAGGTTCGTCTTCACCGACCCGATCAGCAGCGGCCGGTCGGGCTCCCGGCCGGCGCCGAGCGCCGCGCCGAGCGCCTGCGCCTCGATCGGGTCGCCGAGCAGCGTCCCGGTGCCGTGCGCTTCGACGTAGTCGATCTCGGTGGGTGACAGCCCGGCGTAGACGCGGCGCAGCAGGGCCTCCTGCGACGCCGGGTTCGGCGCGGTGAGCCCGTTGGACCGCCCGTCCTGGTTGACGCCCGACCCGCGGATGACCGCCAGCACCCGGTTGCCGTCGCGCCGGGCGTCGGAGAGCCGCCGGAGCACGACGACACCGCATCCCTCGCCCCGCGCGATCCCGTCGGCGGCGGCGTCGAACGCCTTGCACCGGCCGTCCGGGGCCAGCGCACCGGCCGACTCGAACGTCACCGTCACCGACGGCGACAGCAGCAGGTTCACGCCACCGGCCAGCGCGTACTCCACCTCGGACAGGCGCAGGCTCTGGCACGCCTGGTGCACCGCCACCAGCGACGACGAACACGCGGTGTCCAGCGTGACGCTGGGGCCGCGCAGGTCGAGCAGGTACGACAGCCGGTTGCTGACGATCGACAGCGCCGACCCGGTCGCCGTCCACGCGTCGATCGACGAGAGCGACGCACCGGTCAGGTGCCCGTACTCGGTGCCGGACGCCCCGACGAAGACGCCGGTGGCGGTGCCGCGCAGCGACACCCCGGCGTGCTCCAGCGCCTCCCACGCCACCTCGAGCAACAACCGCTGCTGGGGGTCCATCAACGCGGCCTCGCGCGGCGTGATGCCGAAGAACTCGGCGTCGAAGCCGCTCACGTCGCCGAGGAAGCCGCCCCACCGGGTCAGGCCCGCGAGCACCGCCGCCGAGGCCGCGGAGCCGTCGCTGAACTGTTCCCACCGGTCGGCCGGCACTTCGCGGACGCCGGAGCGGCCCGACGCGAGCAGGTCCCAGTACGAGTCCGGCGTCCGTACGTCACCGGGGAACCGGACACCCAGCCCGACGATCGCGATCGGTTCGGACGAGGCCGGCTCGCCGGTGGCTCCACGAACCGGCGAGCCGGCAGCTCCGAGCCCCGGCAATCCTGTACTGACGGACACACCCGACTCCAAATGTCCCGCCAGTAACGCAATCGTCGGGTACTCCCAGACCACAGTCGACGGAAGAGTCCGTCCGAGCAGTTGCTCCAGCTCGCCGACGATCGCCACCGCGTCGCGCGAGGACAGCCCCAGCTCCCCGAACGGCCGATCGAGGTCGCCGTCGGTCACCCCGAGCCGCGCGACCAACCACGACGCGAGGTTCATCGGGCGGCCACCAGCGCGCCGTCCAGGTACCTCTGCCGGGTGGCGGACCGGGCCACCTTGCCGCTCGAGGTCCGCGGCACGTCGTTCGGCACCACCAGCACGACGTCGTGCAGCGACACCCCGTGCCGCGACGACACCGCCGACCGGATCGCCGAGACCACCGACGACGACGTCCACGTCCGCGCGCGCCGGGACACCTCGGCGACCACCACCATGCCCTCGCCGCCCGCCACCGGCACCGCGAACGCGGCCACCCGGTGCCGGCCCACCACCGGGTCCGCGTCCTCCACCGTGGCCTCGACGTCCTGCGGGTAGTGGTTCCGCCCGTCGACGATGATCAGGTCCTTGATCCGGCCGGTGACGTACAGCTCCCCGTCGACGAGCACGCCCAGGTCGCCGGTGCGCAACCAGGGCAGGTCGTCGAGCGGCGCGCCGAACGCGTCGGCATCGGGCCGTTTCCAGTAGCCGAGAGCGACGTTCGGCCCGGTCACCCAGATCTCCCCGACCTGTCCGTCCGGGCACCGGGCGTTCGACGCCGGATCGACGACCGCCACCCGGGCGCCCTCCGGGTTGTCGGCGTACCCGCAGGCGACCATCCGCCGGCCGGCGAGCGTGCGCACCCGGTACGGCTCCCCGTACGACCAGCACGTCACCAGCACGGTCGCCTCGGCGAGCCCGTACGCGCCCGAGAGCACGTCCGGCCGCAGCCCGTACGGGGCGAACGCCGCCGCGAACCGGTCGAGCGTCTCCGCCGACACCGGCTCGGCGGCGTTGATGACCAGGTCGGCGTTCTCGAGCCGGAGGCCGGCGCACTCCGACGGCGTGATCCGCGAAACGCAGTAGTCGAACGCGAAGTTCGGCGCGGCCGTGACGCCACCCGGGTACCGCGAGAGCATCTCGAGCCAGCGCACCGGCCGCAGCAGGAACGCGACCGGGTCGGTGAACACGGCCGAGACGCCGTGGACGATCCCCCCGCAGGCCGTGAGCACCAGGCCCATGTCGTGGTAGAGCGGCAACCAGCTGATCAGCGTCGTCCGGCCGGGTTCGACGCCGTAGAGCTCGAACCCCTGGTGGCTGTTCGCGACCACGTTCCGGTGGCTGATCATCACGCCGGACGGCTCCCGCGTGGAGCCCGACGTGTACTGCAGGTAGGCCACCTCGTCGAGGTCGACCTCCACCGGCTCGCCGGTCTCCGGTTCACGCAGCAGATCGACGTCGACGACGTCGGGCGCGATGTCGAGCGCGGCCAGGAACTCCCGCACCCCCGCCGACGCGGCCGACGTCGTGACCACGCACGCGGGCTCGCAGTCGGCGACCACCCCGGCCAGCCGGTCCTCGTGGCCGGGCAGATCGGGCGTGAACAGCGGCACGGCGATCACCCCGGCCCGCAGCGCACCCAGGAACCCGACGACGTAGTCGAGGCCCGGCGGGGCCAGGAGCGCGACGCGTTCGCCGCGGCGCACCGTCCGGCGCAGCCGCGCGGCGACCGTGGACACCCGCTCGTCGAGCTGCGCCCAGCTGAGCGAGCGGGCGACACCGTCCGGGTTGGACGCGTAGTCGAGGAACGTCAACGCCGGCCGGTCCGGGGTGCTCCCGGCCCAATGGGCCAGATGCGTGGACAGCGGCGACATCCGATCGGGGGACATCCGGACTCCCTCGAAAGAAAAAGAGTGCGGTCACCGTATTACGCCATCGAACACTGTCACGACCGAACGGACGAATTGAGCGCTCTTCCCGAAGAAATTGTCACCGGCGGCACAATCGTGCTTAACCGCAGGTCAGAGTGGGTCCGGATAGGGCCGTCGGAAAAGGTCACGCACGGTTGCCGGAGGACTTTTTACCTGACGTGAATCAGCCGGCGTCGCGACGAGTGGTCTCCGTGTGTTCCACCCAGGTGCGCAACTCTTCGGCCCGTTTCGCCTCGCCCAGCGCGGCGAGATCACGCGCGAGCCGGCGCGCCGACTCGATCGCGCTGGGATGCGATTCACCGAGCACCCGCCGGCGGCGCGCGAGGATCTCCTCGTCGAGGCGGCGCGCGAGGCCGACGTCACCGAGCCCCCACGCGTCGTCGGCGAGATCGGTGGCGGCCGACAGGCTGTCGGAGTGGTCCTCGCCGAGCGCCTCCCGGCGGCGGCGCAGCCGGTCGGCGTCGAGTTCCTGCGCGGCCTCGAACCGGCCGAGGGTCCGCAGGGTCTGCGCCAGGCAGCGGGCGGCACGCAGGGTGTCCTCGTCGTCCGGGCCGAGCCGGTCGAGCCAGCGCCGGTGCAGCTGGTCGGCCAGGTCACGGGCCGACCGGACGTCACCGCGCGCGAGCAGCACCCGGGCTGCCGAGACCGCGCTGGCACGCAGTCCGCTGTGGTCGGAGTGTGCCGGGTCGGCCGCGTAGAGGTGCGGGAGGAGCAGCGTCCAGGCGGCCCAGCGCCGCGCGTCGGTGGGCTCACCCGGGTCGGCCGCGGCGAGCAGACCGTCGACGTGGGCGCGGACGGCCTCGCGGCGGTCGGCTCCGAGCTGGTCGCGCAGGAGCGCGGCGACCAGCCGGTGCAACGTCACGACGCCGTGCGCGGTGTTGAGCGGGTCCTCGACCGCGATGCCGAAGCGGCCCCGCCGCTCCACCTGCACCAGCCCGAGCCGCTGCAGCCGGTCGACGCTGCGCTCCAGCAGACCGCTGCCGTCGGCGATGCCTTCCAGCGCCGCCAGCGGGTGCGAGCGGAACCAGCGGTCCACCTCGTCGGACAGGTTCGGGTCGGCGAGGCCGAGCAGGCCGATCGGGATCGGACGCGGTGCGAGGAACGCGCAGACCCGCACCAGCGCCAGCGCGACCGGATCGCGGTTGGCCAGCCAGCTCGTCACGGTGGAGATCGCGCCCGCGAGCGCGTGCGGGTAGTTCACCGACCGCTGCTCGTCGAGGACGTACGCGACGTGCTGGGCGAGTTCGGTGAGGTAGTCGCCGGGCCGGGTGTCGGTCTCCACCAGGTAGCCGGCCGCGAGCACGGCGGCCAGCGGGAGATCACCGAGCACCGGCGCCAGCCGGCCGGCGTCCAGCGCGCTCAACCCCGGGTCGTGGCTGCGCAGCAGCTGGATCGACTCGGCCCGGCTGAACAGGTCGACTTCGAGCGTCGACGCGATCGGCGCCCACCCCGAGGTGCGCGAGGTGATGATCGTGTGCCCGTTCCCGCCGGGCAGCCACGGGGCCAACGCCTCGGCGGACTCCGCGTTGTCGAACACCACCAGCCAGTCGGTGTTGCGGCGCAGGTACGTGCGCGCCACGGTGGCCGCGGTGCCGGTGTCGGTCGCCGGGCCGACCAGGCCCAGCCGGACGGCGAGTGCCGCGAACTGGTCGCCGACCAGCACCGGGCGGTCGGCCGGGATCCACCAGACCAGGTCGTAGTCGGACCCGAAGCGGTGCGCGTACTCCAGCGCGAGCCGGGTCTTGCCGACCCCGCCCATCCCGAAGCGCCCCTCGACCGCGACCCGGCCGTCCGCGCTCAGCGCCGTACGCAGGCCGATCAGCGAGTCGTCGCGCCCGACGAACACGCCGTCGCGGGCCGGGACGTTCCACACGTCGGGCCGGTGACCGGGCAGCCGGGGCGCGGCGGGCGCCGCGGGCGCCGCCGACCGACCGAGCACGGCCGCGACCACCCGGTCGGCGGCGTCCGCGGGCGAGGCGTCGAACAGCGTCGGCCCGCTGACGCGCGACCACGGCTCCGGCAGCGCGACGGACTCCACCCGCACCGGAACGACCTTGCCGAGCAGCGACAGATCGGCTTTCCCGCCGTCGACGTAGTCGTGGGCCTCCAGCAGCGACGCCGAGAAGACCAGCACCGCTCGTTCGATCGGCGCGTCGGCGTCGAGGAAGCAGCCGTACAGGGCCTCGGTCAGCGGCTGGCCGGTGTCCCATCGCCACCCGGCGAGCCGGACTTCGACGCTCCCGGGCGCTCCGGCGTCCGCGAGTCGGGCCGCGATCCACTCCGCCCACGGCCGATCCCGGCCGACGTGCGAGATCACGAATCGCCGACGCGCGTCGCTCACGCCCCTCACCTCGATCAGATGCCGCCCGAGGGCCACATTGAGTGCGACTCCGACGTCTGAATGTAACCGGCGGACGCACGTTCCCATGGCAGGACGACGCATCACCCGGCAACACTCATCACGCGCAGAAGTGACGAGAGACATTCCCCGTGCCGGCGCGGTCAACCGCGCCGGCACAGTGGACGGTGGATCAGCCCTGCTTGCGCAGCAGCGGGAGGATCTGCTCGCCGTACAGATCGAGGAATCGCGCCTGGTCGGGGCCGGGTGCGTGGAAGACGAGGTGGGTGAAGCCCAGATCGAGGTAGCGCTTGATCGCCGCGACGTGCTCCTCCGGCTCGTCGGAGACGATGAACCGCGACGCGGTGCGCTCGGTGGGCAGCGCGTCGGCCAGCCGCTGCATCTCGATCGGGTCCTCGACGTCGCTCTTCTCCTCCGGCTTCAGGGCGAGCGCGCCCCAGAAGCGGGTGTCCTCCATCGCCTTCGCGCGGTCCGGGTCGAACGAGACCTTCACCTCGATCATCAGATCCAGGTCCTGGACGTTCCGGCCGGCCTTCTCCGCGCCTTCGTGCAGCGCCGGGAGCAGCTTGTCGGTGTAGAGCTCCGGAGCCTTGCCGGACGTCGTGATGTACCCGTCGCCGATGCGCCCGGCCATCCGCGTCGCCGCCGGACCGGAACCGGCGACGTAGAGCGGCACCGGCGTCGACGGCTTGTCGTAGATCGTCGCCTTGTCGAGGCTCCAGAACTGGCCCTGGTAGTCGACCCGGTCGGAGCTCCAGAGCAGCTTGATGATCTCGATGGCTTCCTTGAGCCGGGCGAACCGCTCCTTGTTGTCCGGCCACTCGACGCCGAGCGGCACCTCGTTCATCGACTCGCCCGAGCCGACCCCGAGGATCACCCGCTCCGGGTAGAGCAGCCCGAGGGTCGCGAAGACCTGGGCGATCAGCCCCGGGTGGTAGCGGAACGTCGGGGTCAGGACGCTGGTGCCCATCTGCACCCGCTCGGTGCTCGCGCCGAGCGCACCGAGCCACGCGATCGCGTTGGGCGCGTGGCCACCGTCGTGACGCCACGGCTGGAGGTGGTCGGAGACCCAGACCGAATCGAAGCCCGCTTTCTCGGCGTGAACCGCGTAATCGAGCAGTTCTCGCGGACCGAACTGCTCCGCCGACGCCTTGTATCCGAACTTCACCACGAAACTCTCCCCACGGTCGCGAGCCTCTCGCTCCCATCATGCCCCCGTGGCACGGGGTCACGCCGAGCGCAGGCCGCCGTCGTCGTGCCGGTCGATGCGGTCGAGGACGACGTCCGCGATCGACTCGAGCGCGTCGACCTGTTCGTCGGTCAGACCGTCGAACATCAGCGTGCGGACCGTCTCCACGTGCCCGGGCGCGGCGGCCTCGATCGCGGCCCGGCCCTGCGGGGTGAGAACGACGAACGCGCCGCGGGCATCACTCGGGCAATTCTCCCGAACCACTAAACCGCGCTTCTCCATGCGCGAAAAGTGATGGGACAGACGGCTCTTCTCCCACTGGAGCGACTTGGCCAGTTCCGTGACGCGGATCCGCCCCTCGGGCACGTCGGTGAGGTTCACCAGGACCTCGAAGTCGGCGAGCGAGAGGTCGGAGTCGGCCTGGAGCTGGCGTGCCAGCCGGGTCGTGAGCTCGGCGTGCATGCGCAGATACCGGCGCCAAGCCCGCTGTTCGTCGGCGTCGAGCCACCGGGTGTCGTTCATGGCGAACACTTTACCCGGGAATAGTTGACACATCATCCAAGTTCGGCCTAGCGTACTTGAAGCATCAACAAGTTCTCCCCGAGGAGCAAGACATGACCGCCCCTGCGTTCACCCTGTCCGACCTGACCGGCGAGTACACGCTCGACGTGAGCCACACCCGGATCGGCTTCGTCGCCCGGCACGCGATGGTCACCAAGGTCCGCGGCTCGTTCAACGAGTTCGAGGGTTCGGCCGTCGTCGACGGTGACAACCCGGAGAAGTCGTCGGCGAAGGTCACGATCAAGACCGCCAGCATCGACACCCGCAACGAGCAGCGCGACGGTCACCTGCGCACGAACGACTTCCTCGACCCGGAGACCTACCCGGAGATCACGTTCGTCACGACCGCCGTCCAGGCCGTCGACGCCGACAACTACGAGGTGACCGGCGACCTGACGATCAAGGGCGTGACGAAGTCGATCACGATCCCGTTCGCGTTCGAGGGCGCCGCGAAGGACCCGTTCGGCAACGTCCGGATCGGCTTCGAGGGCTCGGTCACGATCAACCGCCAGGACTTCGGCATCACCTGGAACGCCGCGCTCGAGACCGGCGGCGTGCTCGTCAGCGACAAGATCACGCTGGAGTTCGAGGTCTCGGCGATCAAGAACGCCTGACCCGCGGCACCGGGGAGGATGGACGCATGCACCCCAGGGTCGACGTGCGTCCGTCCGCATCCCGGAACCGGGAGGGCAGTGCGTGGCTGGAGTCGAAACGGTCGTTCTCGTTCGGCGCCCACTACGACCCCGGCAACACCCATCACGGCGTGCTCGTCGTCCACAACGAGGACGTCGTCCAGCCGGGCACGGGCTTCGACCCCCATCCGCACCGTGACATGGAGATCGTCACGTGGGTGCTGGAGGGGTCGCTGGTGCACGAGGACTCCGCCGGGCACACCGGCGTGATCTACCCCGGCCTGGCCCAGCGCATGAGCGCCGGCCGCGGCATCCGGCACTCGGAGCGGAACGACTCGGCCGAGCCCGTGCACTTCGTGCAGGCCTGGGTGCTGCCCGACACCCCGGGGATCGACCCCGGGTACGCGCAGCGTGACGTCGCGGACGAGTTGCGGCGCGGCGAGCTGGTCCCGGTGGCGTCCGGCCGGCCGGGGCATCCGGCCGCGATCCGGATCGCCCAGCGCAACGCCGCCCTGCACGCGGCCCGCCTGACGCCGGGGACGTGCGTGCTCCTCCCCGACGCGCCCTTCGTGCACCTCTTCGTCGCCCGCGGCGGGGTGGAGCTCGAGAGCACCGGCCCGCTCGCCACCGGAGACGCCGCTCGGGTCACCGGGGTCGGTGGGCAGCGCGTCACCGCGAGCGAGGCAACCGAGATACTCGTGTGGGAGATGCACTCGACGCCCGCCGCCTGAGGAGGCAGACATGACCGACCTGGCAGCCATCGAGAAACAGCGCGCGCTGCTCCGCGACACGTACCTGCAGCCGGACGGCGTGCGCCCGGCGTCGTCGGCGCGCGGTCTGCACCACACCGCGCTGATCAGCAGCAGCGTCGAGCGGACGATCTGGTTCTACCAGGACCTGCTCGAGTTCCCGCTGACCGAACTGATCGAGAACCGTGACTACCCCGGTTCGTCGCACTTCTTCTTCGACATCGGCAACGGGAACCTGCTCGCGTTCTTCGACTTCCCGGGGCTCGACGTCGGCCCGTACGCCGAGGTGCTCGGTGGCCTGCACCACGTGGCGATCTCGGTGGAGCCGGAGAAGTGGGCGTACCTGGTGCGCAAGCTGTCCGACTCGGGCGTCGAGCACACGGTCCACAGCGAGGTCTCGGTCTACTTCCGCGACCCCGACGGCGCCCGCCTCGAGCTCATCGCCGACCCCCTCGGCGAGATGTACGGCCAGCAGGTCCTCTGACA
>NZ_BAAAGX010000005.1:64937-138202 GCF_039524755.1 Cryptosporangium japonicum
CCGCCGGGCGCTTGCGTGTACTGCTCAGACCTCGAGCTCGCGCTCGATGCGGGTGAGCTTGTGGCGGGCCAGCGCCAGGTTCGCGCGGGACTTGTCGAGCATCAGGTACATGAACAGGCCCTTGCCCGACCGCGAGGTGACCGGACGGATCACGTGGTACTGCGTGACCAGCGTGACCAGGATGTCCTCGATCGGCTCCTCGAGACGCATCAGCTCGAGCGTGCGCATCTTCGCCCGGACGAAGTCGGTGGTGCCGGCGGCGATGATGTCGAGGTCCAGGTCGGACACCGAGGTGAGGGTGCCCAGCGGCATGCCGCTGTTGTAGTCGATGAGCGCGACGCCGATCGCACCCTCGATGTTCATGGCTTCTTTGAGCGAGGCTTCCAGGTTCATTACTTCTACTCCTGTTCGTACTGTTTCGTCATGCTTGTCACTACTGTCGCCGGTCTGATCGGCGACCGGTTCGATTCGCGCCCCCTCCGGCGTGGCCCGCTCCGGCGCGGCCCCCTCCGGTGCGGCCCTGGCCGGCGCGGCGCGCGCCTCCGTCGGCGGCCCCGGTGCGGTGACCTCGGGCTCGGGCGGCGGTGCCACCGGCGGGAACGGCGACGAGGCCGCGTACTCCTCGTCGACCGGCGCGCGGACGAAGACCGGGTACTCGGCGTCCGCGTCGTACCGTTCCTCGGGCGCACCCGAGCCCCCCGACGACGGCGGCGGACCGCTGCCGTTCGCCACGGCCGCGTCGGCCGTGAGGTGGGGTAGCTCGGCGTCCGACGCCGTGCGACGGCGATGCCGTCCACGCGCGCGCGCCCACCACCGGTTGCTGTTCAGTGCCAACCGCCCAGGGTTCCGCGCGCGGTGCCCTCCGCCGCGTCCACCAGTGCGCCGACCCGGTCGGCCAGCGCCCTGGCCTCCAGGTGCAGGCGGCCGAGGTTGGTGTCGGAGGTGGCCAGCACGGTCAGCACCGCGTAGGTGCCGGCCGCGTACGTCACCACGTACCCGTACGCGCCGCGCACCAGCGCCTCCTGGAACCGGCCGTGGCCGGCCTCCGCAGCCACCCGCTCGGAGAGGCCGAGCGTGGTCGCGGAGAGCGCGGCCATGCCCTCGGGCTGCACCCCGAAGGTGTCGTGCGCGATCAGGAGACCGTCGGCCCGGGAGACGAGGCTGCCCGACACGAACCGGACCCGGTCACGTAGGGCCCGGATCTCGGTCATCACTTCGTGCTCGAGGTTGTCCACGCGTCTCCCTTCTCGGTCAGCGGGCGTCGGATCGAAGGTGTTCAGGAGAATTCCTGCAGTGCGTCACGGAATCGGCGCAGCGAGGAGATCGACGGCGCTTCGGCGTAGATCTCCGGCGGCGGCGACGGCCACCGCGGCCCGGGGCTGGTGACCAGGGCGGGTGCGGGTTCTCCGGGTTCCTGCGGCGCGCGCCCCTGCTGGCTCGGCCGCACGACACGCGTCGGGACCCGTTTCGGCAGCGGCGGCAGCGGTTGGATCCGCTCCCCGGCCGGCCGCTCGGGCTCGATCGGGTCTCCCCGCCGGGGCAGCGGCACGGCCGCCCCGTTCACGGCCTTCCCGCTCGCCCCGTCGCCGTTCACCCGGCGGGGCAGCGGCGCGGGCTCCGCGTCCGGCGCACCTTCGGCTTCCCCGACCGAAGGTGCGCTGGCCGCGGTCCGTGCCGGCGGTACGGGCTCGGCGGCACCCCGCCGATCGCCGGGCCCGAACAACTCCGACAGGGTCGAGGCGGCCGGAATCGGCTTCGTTCGGCCGACGGCCGGGCGGTAGGGAGAGACCGCCGGACGTGCCGCCGCACCGGTGGCCGACGGCGAGAGCGCGAGCCCGATCGCCGCGAGCCGCCGCACCTCCAGCAGCGTGGCGAACCCTCCGCGGCCGAGCATCCGGGCCAGCTCGAGCGGTGTGCGCCGCCCGTCGGCGTTGAGCAGCAGCTCCCAGCGCAGGCCGTCGACGACGATCTGTTCCTTGGGCAACCGCGTGACCAGCGTGAGCGCCGCGGCGTCGAACTCGGACGAGGGGAACACCGTGGTCAGCTGGTCCTGCCGGTGCGTGACCTCACGGACGAGCCGCTCGACGTCGACGCGGAGCGTGCCGCCGAACCAGGACCGCTCACCCTCCGCGAACTTCACCGACGTCGGCTCGAGCGTGAGCGCGAAGTACGCGGCGTCGAACAGCGCCCCGTTGACGCAGAGCTCCAGCTCGCCCTGGCTCAGGTAGCCCTGTTCGACCAGCAGCGCGCCGACCCGCCCGGTCGGAGCGCCCACCGTGAGCACCGACTCCCACACGTCCTTCGAGAGCCGCCCGGACGCGGTGAGCAGCGTGCCGATACCCGGCGCCGAGCCGGCGTCGATGTGCGCGACGGCCCCCTCCACCAGGTAGAAGACCGCGCCGGAGAAGGCCTCAACGTGCAGCGCACCGGTCGCGCCGAGCGTCGCGAGCTCGCGGAGCGTCGCCGCGACCGCATTCATTGCAGTACCAGCTCGTCGGCGAGGCGACGCAGCTCCAGGCGTGCCATCGCGAGGTTGCTCTGGCTGCGGTCGAGCCAGAGATGGAGGAAGAACCGGCCGTCGAACTGCGTGTGGAGAAAACGGAGGAGGTCGTAGCGCCCCTGAGCGGTGAGCACGATGTCCTCCCAACGGTCCTCGTCGTCGGCCGCGCCGCCGAACCGTTCCGGCCCGACGAACGCCGAGTTGTCCCGGGCGGCCCGCACCACCTCGGTGGCGCCGGCGGCCGCCGCGTCGGGGCCGCCGTAGGGCCAGTCACCGACCGTGCCGACGACGAGGCCGCTGGTGAAGTCGACGATGTTCGCCCCGCGTGCGCCGGAGATCGCCATCGCGCGCTGCAGGCTCTCGTCGATTCCCGGCATGCCTTCGGACCTCCGTGACGGTGACACCATTCACCGCGCGGTGGTAAACGGCAATTTCCGTAGCGGCGGCCGTTCGCCGCCTACGGCACATCCTGCACCCTAGCGCGCACTTAACGCTGCTTCCACTGTGCTTAACAAAGATCTGGGATTTGCACCCGATCTACTCCCACATGTCACAAAGCGTCGTCGGACGATTACCGACAGCCCAATACGAGGTAGGCATTCCGACACCCCTCGGTGCATAAGAATGCGGCACCCACCCGGCTTCGCCGCTGCTCACCGGGGGTCCGGATCGGTCCGTGCCCCCGAACGGGAGTCATCGGACCCGGTCGATAACCGTCCATTGAGTACGATGGGAAGAGATTTCGATCGCACCGGAAACGTCGATCACCCGCAGATAACGGGGCGACGGAAAAGCCCACCGTGTCACTCTCCGAAAGGGGTACGGTTGACGCTATTCAGCTGAGTGAAAAGCAGCCGAATTCCGGGAACTCATCCGCCGCAGCCGATGTTCTGGGGGCCAGCCCTCCCCCGGCAGGCGTGTCGCCCCCACAGCGGATGTCCGTTCCGTAGGCAAGGATGACGAACGTGACCGCCTACCTCGCTCTTCTCCGCGGCATCAACGTCAGCCGCAACCAGCGGATCGCGATGGCCGATCTGCGCACTCTGCTCACCGGCCTGGGCCTCGACGACGTCACCACCTACCTGCAGAGCGGTAACGCACTGTTCCGGAGCGACCGCACCGATCCGGTCGCGATCGCGGCCGAGATCGAAGCGGCGATCACCGGCGAGCTCGGGCTGACCGTCCGTGTCCTGGTGCGCGACGAGGACGACTTCCGGCGCGTGCTGGACGCCAACCCGCTCGGCGACGTGGCGACCGACCCGTCGAAGCTGCTCGTCACGTTCCTGTCGGCGCCCACCGCCGAGGCGCGCCTGGACGAGGTCGACCCGGCCACCCACGCGCCCGAGGTGATGGCGGTCGGCCGGCGCGAGGTCTACGTCTGGTACCCGGACGGCGTCCGTAAAGCCAAGCTGAGCCCGCCGTTCTTCGAGAAGCGCTACCCGAAGGACGCCGACGCGGCGGCCACCGCACGCAACTGGAACACGCTGAGCAAGCTGCTCACGATGCTGGACTGAGCAGGCGCAGCCCGTTGTCGTGCAGCACCGCGCGGAGCCAGTCGTCGCCGAGGTCGAGGCGGACCAGGCTCTCCACCTGGTGGGCGTAGGGGTACGGGATGTTCGGGAAGTCCGAGCCGAGCACGACCCGGTGCGCCAGGTCACGCAGCCGGGGGCGCAGCGCCGCCGGGAACGGCGCGATCCGCTCGACGAAGTCCGTGAACGTCATCGTGGTGTCGAGGTGGACGTTCGGGTAGGCCTCGGCCAGCGCGAGGAACTCGGCGTACTCCGGCTGTCCGAGGTGAGCGACGACGAGCGTCAGCGACGGGTGGCGGGCCAGCACCTCACCGATCGGGCCCGGGCCGGTGAACCGGCCGGGCATCGGCCCGCTGCCGCAGTGGCACACCACCGGCACGCCGGCGTCGGCGAGCAGGCCCCACACCTCGTCGAGCAGCGGATCGCGCGGGTCGTACGCGCCGACCTGCACGTGTGCCTTGAACGCTCGGATCCCGCTCTCGAGCGCGCGCCGGACGTACTCGGCGGCCCCCGGTTCGGGGAAGAAGGTGCCGGTCGGGACGCTGTTCGGCGCGTTCTCGGCGAACCGCAGGGCCCACTCGTTGAGCCAGGCGGCCATCGCGGGCTTGTGCGGGTAGAGCAGCGCGGTGTGACGGATCACGCCGAGCTCGGCGAGGCGCGCCAGCCGCGCGGTCTCGTCGAGCCGGTACTCGATCGGCCATTCGAGCACGTCGAGCGCGTCGAAGTAGGCCCACACCTTGTGGAGCACCCGCTCGGGCATGAAGTGGACGTGGACGTCGGCGAACCCGGGGATCCCGAGCTCCCGGCAGAACGCCGGGAGCTCGGTGTCGGTCATGGCCACACCGGCATCAAACCGCGTCGCGCAGGACCACGTCCTCGTATCCCGCCGCTCGCCAGGCCAGGATCGCGGCGCCGAGCCGTCCCGCGTCGCCGCCGAGCGGGCTGTTCGCGACCGGGGGCGCCTCCCGCCAGGCCAGCGCGCTCTGCAGTTCGGTCCGCACCGGGCGCAGCAGCGTGTCACCGGCTCCGGTGAGCCCGCCGGCCAGCACGATCAGCGCCGGGTCGAGCAACAGCGTGGCGGTGGCCAGTGCCAGCCCGAGCGCCTCGGTCGCCTCGCGCCAGACGCGCGCGGCCACCACGTCGGAATCCAGCGACGACGCGACGTCCGCGGCGGTCGCTCCGGCCCGGGTGCCGCCGGCCGCCGCGTACCGGCGGGCGATCCCCGACGCCGACGCGTAGACCTCCAGGCAGCCACGCTGACCGCAGGCGCAGCGCTCGCCGTCCGGGTAGACCGGCAGGTGACCGAGCTCGCCGGCGCTGCCGTCGGCGCCGGCCAGCGGCTGGCCGTCGACGATCAACCCGGCCGCGACCCCGGTGCCGAGCACGACCACCATCAGGTCCCTGGCGTCGCGCCCGAGCCCGATCTCGCTCTCGGCCACCGCGGCGGCGCGGCAGTCCTGCTCCAGCACCACCGGGACGCCGACCTCCTCGGCGACCAGCGCGGCCAGCGGCGTGTCCCGGAAGCCCAGGTTGACCGCGTGCCGGGCGACGCCGGCCGCGGTGTCGACGATGCCGGGCACCGAGAGCCCGACACCGACCGTGCCCGCGTCGGCCAGCTCTTTCGCCACCGCCCGCACCCGGGAGACGACCTCGGCCTCCCCGAGCGACGCCCCGGTGTCGCGGTCGAGCCGGACCAGTTCCCGCCCGTCCGCGCCCACCAGCGCGCCCTTGATCGTCGTCCCTCCGATGTCGAGCGTGACGACCGACGGGCCGGTCATTTGACCGATCCGGCGGTCAAACCGCCCACCAGGTGCTTCTCGATCACCGCGAACAGCACGACCACCGGCACGATCGCGACGATCGACGCGGCGAACAGCTGGTCCCAGTTCTGGTCGTAACCGGTGACGTACGAGCTGATGCCGACGGTCAGCGGCTTCTTGTCGTCGTCCTGCATGAGCGTCAGCGCGACGACGTACTCGTTCCACACCGCGATGAACGTGAAGATCGTCGCGGTGACGACGCCCGGCAGCGTCAGCGGCAGCATGACCCGCAGCATCGTGCCGAGCCGCCCGTTGCCGTCGAGCTCGGCGGCCTCTTCGAGCTCACGCGGCAGCGCGGCGAAGAACCCATGCAGGATCCAGACCGCGAACGCCAGGTTGAACGCCGAGTTCGTGAGGATGAGCGCGCCGTACGTGTTGACCATCGACAGCTCGAAGAACTCGCGGTAGATGCCGACGACCAGCGACGTGGGCGCGAACATCTGCGTGACGAGCACCAGGAACAGGAACGCGGTCTTGCCCGGGAACTTGAACCGGGCGCTGAAGTAGGCCGCCGGGATCGCGACCAGGATGACGATCGCGGTCGAGGCCAGCGACACCAGCAGCGACGTCTTCAGCCAGTTCTGGAACCGGGAGTCGCCGAGGATCTCGCCGTAGGCGTCCAGCTGCCAGTGCTGGGGCAGGAACGTCGGTGGTGACGCCAACGCCTCCGAACCCGGACGCAGCGAGTCGAGCAGCATCACGATGTAGGGGGCCAGGAAGACGACCGCCACCAGCAGCCCGAAGATCGGCAGGGCGACCGGGCGGATCTGCCGCCAACTCATGACTCCTCCTCTCGCCACTTCACCAGCCGCAGGTAGAGGACCACCGCGACCAGGATCAGGAGGACGTTGAACACACCGGCCGCGGCCGAGGCGCCCACGTCACGATCGGCGCTCTTGAACGCGAGCTTGTACATGAAGGTGATCGTCGTGTCGTGCGTGTAGCCCGGGTTCCGGTCGTTGAGCGTCCAGACAATCGGGAACGAGTTGAACACGTAGATCATGTTGAGCACGGCGCTGACCAGCAGGGCCGGCCGCAGCAGCGGGAACGTCACCTGCCGGTAGGCCTGCCAGGCGCTGGCACCGTCGATGCGCGCGGCCTCGTGGACGTCGTCCGGAATGGAGTTCAGCCCGGCGAGCAGCACGTACGCGGTGAACGGGATCGAGACCAGGACACCGACGAGGATCATCGACGGCATGGTCCAGGTGTCGTTCCCGAGCCAGTCGATCGGCTCGTCGATGACGTTTATCGACGTCAGGAACACGTTCAGGATGCCGTGGTAGTAGTCGAAGATCAGCGTGAACAGGCGCGCGGTGATCACCAGCGACGCCGCCCACGGCACCAGCACGGCCCAGCGCACCACACGCCGGCCGAAGAACTCCTTCGACAGGAACTGGGCCAGGCCCAGGCTCAGCACGATCGTGATCAGCACGACCGCGGCCACCCAGATCAGCGTGTTGAGCAGCACGGTGCCCAACGCCGGGTGGCTCAACACGTGCGAGTAGTTGTCGACGCCGGCCGAGCCGCGGCGCAGACCGGTGATCGAGTAGTCGCCGGTGGAGGCCCGCACGAGCTCGATCGCCGGGTAGATCACGACACCGAAGATCAGCGCGAGCGCGGGGCCGAGCCAGATCAGCGCGACCCACCACGGCGCGCGGCCCCGCGTCGTCTTCCGGATTTTTGTGGCCGGCGCGCCAGCGCCCGGCGCACCGCCCCCGTTGCTGGAGGCGGGCGCCGGGCTGTCAGTGACGGCGCCGGGCTTGGAGTCAGCCCGGAACGCCATGTCAGCCGCCGTTCTCTGCGGTCTTCTGCAGGTCGTCCAGCACCTTCTTCGGGTCACCCGACGGGGAGACCGCGGTGCCGAGGTTCTGCTGGACGGCGAGCTTGATCTTGTCCCAGGCCGGGTCGTCGGTCGGGGTCAAGTGGATGTTCGGCAGCGTGTCCAGGTAGACCTTGAGCGACGCCTCGCTGGAGAACTCCTCCAGGCCGGACTTGGTCACCGGGAGGAAGCCCTCGGACTTGATCCAGGTGTTGACCTGGTCCTTGGCGTAGTAGAGCTCGTAGAACTTCTTGATCGCGTCCTGGTTGCCCTTCTTCTTGAAGGACATCAGGTAGTCGGTGACGCCGTAGGTCTGCGGCGCGCTGCCGTCCTTCGTCGGCATCGGAGCGATGCCGTACTTGACGTTCTTGAACTTCGTGTCGAGGTCGCCCTGGAGCGGGCCGAAGCCGACGATCATGCCGGCCTTACCCGAGGTGAACAGCGGGAAGGCGCCGTCGGTGCGGTTGGTCTTCCCAGGGTTGTTCTGGGTGACCTTGTCCTTGACCGAGAGGTCCTTCAGGAACTGCAGCGTCTCGACGTTCTTCGCGGAGTTGATCGTCCACTTGCCGTCGGACTTCCAGTCGCCGCCGTTGTTGAACAGCCAGATCGAGTACTCGGCCTGGGCCTCTTCCGGGCCGAGCGGCTGGGCGTAGCCGATGTTGCCGCCGCCGAGCGCCTGGACCTTCTTGGCGTCGGTGACGAATTCGTCCCACGTCTTCGGAGGAGCGGCGATGCCGGCCTTGGCGAACAGGTCCTTGTTGTAGAACAGGGCCCGCGCCGACGACAGGTCGGGCATTCCGTAGAACTTGCCGTTGTACGTGCCGCTCTTGACGAACGCGTCGATGAGGTCCGACTTGACCGCGTCGGTCAGCACCTCGTCGGAGTTGTAGAGCAGGCCGTCCTTGGCGTAGCTGGCGTACGCGTTGAGGTTCAGGATGTCCGGCGGGTTGCCGTTCTGAACCATCGTGCTGGCCTGCTGGTCGATGTCGTTCCAGCTGATGATCTGCAGGTTCAGCTTGACGCCGGTCTTGTCCTCGTACGTCTTCTTGAACGCGTTCCAGAAGGTGGCCGTGTGGTCCTTGCTGTATTCGGCGATGACGACCTTGATCTCCTTGGCGCTGTCACCGCCACCGGAGTTGTCGGCGTCGCTGGCACCGGTGCCGCCGCTGCACGCGGCCAGCCCCAAGGCCAGCGCGGTCGCACCGGCCAGACGCGCGATCCAGCGCGTCCTGCCTGTTGCACCCATGCGTGTTCCTTCCGTCGAACGAGGAGGGGGTTATTAACGAATGGATCGTTAGTATCGCGCGGGTGTGACGCACGTCAATCGGTCCTTCGGTACGTGACCGACTCGTTATGGCAGTCGTTGCTCGGCGTGATCCAGCGCGCGACGCACGGCACCGAGGGCCACCGCATCGCTGCCGAGGTCGGAGAGCACCAGGCGCGGCGACGTGAGGATCCGCGGGCGCAGGTGCCGGTCGATGGCCGCGAGCAACGTCTCCCCCGCCCGCGACAGACCACCGCCGATGATCACTTCACGCGGGTCGAGGATGAGCAGCAGGGCCGCCAGACCACGGGCGAACCGGGCCGCGATGCGGTCCACCACCTCGAGCGCGGCCGGGTCACCCTCGGTCGCGGCGGCGAAGACGGCCGCCACCGCGTCGGGAGACGGCGCGAGGGCCTCGGCCGCGTGCGCCAGGTCGGCGATCGTCTGCGCGCCGACCGCGTGCTCGAACGCGCCCTTCTCGCTCACCGCGTTGGCCGCCCGCGCGCCCAGCAGCGGCGCCGGATCCGGGCCGTCGAGCCCGGAGAACACGTCGACGAACCCGATCTCGCCGGCCGCGCCGTTCGCACCGCGGTACGGCTTGCCGTCGATGATGATGCCCGCGCCGATCCGGACACCCCAGTGCACGAACACCAGGCTGTCGCTGCCGACCGCCGCACCGCACCAGCGTTCGCCGAGCACCGCGAGGTTGATGTCGTTCTCGATCAGCACCGGGCTCGGCGTGATCGTGCGCAGCTCGTCGAGCACCGGCAGGTGGGCCAGGCCCGGGATGCCGGGCGCGAGCAGCACCTCGCCGCTGCTCTCCTCGACGATGCCCGGCGTCCCGACCACGATCGCCCACACGTCCTCGCCGGTGAGGTCGGCTTTCGCCAGCGCCTCGGCGATCGTGTCGCGCACCGACTGGAGCAGCCGCTCACCGGTGGCCATCTGACGCGACGCCACGACCGTGCCCGCGAGGTCGGCCACCATCGCGACGACCTTGTGCGACCCGACGTCGACCCCGACGACGTACCCGGCCTCGGCACGGAACCGGATCCACTGCGCCGGGCGCCCCATCGAGACCTGCGCGGTCTCGTCGACGTCCGCGACCAGGCCCGCGTCACGCAGCTCGGCGACCGCCCTGGTGACCGCCGGGCGCGAGAGGCCGGTCGCCTGCATCAGGTCGGCCACCCGGGCCGGCGAGCGTTCCCGCACCGCACGCAACACGGCGCGCGAATTGATCTGCCGCAACACGTGCGGTCCCCGGGCGGACTCGTGCGGCTGCACCGTGTGCCTCTTCTCTCGTGCGGCGGAAACTAGACCGTAACCCGCCGACACCGGCCACCGTCACCGGAGACCACGAAGCACGCTCCGCGGTCTCCGGGACGAGTGGATCAAGGCACCATCCACGACAGCACGGCCGTGGACTGCAGCCAGCTGAGCAGGCAGATCCCGGCCAGGAACACCACGCTCCACCCGACGACCCGGCGGAAGATGTCGCCCTCGCGGTTGTCCAGGCCCACCGCGGCCGCGGCGATCGCGAGGTTCTGCGGGGAGATCATCTTGCCGAGCACGCCCCCGGAGCTGTTCGAGGCGGCCATCAGCGTCGCCGACAGGTCGGCCTGGTTCGCGGCCGTCACCTGGAGCGCCCCGAACAGCGAGTTCGCCGACGTGTCCGACCCGGTCACCGCCACCCCGAGCCACCCGAGGATCGGCGAGATCAGCGCGAACAGCCCACCCGCACCGGCCATCCACGTACCCAGAGTGACGGTCTGCCCGGACGCGTTCATCACGAACGCCAGCCCCAGCACCGCCATCACGGTCAGGATCGCCCACTTCAGCTGGTTCAGCGTCGCGCCGTACGCACGCAGGGCCCGCCCGACCGACACCTTCAGCACGACCATCGTGATCAGGCCCGCGACCAGCATCTGCGTCCCCGGCGTCGTGAACCAGTTGAACTTGAACGCGACCGAGGAGAGCTCCTTGCCGGACGTGTTGGTCAGGTGCAGACCCGGCCAGTCGACGATCGTCGTCGCCCGTTCCAGGAATTCCTTGATCGGCCCGATCTGACAGATCACGAAGACACCGATGATGATCGCGTACGGAGCGTAAGCACGCACGACCTCGGCCCTGGAGTCCGGCGCGACGGGTTCCCGTTCCTCGGCGACGGGTTCGGCCGGCCCTTCGGCGCTCAACGCGTGCGCCGTGACCGGCGTCGCGAGCGGACGGCGGAGCCGCACCGCCACCACGAGCGCCGCCACCGACACCAGCGACGCCACGACGTCGGCCAGCGGCACCGAGACGAAGTTCGACGTCACGTACTGGGCGAACCCGAACGCCAGACCGCACACCAGCGCGTACAGCCAGGTCTCGCGCAGGCCACGGGCACCGTCCACGATGAACACCAGCACCAGCGGGACGAACACCGCGAGGATCGGCGTCTGTCGCCCCACCATCGCGCCGAGCGTGTCGCTGTCGATGCCGGTCACCGTGCCGAGCGTCAGGATCGGCGTGGCCATCGCCCCGAACGCCACCGGCGCGGTGTTCGCGGTCAGCGCCAGCACGGCCGACTTGATCGGGGAGAACCCGAGCGCCATCAGCATCACCGACGTCACCGCGACCGGCGTCCCGAAGCCGGCCAGCGCCTCGATCAGCGCCCCGAACGAGAACGCGATGATGATCGCCTGGATCCGGCGGTCGTCGCTGATCGACGTGAAACTACGCCGGAGGACGTCGAAGTGTCCGGTCTCGACGGTCATGTTGTAGACCCAGATCGCGTTGATGACGATCCAGAGAATCGGGAAGAAGCCGAACGCCGCGCCCTCCGACGTGGCCAGCAGCGCCTGACCGACCGGCATCCCGTACACCGCGATCGCGACGACGAGCGCCACGGCCAGCGCGATCAGCGACGCGACCCAGGCACGCAGCCGGAACACTCCGAGTAGGACGAACAGTACGAGTAGCGGGATCGCCGCGATCAGCGAGCTCCAGGCCAGCGAGTGGGCGACGGGATCCAGCACCTGTTGGTACACGGGGGCCACCTCTCCGAAGAGCAGCAGTGCCCGTCCGATGATGGCCCCAACTATCGCGAACCGCGATCAATCCGCATCACTCAGTGAGAATCGGGATTACTCCACGTACCCAGGGCCACTGCCGTGGCGCGCTCCACCGCGGCCTGCACCACGGCCGGCTCCGGCAGGTCGTCCAGATCCTCGAGCAGTACCTGCAGCGCGGCGGTCACCGCGCCGGTGAACGCCCCCACCATCGCGGCCGCCGTCACCTCGTCGAGTTCGGCCGGGAACTCCAGCGCCAGACTCCGGGCGATCTCGCGGGTCACCTCGGACTGGATCTGCAGGCCGCGGCCGCGCACCGCGGGCACCGTCCGCACCAGGTAGAGCCGCAGTGCGGCGTACCGGCTGCTCAGATCGTCGCTGTCCTCCCCCACGATCCGGAGCGCGCGGAGCAGCACGTCGACCGGACCGTCGCCCGGACCGCGACCCTCGATCGCCTCCTTCGCCGCGCGCAGCCGCGCGTCGGTCTCGGGGAAGAGCAGGTCCTCTTTCGTCGGGAAGTAGCTGAAGAACGTGCGCGTGCCGATCTCGGCCGCCGCCGCGACGTCGGCGATCGTCGTCCGCTCGTAGCCGTGCCGCTCGAACACCTCGCGGCCGTGCTCCACCGCGCGGCCCGCGACGACGCCGAGTTCGTCTTCGGCGACACGATCACCGCACTCCACGAGGACGCCGCGGGAGTCGACGTGTCGTTCCGGCGCGGTACGTCCCGCCGGTTCGACTACGTGATCGGCGCCGACGGTCTGCACTCGACCGTCCGCCGGCTGGCCTTCGGGCCGGAGGAGCGGTTCGTGCACCACGCCGGGCTCTACATCGCGACGCTCGTGCTCGGGGGCGCACCCGCCGAACCGCACGACGTGATGCTCTACAACCAGCCGCGACGCCTGGTCGCACTGCACCCGGCCCGGGGCGAGGCGGGCGCGGCGTTCATCTTCCGCGGCCCGGCGCGGCCCAGTTCCGAGTACCGCGATCTCGAGCGTCAGAAGCAGATCGTCACGACGGTGTACCGCGACGCCGGGTGGCGGGTCCCGCAGCTGCTCGACGCCGTCCGAAACGCTCCGGACCTGTACTTCGACGCGGTGAGCGCGGTCCGGTTACCCCGGTGGTCGACCCGCCGCATCGCGCTGGTGGGCGACGCGGCCTCGTGCGTGTCCCTGCTCGGCGACGGGTCGAGCCTGGCCATGGCCGGCGCCCACACGCTGGCCGGCGCACTAGCCGGCGGCGGCGGGTTCGCCGCCTACGAGGCCGAACACCGCACGCTCACGAACCCCAAACAGCGCCGGATCGCCCTGGCCGCCGGCCTGCTCGTACCGAAGACGGCACTGGGCCTCGCGCTCCGCAACACCACCGGCCGCCTCCTCGTCAGGCGTTGAGGCGGCGGTAGACCGGGGCCAGTTGTTTGTGGAGGGTGCGGTACGAGGCGAAGAGGTCGTCGTAGATCGCGCGCTTGGCGGCGTCCGGGGTGAAGCAGTGGTCGTTGCGGGCCAGGTCGCCGATCTCGGGGAACGTGACCATCCCGGTGCCGACCGCGCCGATCCAGCCCGCGCCGCGGGCGTTGACCGCGACCGGCCGGGCGTCGCGGCGGATCTCGACGCCGAGTACGTCGGCGAAGATCTGGCACCAGGCGTCCGAGCGGGCCCCTCCCCCGGTGATCACCAGCGACGACACCGGCGCACCGAGGAACTTGTCCACCGCGGCGCTCAGCCAGCGGGTGTTGAACGCGACCCCCTCGAACACCGCGCGCAGCAGGTCCGACCGGTTGGTGTCGAGCGAGATGTTGAAAAAGCCCGCCCGGAGCTTCGGATCGTCGACCGGTGCACGCTCGCCGTAGAGCCACGGCGTGTAGACGACGCCGTTCGCGCCCGCCGGCACCGTCGGCAGGATCCGGTCGAACGCGTCGAAGATCGAACCCTCGTCGCGGCTGACGTGCCCGGCCCCGACCAGCGGGTCGTCGTACTCGACGATCTTGTCGCGCAGCCAGGTGAGGTTCGCGCCCGCGGTGGCCTGCAACGCGGTCATCAGGTACCGGTCGGGCACCGCGCACGGCACCGACGCGATCTGCGCGAACACGTCGGTCTTCTTGCGGCGGACGTGCGCGGCGATCCACGACGACGTCCCGATGTACAGGTGCGGCTGGTTGTCGGCGACCGTGCCGGCCCCGACCGCGGCGGCCGTGTTGTCGATCGCACCGGCCACGACCCGGGTGGCGAGCGGGAGCCCGAGATGCGCGGCGGCCTCGCGGGACAGCTCCCCGATCACCTCGGTGCAGGCGACGATCGGCGGGAACTTGTCCCGGTCGATGCCGGATCCGGCGACCAGCCCGGCGTCGTAGTGGATGTCTGCGGGGTTCCGGTTGTCGGTGACCCAGGACGTGAGGATCGAGTCGACGGTCGCGACCGTCCGGCCGGTCAGCTTGAGGTTGATCCAGTCCAGGACGTTGAGGAACGACACCGTGCGCTCGTAGACCTCGGGCAGCTCGTCGCGGACGTAGAGCATGTGCGCGGCCGGATCCTTGCCGGTCGTCGACGGCATGCCGCCGGTGAGCCGCAGCCAGCGCGGGATCCGGCGCACCGCGATGCCGTCCATCGCCGGGAACCCGGCGAACTGTTTCTTGAGGTGCCGCGCGCCACGCATGTCCAACCAGGTGATGCACCGGGTCAGCGGTTCGCCGGCCGCGTCGACCGGGATCGTGCCCTCGCCCTGGGTGGAGGAACAGATCGTCGTCACGGCACGCAGGTGGTCCGGGTGGGCGCGGCCGAGGTCCGCGACGACCTCGGCCAACGCGTCCCACCAGTCCCGCGGATCCTGCTCGGCGCCGCCGCCCGGCAGCACGTGGAGCTTGACCTCGCGCTCGGCCCAGCCGGTCACGGTGCCGTCGGCCGCCACCAGCGCGGCCTTCATGCCGGAGGTGCCGAGATCGATCGCCAGCACCTGCGGTTCTCCGGTCACACGCCCTCCACCAGGGAAAACACCTGCTCGAACCGGCCCAGGGCGTCGTCGATGACCTCGTCGGTGTCGGCCATCGACGTGTACATCCGCGACCCGGCGAGCGTGATGATGCCGTGCGCAGCATAGGCCGCGCTCATCTGCTCCATGAGCCGCTTACGCGGCTTGTTCTCCTTCAGGAGCTTCACCGGGTGACGCATGTCGAGCAGCATCACGCCGCTGACTTCCAGGTGGACGATCGAACCCTGGTTGTAGGCCACGTACGGCAGACCGAAGTCCCCGATGAGGCGCTGCAGACCCCGGGTGAGGCGGTCCCCGGCCCGCCCGGCCTTGACCGGGGCGTTCGTCCGGGCCATCTCCTCGATCGCGAAGTAGCCGGCCGCGCAGGAGAGCGGGTTCGCGCTCAACGTGCCGCCCACCTGCACGTGGGAGCCGTTCTTGCCGTCCAGGCCGGAGCCGAACACGGCCATCACGTCGGCGCGGCCACCGACGCCGCCGGCCATCGGGTAACCGCCGGAGACGGCCTTGCCGAGCACGGTGAGGTCGGGCGTGACGCCGAAGTACCCGGACGCTCCGCCCATTCCCAGCCGGAACCCGGTGACGACCTCGTCGAAGATCAGCAGCGCGCCGAACTCGTCGCAGAGCTCGCGGACCTTCGCGTTGTAGTCCTTCGGCACCGGGCGGGTGCCCGACTCCGGGCCGACCGGCTCGACGATGACCGCGGCCGTGCCGCCCCGGGCCCGGTTCTCGATCAGCTTGCGCTTCAGAAGACGCAAGTCGTGCGGGAAGGCCTCGCGGGTGCTGTTCGTGGCCCCGAACGGGATGCCCTTCGCGTTCATCCGGTACGTACCCGGCACGCGCAGGCCGTAGACCATCGTGTCCGACCAGCCGTGGTACGCGCCACCGACCTTGATCACGACGTTCTTGCCGGTGAACGCGCGGGCGCCGCGCACCGCCGCCATCACCGCCTCGGTGCCGGAACCGAGCGAGCGGTACATCTCGATGTGCGGCATGTACGTGTGGATGATCTCGGCGAGTTTGAGCTCGTACTCGTGGAAGAGGCCGGTGACCGGACCGGACCTGGTGATGACCTCCGCGACCTTCTCGTTCACCGGCGCGTAGTTGCTGCCGAGCAGGGTGGGGCCGCCGGCCTGGAGGAAGTCGATGTAGGTGTTGCCGTCGCGGTCGGTGAGGTAGGCGCCTTCGGCCTTCTCGATCGCCAGCGGGAACGGGTAGTTGAAGGCCAGGTTGTGCTGGACGCCGCCGGGGATGCGCGTCTTGGCGCGGTCGGTGATCTCCTTGCTGGCCGTGCACTTGGTCTCGAAGTAGTTGAGGACGTCGAGCATCGCGTCGTGACGCAGGCCCCGGACCGGCTGGGCGACCAGCGCTTTGAGGCGCCGCATCGTGTCGGGGACGTCTGGGTAGGCGCTGATCGCGTAACCGAGGTCGGCGACCGTCTCGTCGGGCGTCTCCGCGGCGCGGGGGGCCGGGGTGGGCTCGGAGGGAGCGCCGACCGGGTCGTCGCCGGCGGCCGACGCCAGGTCGGCGATCGCGCCGATCGGGCCGGTCCCGGCCGGGCCGGTCGCCGGCTCGGACGCGTCCGGGTGCTGGAGCGCGGCCGAGCCCGCGAGCTCGGGGGTGCCCACGCTGGGCAGGTCCTCGCCGTCGGGCACCCGGATCGGGGTCACCGCCGCGGTGATCTGCGCGGCGATCTTCTTCTCGTCCTTGCGCAGCTTGGTGAACGCGACCTCCCTGATCGCGTCCGGAATCGTGTAGATCTTGCCCGACTCGGTGGTCAGCGCGAGCAGGTACGCGAGCGACACCTTCTCCAGCAGCGCCATGTTGAACACGGCACGATCGGGGTCGGTGCCGACCGCGATGATCCCGTGGTTCGCGATGATGAACGCGTTGTCACCGCTCGTGACCTGCTTCTGCACCTTCTTCGCCAGGAACGACGTCCCCGACGGCGCATACGGGATGATCGCGACTTTGCGCCCGAGGAACCGCACCTGCTCGTCGGTGAGCGCCGGGATCTCCTTGCGCAGGAACGCCAGCGCCGACGCGTACGGCTGATGCGTGTGCACGATCGCGTTCACGTCCGGCCGCTCGCGGTAGATGTTCGCGTGCATGCCGCACTCGATCGACGGTGCCAGGCCCGACGCGTCGTCGTCCGGAAGCGGTTTGCCGTCGAAACCGACCAGGCAGATGTCCTCGGGACGCATCTTGTCGTAGTCGTAGTTGCTCGGCGTGACCGCGTAACAGTCGTGGCTCGGCACCCGGACCGAGACGTTGCCCTCGGTGGCCTTCAAGTACCCACGTTCGAGAAGGGTGCGGCACATGTCGACGACGTGCTGACGCGAGCGCAGGTGCTTCATCGGGCCTCCCGGAGTCGTGTTCCTCATCCTGGCGGTACCGGGGAGCGAAATCTCCGTCCCCGGATCAGTAGGTTTTCGGGCACGATTTAGCACGTGGAGATAGATACGCCGTGGCGACGCCTGCCGCCGGACCTCGCCACCGCGCTGCGGCCCCGCTTCGAGGAGACCGTGCGCGAGATCGCCGACGCGGTGACCGCGGCGTCGCCGGCGTTCCGGGGCATCTCCGACCCGAAGTTCTCCCGCGACGTGAACACCGCGGTCACCGTGGCGCTGGGGCGCTTCCTCGACCTCGCCGGGACGGAGTTCCCCGCGCTTCCCCTCCAGACCCGGGCGGTGTTCGTCGGCCTCGGCGCCGCCGAAGCCCGCGAGGAGCGGGGGCCGGACGTGCTGCTCGCGGCGTTCCGCACGGCCGCGCGGCTGATGATGCGGGCCTGCGGGGAGGCGTTGGCGGAGTTGCGGCCGGTCAGCGCGGCCGAGCTGATCGACCTGTCGGACGCGATCACCGCGTTCGTCGACGAGTTGTCGGCCGGCAGCACCGAGGGGTACTCGCGGCAGCTGCGTGAGCAGGCCGGCGAGGGTGACCGGCTCCGCCGCCAGTTCGCGGAGCTGCTGCTGCGCGGCGGAGCCGCCGAGAGCGTGGTGCGGAGCGCCGCGGCCCGGATCGGATGGGCCGGGTCGCCGGCGATCGTGCCGGTGCTGCTGCCGCTGGACTCGGCCCGGGAGGCGCGGTTCCGGTTCGGCGCGTCCGGGATCGTGGTCGAACGGGACCGCGACGCGCTGCTCCTGCTGCGCTCGGGCACCCGGGCCGCGCTCAGCGAAGCGCTGGCCGGCCGTTCCGCCGTGGTCGGGCCGTCGCTGGCCTGGGAACGCACCCCCGAGGCCGTGCACCTCACCGAGCTCACCGCCGCGCTGCTCGACGGGCGCCCGGAACCGGCGTTCGTGGAGGACCACCTGGCCACGCTGGTGCTGCGCGGAGAGCCCGGCGCGCTGGCCGTGCTGCGGGCCCACCGGCTCGCTCCGCTGGACCAGGTGCGCCCATCGCAGCGCGAGCGCCTGTTGACGACGCTGCACAGCTGGCTGCGGCACTGGGGTGCGCGTAACGAGGTGGCGGCCGACCTGTTCGTCCACCCCCAGACCGTGAGTTACCGGCTCAAGCTCCTCCGCGATCTGCTCGGTGACGCGCTCGACGATCCCGGCGCCCGCTTCGAACTCCTCCTGGTCCTCGCCGCCGGAGCCCAGGCCACCCGCCTCTGAGTAATCCTGCTCATGACGACGAAGGCGCTGGTCACGGAGCATTTTTGCCATGACGAACCCCCTCCAGCGCAAGATCACGACCGGCTTCTTCCTCCAGGCCGGTATCTCGTTCGGCGTCGCCGTGATCGCGACCGGCGCCGCCGTGGTCAACCTGCCGGTCGGCCCGTGGCCGCGGGCGTTCCTGGCGCTCAGCCTGCTCTACGTCGTCACGGCGACGTTCACGCTGGCCAAGTGCGTCCGCGACCACCAGGAGTCGACCGAGGTGGTGAGCCGCGTGGACCAGGCCCGGATCGACAAGCTTCTCACCGAACACGACCCGTTCGCGTCGACGCACTGACCGGCCCACGTCCACCCGGATTGGACTGCGTGAACCCCCGGCGGGTTCGCGAGACTGTGCGGGTGGACGAACTACGCACCGATCGGCTCCGCCTCCGCCGCTGGCAGCCCGACGACGAGCCCGCGATGGCCACGATCAACCGCCATCCCGACGTCGGCCGGTACCTGAACCGCCCCGTCGACGAGGCATCGGTGAACGCGTTCTACGGCGTGATCGTCGACCACTGGGAGACGCACGGCTTCGGCCCGTGGGCCGTCGAACACGAGGGCGAGTTCGTCGGATTCGCCGGTCCGGCCCACGTGCCGCCGTTCCTGGCCGAGGCCGGTCCCGCCCCCGAACTGGGCTGGCGCCTGCACCCGGACGTGTGGGGGCTGGGGCTCGCCACCGAGGCCGCGACCGCGGCCAGGGACGACGCCTTCGAGCGGCTGGAGCTGCCCGAGATCATCTCGATCATCCACCCGCAGAACACCCGGTCACAGCGGGTGGCGACGAAGCTCGGCCTGACCCGCCACCGGCAGATCCACAACCCCGCACTGGGCATCTCAACGGACATCTGGCTCGGCCGGGCCTAATCTGCACGGGTGGACGTCGACACGCTGATCCGTAACACCACGATCGTCACGATGGACGCCGAACGGCGCATCGTCACCGACGGTGCGATCGCCTGGTCCGGCGACCGCATCGTGGCCCTCGGAAAAACCGCCGACGTCGACGTGACCGCGAAGACGACGATCGACGGGCGTCGTTTCCTCGTCACCCCCGGCTTCGTGAACGGCCACGTCCACCTCACCGAGGCCCTGCTCAAAGGCTTCATGCCCGAAGCACTGCCGTTCGACGAGTCGCTCTTCACCTGGGTGATGCCGCTCTACGAGGCCCACACCCCGGCCGAACAGCAGGCCGCCGCCCGGCTGGCCGCACTCGGCATGATGCGCACCGGCACCACCACGTTCCTGGACGCCAGCACCACGGTGGCCCTCGACGAGGTCTTCGAAGCGGTGGAGCCCACCGGCCTGCGCGGGCGGTTCGGCCGCTGGCAGCAGGACCGCGCGTTCGGACCGGACGGCCAGCTCGAGGCGACCGACGCCGCGCTCCGCTCGCTCGAGGCCGACCTGGCCCGCTACCCGGGCGGCAGCGGCCAACGCCTGGCGGCCTGGCCGATGCTCGTCGGCCACAACACCAACACCGACGAGCTGTGGCGCGGCGCCAAAGCCCTGGCCGACGCCCACGGGGCGGGCATCTCGGCGCACCTGAGCCCGGCCCCGAACGACGCCGAGTGGTTCGTCGCGAACACCGGCCGGCGCCCGGTCGAGCATCTCGCGCACCTGGGCGTGCTCGGGCCGAACCTCAACCTCGTGCACATGGTGCACGTCGACGCCGCCGAGCTGGCCCTGCTCGCCGGGTCGGACACCAACGTCACGCACTGCCCGGCCGCCGCGCTGAAGGGCGGTTACGGGAGCGCAGCGGTGGGCCGCTTCCCGGAGATGGCCGCGGCCGGCGTCAACCTGGCTCTGGGTACCGACGGGTCCGACATCGCCGACATGATGAAACCGATGAACCTGATGGCCGGCCTGTTCAAGGACGCCCGGCGGGACACGTCGCTGTTCCCGGCGACGAGCGCGCTCGAGATGGCCACCGTGAACGGCGCCCGCGCGATGGGCCTGGCCGACTCGATCGGCAGCCTCGCCGTCGGCCGGAAAGCCGACGTCGTCCTCCACGACCTGGACCGGCCCGAATGGCGACCGCTGAACAACTACGTGCGTCAGCTGGTCTGGTCGGCGGACGGGCGGGGCGTGCACAGCGTCTGGATCGACGGCAGGCGCGTGGTCGACGACTACGTCTGCACGACGCTCGACGAAGAGAAGGTGCTGGCCGAGGCGCAGGCGGCCGCGGACGCGATCATGGGCCGCTCGGGCCTGCCGTACGTCTACGAATGGCCGGTTGTCTGACTCCTGGTCGCTTCCCCTCAGCAGTGCGACGCGCTGGCCGATGACTGATCGTCCGGTGAACGTCAAGAAGAGGCGACCCGAATGAGCTTCAGACACCGCATCAGCACGCGTTTGATCGTCGGATTCGCAGCGCCGTTGCTGATCCTGGTGATCGTCGGAGCGATCTCGTACCGGAACACGAACCAGCTGGTGTACACCGGTAGCCGGGTCACCCACACCTACCAGGTGCTGGACGGCCTGGACGACATCATGGACGCGGTGAAGGACGGCGAGACCGGTCAGCGCGGTTACCTGATCACCGGTGAGGACTCCTACCTCGCGCCCTACACCGCGGCGAGCGACAGCGTCGGTTCACGCATCGACAAGGTCGCGTCCCTCACCGCCGACAACCCCGTCCAGCAGAAGCGCATCGAGACGCTCCGGGCGCTCGTCGAGGCCAAGTTCGCCGAGCTGAAAGAGACCATCGACCTGCGTCGGAGCAGCGGTTTCGCAGCCGCGCAGCGCGTCGTGCTGGAGAACAAGGGCAAAGCGGTGATGGACCAGATCCGCTCGGTGCTGGACGCCATGAGTTCCGAGGAGTCGGCCCTGCTGGGCGCGCGGGCGAAGACCACCTCGGACACCGCGACCCTCTCACGCACGTCGATCATCGTCTCGATCGTGGTCGCGCTGGCGCTCGTCGTCACGCTGGCCCTGCTGATCAGCCGCAGCATCCTCCGGCCGCTGCAGGCCCTGACCACGCGGATGGCCGACATCGCCGACGGCGAAGGCGACCTGACGAGCCGCGTCGACGACACCCGCCGCGACGAGTTCGGCCCACTGGGCAGCGCGTTCAACCGCTTCGCGGAGAAGATCGCACGCTCGGTACGCGAAATCGACCACGAGGCCTCACGCATGGCCGCCGCCGCCGGCTCGGTCGCCGAGGCCGCGACACGCATCTCCAGTACCGCGGCACGCACCTCCCATCAGGCCAACGCGGTCACCGACTCGGCCCGGGAGATGAGCGTGTCGCTGGAGACCGTGGCCGCCGGATCCGAAGAAATGGGCGCGTCGATCGGCGAAATCTCCGCCAACGCGAGCGACGCCGCCCGCGTCGTCTCGGAAGCCGTCTCGGTCGCCAACTCCGCCAGCGAGACCGTGAACGAACTCGGCACCTCGTCGGCCGAGATCAACAACGTCATCCAGCTGATCACCGCGATCGCCGAGCAGACCAACCTGCTGGCCCTGAACGCGACGATCGAAGCCGCGCGGGCCGGCGAGTCGGGCAAGGGTTTCGCGGTGGTCGCCAGCGAGGTCAAGGACCTCGCCCAGGAGACCGCGAAAGCCACCGAGGACATTTCCCGGCGGGTGGAGAGCATCCAGGGCAATGCGACCGCCGCCACCGCGGCGATCAACCGGATGAGCGAAATCGTCGTGCGGGTGAACGACTACCAGACGACGATCGCGGCGGCCGTGGAGGAGCAGACCGCGACGACGAGCGAGATGTCGCGCGGGGTCACGATGGCGTCGGGGAGCACGAGGGAGATCACCGACAGCCTCGGAGACGTGGCCGCCGCCGCGGTGGAGACGACCCAGGCGTTGGATGGCGCGTTGCACTCGATCAACGAGTTGAACGAGATGAGCGCCGGCCTGAAACGCATCGTCGGCCAGTTCAAGTACTGACCCGCGAACCGAATCGCCCGGTTCAGGGCCCGGGGTGATGATGGCCAGCCGTACGCGCCCATTCCGTGGCCAGCTTCCGGTGAGCTGCGTCGTCCGTTCTCGCCGCCAGCGCCCGGAGGTCGCCGGTCGCCTCAGGCCGGCCTTCCAGCCAGACAGCAGCCACGGCATCACGAACCGAGTGCGGGGAATCGACTGCCGCGGCGATCACTACTTCGGCGGTTTCGTCCCGGAACGCCTCCACGGTCGGCACGTCGACGCCCGTGCCGCGAAGGTGCCCTGCCATCAGCGCCCTGCCCAGCGGCGTCAACACCGTCTGCCCAGCGTCGAGGTCGACGACGCCGAGGAGTGTCAACGCCTCCAGCGCGCGCCGAGCGTCGTGATCGCAGGACTGGCGCCATGGCGTGTCCATCTCGCCAACGTCGGTGAACCAGCTTGCGGGCGCTCTTCACCGGCAACAAACGCCCTTTGACGACCCGCACGATTCGCGCGACTCGGGCCCAAGCCAGCACGATCGACGTTTCGTACAGCTCGTCGCTGCTCTTCGTCGTGACCGTTCGTTGCCCGATCCGCGGGTCGATCACGTCAGCCAGCCCCAGGAGGCTGATCACCTCGCGGGCATCGGCGAGGCGGAGGCGGCCGGTCGCCGTCAAGACGCGCCCGTCGCCGACCCACTCGACGAACTCGACGAGACGGTTCACCATCCGCGACTTCGCCGCCGCCGCCCGCAACTCGTCGTTCGGCCGGAGCGCCACCACGGGCAGCGGCGGAGGTGACTCGGCGTCCATCCGCTCGAAATGGCCAACCATGACCTGCTCGAGAAGTACCTCGTCCACCTCGACACGGCCCGCGCGTACGTCGTCGATGAATCGCTGGGCGGCTTCCGGGTCAGCCGGGTCTACGCCGGCGTCGAGCATCCGCAGCGACCAGAACTTCGCCGGTCCGTACCGCGCCGGGTCGGCCATCGCCCGGTCGAAGTCGTCCGCCAGCGCGTCGAGCGCGGCATGCAGAACCTCGGGCTCCGCACCCCGGGCGTCCGCGAGGCCGCGCTCGTGCAAGAAATCGAGGAACCCCCGCACCGTCGGGAGGACCATTGCCCACTCGTCGGCGCGCATCGTGACCGCGCGGGGAAACCACTCGCACAGCAGCAGACCGAGATCGTCCGGCTGCCAGCGGCCGAGCAGCCCGTCCCCCTCCGACCACCGGTGCTCGACCATCGCCTCGACCACGAACGGATCAGCCGACGCCCGGCTCCGCCCGGCCCAGCGCCCGAACTCCGCGACCAATCGATCCCGAGCTGGGTAAAAGACCTCCTCCGGCGCGTGCGTGTAGACCATCCGCATGCCGCCGCACTCTACGGTCCGCTCGCACGACACGGAGGCCCGAGGCACACCGGGCAGTGGCGCCGGGCCCGGCGAGTTGGCGTGCTCCCCTACCCAATGCGCTCGCCGAGAGCCGCGGACTTTACGACGCACCGAGACCGCGCTGTCGCTGACTCCGGACGCCCTGATCACGGTGATCGACTCCGCCGGTGAGAACGCGGAAATGACGAACGCCCTGGCCTACTCGACGACACGAGTGACCAGGGCGTTTGTTCCGACCCGATGGGGTGGAGCTGAGGGGACTCGAACCCCTGACCCCCACACTGCCAGTGTGGTGCGCTACCAGCTGCGCCACAGCCCCGTCCGGCCCGTTCCGGACCGACTGCTGAATAGTACACAACCAGCGGACGACGTCCGAACCGGGCCACCCGCCCTCAGTTGAGCTGGGGGTCGGCCGGGTAGAACGCCAACGCGGCCAGCATGCCGCCCTGCCGGCGCAGCACCATCGACCACAGGTCTTCCGGCTGCGGCATGAACGCGTCGCCCGGCAAGGCGTCCAGGACCAGCCAGGCGCCCTGCTCGATCTCCGTCTCCAGCTGGTCGGCGTCCCAGCCGGCGTACCCGGCGAACACCCGCAGGCGGTCCAGCGAACCGTTGAACGCGTCGGGGCTGGCGGACAGGTCGACCGTGCCGACGACGCCCTCCACCCGGCTGAAACCGTCGGGCGAGGCGCCCGGACGCACCCGCGCCAGGCAGATCGCCGCTTCGGGCTGCACCGGGCCGCCTTCGAACACCACCTGGGGCTGCGCCGCGAAATCCTGCCAACCGTCGAGCACGTCTTCGACCTGGACCTCCGTGGCGCGGTTGAGAACCACGCCGAGCGCACCGCTGGGTTCGTGCGCGATGAGCAGCACCACCGAGCGCTCGAAGTTCGGATCCTTCAACGAAGGTGAGGCGACCAGGAGGCGCCCCGTCAGGTCTTCCGAGGGCATGCCCGTGATCATGCCGAACCACCCCCGCCGTCGTTCGCGCTGTCGCCCACGAGCGCTCGACGGAGCATGTCATTTTGTCGGGCGACACGCGAGCGTCTCGTCACACCCGCGACGAGTGCTTACCCACGGGGGCACCGTGAAACGCACAGCAAAACGCCGACCCCCCGAGGAGGGCCGGCGACGCTATGTGACTACTTCTTGAATGCGTCCTTGACGCTGTGAGCCGCGTCCTTGATGTGCTCACCGGCCTGCTTGATGCGGGACTCCGACTTGTCCGCAGCGCCCTCGGCCTGCAGACTCTCGTTGCCGGTGGCGCCGCCCCAGCGCTCCTTGGCCTCGCCCTTCAGCTCCTGAGCCTTGTTCTCGGCCTTGTCGTCGAAGCTCATTCCGGACTCCCTTCCGATGACTGATGGTTAGGTACCCCACCGCCGTAGCCCTAACCATCGAGGGACGTAAGGTCGGCCACATGACGACTGCGCGGCCGGACGTCGCCGTGATCGGAGGCTCCGGCCTCTACGCACTGCTGGACGACGTCGACGAAGTGACGCTGGACACGCCGTACGGAGCGCCGAGTGATCCGATCACGATCGGCACCGTCGAGGGGCGGAGCGTCGCCTTCCTCCCCCGCCACGGGCGGGACCACCGCTATCCGCCGCACCAGATCCCGTACCGCGCCAACGTCTGGGCGCTCCGCTCGCTGGGCGTGCGTCAGATCCTGGCGCCGTGCGCGGTCGGGGGCCTGCGCCCGGAGCTGGGCCCCGGCACGTTCGTCGTTCCCGACCAGCTCGTCGACCGCACGTCCGGGCGCGCCCAGACGTTCCACGACGTGGGTGCCGTGCACGTGTCGTTCGCCGACCCCTACTGCCCCACCGGCCGCGGGAAGGTGCTCGCCGAAGCCGCGGCCACCGAGGTCGACCCGGTGGACGGCGGCACGATGGTGGTCGTCGAGGGGCCGCGGTTCTCCACCCGCGCGGAGTCGCGCTGGTTCAGCGCGCAGGGCTGGTCGGTCGTCAACATGACCGGGCACCCGGAAGCGGTGCTGGCCCGCGAACTGGCCGTCTGCTACACGGCGGTGGCGCTGGTGACCGATCTGGATGCCGGGGTGGACGCCGGGGACGAGGTGACGCAGGAGGAGGTGTTCCGCGTCTTCGCGGAGAACACCGACCGGATGCGCGCGCTGGTGCTGCGTACCGCCGCCGCGCTGCCCGAGGAGCGCGACTGCCCCTGCTCGCACGCGCTCGACGGCATCACGATCGCGTTCGACCTGCCGTAGGGCGACTCGCTGGCCGGAGTCGAACCGGCGTCTCCCCAGAGATGCTCCAAGGGCTCTGTCCACTGAGCTACAGCGAGTGGTCCGATCAGTGTGGCGCATCGGCTGCGTTCCAGGGGCACTCTGCGTTCAACTCGCATCGCGCCGCGGCGCACGGCCACGGGCGCAGACACCACGCGCAGACCGCCCCGTCACCCGCGTCCGCCCGGACGTGCGGCGAGCGCCGCACCCACCTGGACCCGCACCGCACCGCCATGCCCGACCCCCCGAGAGGCTCCCGACGACGCGCTCGTTATAGCCACCCCCACCGACATCAGCGCGACGGTGTCGAGGTTTCCGTCTCTTCCGGGCGGACGCCGGACGGGCGCGGGGCCTCGAAGTCGGTGATGAAGCGGCTGAGCAGGTCGACGAGCTGGTGCACGTCGTCGGCCGGCCAGTGCTCGAGGACGGCGGCGAGGTGCTCGTCGCGCCGGCGTCGCAGTGCGGCCATCGTCTCGTGGCCGGCGTCGGTCGGCACCAGCACGCAGGCGCGCCCGTCGGCCGGGTCGGGCTGGCGTTCGACCAGGCCGCGCTCGACGAGCTGAGCGATCTGACGGCTCACCGTCGACGGGTCGGCGTGCACCGCCTCGGCGAGCGCACCGGCCCGCTGCGGACGCTCGGCCAGCGGAAAGAGAAGACCGTAGGCGGCGCTGGCGGCCTGCTGGGCCTTGTAGCGCACCATCGCCCGGCCGAAGCGGGCGAGCTGGCGACCCAGCTCGGTGACGGTGTCGTCAGGGGTGGCGGGCGCCTGCTCCGGGGCGATGGCGCTCGAGTCAGCCATGGGGGATGCGTCTCCTCGAACAAAAAGCTTGCTTGGTACAACTGTAGTGGTGTATGCGTGCGTCTGCCATCAGCTCGGAACGGTTCGGAAACCCGGACTCCGTACGCTGCCGCCGTGGAAGACCCGATGCACCTCGTGTGCGACTGGTTGGCGGCCTACGACAAGCCCCCGATGACACTGTCCACACTCGGCCCCGACGGATACCCGGACGCGCGAACCGTGCTGCTCAGCGGCGTCGACAGTGGCAGTGTGCAGTTCCACACCGACGCCCGTTCGCGGAAGGCGGCCCAGCTGGCGGCGGATCCCCGCGCCTCGGCGGTGGTCCTGCTGGACGGGCGGCAGATCGTTCTGGTCGGCGACGTCGAGCCGCTCGACGCACCCCAGCAGGCGTACCGGCGGCGGACCCGGTACCTCCAGGTTCTCGCCTGGGTGAACACCGACGAGCTCGCCGCGCGGCCGCCGGACGTCCGCCGGAGTACGTGGAAGCAGTTCGAGGCGGAGCACCCGGACACACTCGAGCCGCCGCCCACCTGGGCCGGCTACCGGCTGCGGCCGCACCGGCTGACGTTCTGGACGGCCGACGACACCGGCCCGAGCACCCGCGTCGAGTACACCCGCGACGGCGCCAGGTGGACCGCGCGGTCGCTCGCGGGATGACGAAAGCCCCGGCCGCTGGGGCCGGGGCTTTCGTCAGCGTGGAGGTGGCGGGAATCGAACCCGCGTCCACCGTCGCCTCAACAGGTCTTCTCCGGGCGCAGTTCGCTATGCCTCTACTTGGCTCCACCGGTCACGCGAACAAGCCGATGTGACGAGCCCAGCCACTGTGAGTTGTCCTAGTTCGTTCCGATAGCCGAACTAACTAGTGAGCCCTCTTGCTGATGCCAGGATCCGGGCCGAAGGCACTCCCGGTCTGACAGCGTTGCTCTAGCTTAGGCAGCGAGAGCGAACGCGCGCTGATCAGAGTCGGCGCTTAATTGGTTGCAACGCATGGTTTACGAGGTCATCGTTGCCTTCCTCGGCCCGCTTCCCCTGTCTCAACGTCCGGTGTCGAGACCAATCACCCCCTGGTCGGTGTTGCCCTTCCAGTCTAGCGCCGTCCCTTGAGATTGCGCCCGTAGGCCTTGGCGATCTCCCGGTCGGCGTCCCGCTTGGCCATGTCCTGCCGCTTGTCCCACGCCTTCTTACCGCGCGCCAGCGCCAGCTCGACCTTGGCCCGCCCGTCGGAGAAGTAGAGCGACAGCGGGACGAGCGTCAGCCCGCCCTCCTTGATCTTGCCGATCAGCTTCTCGATCTCGGCCCGGTGCAGCAGCAGCTTCCGGACGCGACGCGGCGCGTGATTGGTCCACGTACCGGCCACGTACTCCGGGATGTGGACGCCGTGCAGGTAGACCTCGCCGTCGTCGACCAGGGCGAACCCGTCGACGAGCGAGGCCCGACCGGCACGCAGCGACTTGACCTCGGTGCCGGTCAGCACGATGCCGGCCTCCCAGGTGTCGAGCACGGCGTAGTCGTGCCGAGCCTTGCGGTTGGACGCGATGACCTTGCGTCCGGTTTCCCGCGGCATCGACCCTCCTGCCTGTAAAAGATTCCGAACATCAATCTTACGGCGGGAGGCCAGACGATATTCCCTCAGAGGTACCCGAGCGGGTTCACCGGATTGCCGTCGACGCGTACTTCGAAGTGCAGGTGGTTGCCGGTCGACGCGCCGGTGGTGCCGACCAGGCCGATCGTCTCCCCCCGGCTCACCTGTTCCCCGGCCCAGACCAGGATCTTGGACTGGTGGCCGTAGCAGGTGGACAGGTTCCCGCCGTGGTAGATGCAGGTGTAGTTGCCGTAACCGCCGTTCCACCCGGCCCGCACGACCACACCGTCGGCCGCCGCCCGGATCGACGCGCCGGCCGGCGCCGCGAAGTCGGTGCCGGCGTGCAACTGCGCGCGACGGTAATAGGGGTCGAACCGCCAGCCGAAGTCACTGGACTTCCAGCCGGACACCGGCATCGACAGCTGCCCGGGGCGGGTCAGCATGCGCGGCCGGGAACCTCGGATGCGGGAGGTCCCGCCGCGTACCTGGCGCGCCGCCTCACGCAACGCCTGCCCGATCCGGTAGGACTCAGCGCGCGCCTCGTTGTACCGGGCCACGCTGGCCTGCCGCTCCTGACCGGCGACGTGGACGGCGTTGCGGCGCTGGGCCAGCAGGCTCTCCATCTCGGCCTGGGCGGTGAGCGCGGCGCTCTGCTCGGCGCGGGCCTCGCCGAGCGCGTGGCGTGCGGCGGCTCGCGCGACGTCGGCCTGCCGCTTCTGCTCGGCGACGGCCGCGCGTTCCTCGGCGAGGTCCTGGCGCCGCCGCTCCACCGCGTCGACGGCCCGGCCCTGCCCGCCGACCAGGCGCTCGACGTAGTTGAGCCGGTCGAGCAGGTCCTCCGGTCCACCGCCGGCTCCGAGCGCCGACAGCACCATGTACGAACGGCCCTGATAGGTCGATCGCACGTAGGTGCCGAGTTGCTCGCGCGCTGCCTCGACGGCCGCCTGCGCGGCGTCGAACTGCGCTTGGGCGACGCGCAGCGCACGGCCGGCGCGGGCCGACGCCCGTTCCGCGGAGGCGGCGCGGACCTGGGCCGCAGCGACCCGGCCCTGGGCCACGGCCACCCGGTTCTGCACGCCCGGCAGCCGCTGCGTGGTCTCGACGAAGGCCTGGGTGGCCGCTCGGGCCCGCTCGGTCGCGGTCTCCATGATCGCGGCGGCCCGCTCCATCGCACGCCGGGCCTCGGCCGGTGACGGGCCGTTCCGGGCACGCGCCCCCGGCGAGTCCACGAAAAGCGCCCCCGACACCGCGAGCACCACACAGACCGCGAACACGCGGCCACGTTCCACCCGCATCCCCACCCCCGCGCCACTGCTGACGACGGGAATTACGGTACGACTAGTCCGATTAGTTCACAAAAGTCACGGACCTACCGGCGCGTCACCCGGACGTCAGACCTTGACGTAGAAGCGCAGCGTCGTCCAACCCGTGATGCCGGCCGTAACCACCGCGACCAGCGCGAGGATCGGCGCGGTGACCGCGATCTCGCTCCACCCGATCGACGGCACGACGCTGTTCTGGCCGAGCGCCTCCAACGCGTCGTCGATGACGATCACCTTGGCGATCGCCAGACCGACCGAGGCCAGGATCGCACCGATCAGACCGGCGACGGCGGCCTCGAGGATGAACGGCAACCGCACGTACCAGTTCGACGCACCGACGAGCTTCATGATGCTGACCTCGCGCCGACGGCTGTAGGCCGCCACCTGGATCGTGTTACCGATCAGCAGGATCGCGGCGGCGCCGGAGACCAGCGACACCACCAGCGCGAGGTTCTTGACCGCGTCGATCGCGTCGAACAGACGGCCGACCAGCTCCTGCTGAGTGGACACCTGGTCGACGCCGGCTTCGGTCTTGTACTTCGCGTCGATGGCGTTGGCCTCGGAGGGGTCCTTCAGCTTGACGCGGAAAGACTCCGGCAGCGACTCGGGCTTGGTGTTCTCGACCAGGTCGGGAGAGTCCGCGAAGAGCTCCTTGAAGCGCTCGTACGCCTCCTGCTTGCTTTCGTACGTGACCGACTTGATCTCCGAGTCGCTCTCCAGCTTCTGCTGCAGGGCGTCCTTCTGCTCGGCCGTGACCGCGGTCTCCAGGAAGATCGTGATCTCCACCTGGGCGTACAGCAGGTCCTTGGTTTTGTTGACCTGCGTGTACAGCAACCCACCCGCACCGAGCAGCGCCAGCGAGATGGCCGTGGTGAGGATCAGAGCAACCGTCATCGTGACGTTGCGCCACAGGCCGGTCGCAGCCTCGGTCAGGACGAACTTGGCACGCATGGATTCCTCAGAAGGATGGAATGGGGGGCGCTAGCGCTCGGTGCCGGACGTGCTCATCCGTAGACACCGCGAGCCTGGTCACGGATGATCCGGCCGCGGTCGAGCTCGACCACGCGGCGACGCATCTGGTTCACGATGTTGGAGTCGTGCGTCGCCATGACGACCGTGGTGCCGGTGCGGTTGATCCGGTCCAGCAGACGCATGATCTCGATCGACGTGTCGGGGTCGAGGTTTCCGGTGGGCTCGTCGGCCAGCAGCACCAGCGGCCGGTTGACGAACGCGCGCGCCACCGCGACACGCTGCTGCTCACCGCCCGAGAGCTCGTGCGGGTACCGGTTCTCCTTGCCCTCCAGGCCCACCAGGCTCAGCACCTCGGGCACGACCCGGCGGATGACCGAGCGGGTCTTCCCGATGACCTCCAGCGCGAACGCGACGTTCTCCGCCGCGGTCTTGTTGGGGAGCAGCCGGAAGTCCTGGAACACGCAGCCGACGCTGCGCCGCAGCTGCGGGACCTTCCACGGGCGGATCGTCGCGACGTCCTTCCCGGCGACCAGCACCTGGCCGCTGGTGGCCGTGTCCTCCTTGAGGAGCAGCCGGATGAACGTGGACTTCCCCGAACCCGACGGCCCGATGAAGAAGACGAACTCGCCCTTCTCGACGTTGACGTTCACGTCGTCGAGGGCGGGGCGACGCGACTTCGGGTACGTCTTGGTCACGCGGTCGAGGGTGATCACGGTGGCCGAGTTTAGCCACACCGCCCGGGCGCTCAGGCCGGGCTACACAGCTCTCCTACGGTCTTGTTCAGAGTTGTGCCCCCAGCACGGTCGGATCGGGGGCGCCGACCTCACACTCTCGTGTCCGGAAGCTGGGAGTTCTTCCTGGGGCCGGTGTGACGGCGGGGGTCGCCGACGGCGGCTCACTCTCCGCGATGACCGTACGTTGCCAATGCTCTGTCATCGAGAACGCAACCCCGGGCGTCCGGAGCCCACCCCGGACCCACCGCAGCGACCTCGGAATTGCTTCCCGAGCCGGTTCAACCGGCCGCGAATTCTTAATGCGGTGATAAGAATCGGCTAGAGATGCGAATAGGTTCGGCGCTTACCAGCAGATCCGCGCAAGCAGTTGGCCCGGCCGCAACGAGGCGGCCGGGCCAACTATTCCTTGCGCTATCGGTCGTGCTACTCGCTAGCGAGCCTTACGTCAGGCGCGCTTCTTGCGGCGGGTGAAGACCACCATGCCGACACCCAGGCCGAGGACCAGCACGGCGGCGGCGATGAGACCACCCAGGCTGGCACCGGTCACGGGCAGGCTGCCCTCTTCGGCGGCCGGCGACGGCGCGGCCTCGTTGTCGTCCCCACCGGAAGCGACCTGGCTGGCGCTGGCGCTCGGGCTGGCCTCGGGAGACGTGGTCTCCTCGGCGTTGTTGTCCTCGTCCTCGCACTTGGTGACGTCGAGGCTCTTCTGGGCCAGCTTCTTGTCGCGGTTCACGACAGCGACCGTGATCTTGGAGAAGTCGAGCTCGCCGTCCTCGGACACCTTGGCCACCGAGCCGGCGTCCTCCTTGTCGAGGTCCTCGGGCAGCGTCAGCGTGTCGCCGGCGTCGACCTTGAACTCCTCGGTCAGCGGGCGGTTGTCGTCCAGCTTGATGAAGACCTTGAAGCGCACCGGCCGGTCAGTCGGGTTGGTGAGCTCGATCGAGAAAGCCTCGCAGCTCAGGACGATCGCGGCCGAAACCTCGTCCTCGCTGGGCTTGTGCGTCGGCTTGGGCGACTCGCCCTTGACCGGGGGCAGCGGCACGTCGACGAACTCGTCGTGCTCGACCTTCTTGCCGTCCTTGCGCCACTCGCCGTGGACGTGGATCTTGGCGACGTCGCGGCCCTGGGCGTCCTTGATGCCCTTGCTGCCCTTGGGCAGGAACTGCTTGCCCTCGATCGTCTCGCCGGCCTCGATCTCGTCGTCGAGTTCCAGCTTGCTGCCCTCGGGCCAGACGACCGTCGTGATCTTCTCGTCGGTCTCCTTGTCCTGGTTCGTCACCGACCATTCGACGACGTACCGACCGTCGACGAACTCAGCGGTGCCCTTGACCAGGTTCTCGGACTTCTCAGCTGCGTTCGCCGGAGCGGCGGACAGCGACATCGCGCCCATGGTCACCAGACCGGTCACCATCGTCGCGGCAAGGCCACGGCGGAGCGCACCGCGTAAGCCTCGGGCCATCTCAAGCACTTCCATTCCCTCGGTGGACATCAAAAGAACATCTGGGAACGACAAAGGACACGCCGTGGACGGGATCAGCGCATACGCCGACCCATAACGTCGTGCCCCCTAGTAGCCGCGATTCCCAGGTACTGCTGGACTCGCTGCTGGTGCCAGACCATACGTTAACAATGAGATGTCACGCCATAGCTATGAGAATGTTGTGTGAGGGATTTAAGAGGCGAGATGGCCCGATGGTTAAGGTGAGCGCGACAACCATTAAGCGTTGTTGACGCATCCACCATCATGTGTCGGAGCACGATGTGACCGCTGGTCGCGCCGGTCGTCGCTGGTCGTGGGTCGACCGGACCATCACCGAGCGCGTCGCCGCGAACGGCGGACACGGGCAAAAACAGGTCTAAGGCAACCTGGACGGAGACGCGGAAAGGTTGACCGCTGGTTAACCGATCGGACGATCAGCTCGTCAGCTCGAGACTTCGGTGTCCTGCTGCCGGCGCCAGCGGATGCCCGCCTCGATGAACCCGTCGATGTCGCCGTCGAACACGGCCTGCGGGTTGCCGGCCTCGAACTGCGTACGCAGGTCCTTGACCATCTGGTACGGGTGGACGACGTACGAACGCATCTGGTTGCCCCAGGAGTTGCCGCCGTCGCCGCGCAGGGCGTCCATCTCGGCCTTCTGCTCCTGACGACGGCGCTCGAGCAGCCGCGCCTGGAGCACCCGCATCGCGGCCGCCCGGTTCTGGATCTGCGACTTCTCGTTCTGGCAGGACACCACGATGCCGGTGGGGATGTGCGTGATGCGCACGGCCGAGTCGGTGGTGTTGACGCTCTGACCACCGGGGCCCGACGAGCGGAACACGTCGATCCGCAGATCGTTCTCCGGGATCTCGACGTGATCGGTGGTCTCCACGACCGGAAGCACCTCGACGCCGGCGAACGACGTCTGGCGGCGACCCTGGTTGTCGTACGGGCTGATGCGGACGAGACGGTGCGTGCCCTGCTCGACCGAGAGCGTGCCGTACGCGTACGGGGCCCGGACGGTGAACGTCGCCGACTTGATGCCGGCCTCTTCCGCGTACGAGGTGTCGTAGACCTCGGTGCTGTAGTGGTGCCGCTCGGCCCAGCGCAGGTACATGCGCAGCAGCATCTCGGCGAAGTCGGCCGCGTCGACGCCGCCGGCCTCGGCCCGGATCGTCACGAGCGCCTCGCGCGGGTCGTAATCACCGGAGAGGAGCGTGCGGACCTCGAGTTCCTCGACCGTCTTCTGGAGGGACTCCACCTCGGCGGCGACCTCCTGCACCGAGCCGGCGTCGTCCTCGGCTTCGGCCATTTCCAGCAGCAACTGCGCGTCGTCGAGACGTTGGCGCAGGCCACCCACCTTGTTGAGCTCGCCCTGGACGAAACTCAGCCGGGACGTGACCTGCTGGGCACGCTCCTGGTCGTCCCAGAGGCCGGGCTCAGCGGCCGCCTCGTTCAGCTCGGCCAACTCCCGCCGGAGCTTGTCGAGGTCGAGCACGGCTTCGACCGAGGTCAGCGTCGTGTCGAGAGCCTTGAGCTCTTCATGAAGGTCGAGGGCAGCCACAGCAGACCAGCCTACGCGGTCCGGGGCACTGCCCGCTCGACCGCGGGCTGCCCTGTGGGGTCAGCACGTCGAAACTTTTCGTTCCCGGCCGAGCGTGATGCCACCCGGTAGTCACGCGCGGCCGGGAACGGTCGGATCAACTCCCGGAGCCGCCGGGAGCGGTGTCGAGCCACTTCAGGATCGACCGCTGGTACTGGATCGCGAATTCCAGCGTCGCGGCCTGGAAGGCGTCATCGCGCTTCTTGACCTCTTTGAGCTCCTCCCGGAGCTCGGCCAGACGCGCGGTGTGCTCCTCCCGACGCTCCGCGTACAGCTCCTGGAGCTGCTGCGGCTTGTGCAAAGACCCGAACGCCGCCCGCAACATGAGCGGATTACGCAGCTGATCGCGCCCCGCGTCCTCACTCAGCCATTTCGCGAACACCCGCTTACCGGACGCGGTGATCGCATAGGGCTGGGAAGAGCGGGGGCCGGGTCTTCCGAGCCGAACGAACCCTCTCTCGGCCAGCACCGGCAGTTCGCGGTATACCTGGCTCCGAGTAGTGGTCCAGAACGGACCCAATCTGTTCTCCGCAGTGGCCATGAGCTGGCCACCTGTCATCGGACCTTCGTGGAGCAGCCCGAGCAGGGCTGCCGCCGTCGCATTGAGACCTTTCTCCGCCATGTTAGCCACGGTGACACGATTCGGGCGGTCGCGCCATACGCCACGCCTTCCAAAGTGGAACCCATCCGAAGTCGGACAGTTCCCAGGTCACCGGGTACGACGTTCTACCCGGGAACGATCCCGGCCAATCGTCGAGAAGCGTCGGTCACAGTCCGATCAGGTGCTCCAGGGTACTCGCGCGGAGCTGATTACGACCCTCTCAATTCCGTCCGGTATACCGAACAATCGTCCGAACGGGAGGACTGCCGTATGCGTACAGACCAGGGTGATCTGATCATTTTGCACGCTCAGACGCGTGATGGCCCCTTCGTTTTGTATACCCCCGAGGTAGGTCCCCAGCTCAGCGGCTAATTGATCGGGGGTGGGATCGGCTCCGTAGACCGCAATTCTGGCGAGTTCGGAGGCGGCGGTGAGGGCGGCGGCGTCGCACCAGCTCTGGAGGTTCCGCTGGGCGAGAAAGGCGCTGGAGGCGGTGGTGGCGCCGGCGATGAGGAGCAGAGCGAGGAGCGTGGAGAGCAGCACGAGCGGCGTGAGGCTGCCTTGGTCCCTGTTTTCTCTGCGGCTGGCCGGCCTCTTGTAGTCACTCATGGTGCGCTCCGGAGGTCGTCCACGTGTACGACGAAGCGCGCCTCAATCGTGTTCTGCCGGGCGTCGAGGAAGGTCGGGACACCGGGCAGGCGGTAGGTGCGACGCACGCAGAACTCGAACCGGGCGCCCGGCCCCAGGGGCGGCGGGTTAACGGAGCTAACCGTGGAGTCGACGGTGAGCCCGTCACAGGACCGGCCGATCGGCCCCCAACGGAGCTCGGCCGGGCCGGTGAGGTTCTGATCATCGAGCGCGAGCCGAACCGCGTAGGTGGCACGCGCCGGTGCGGTGGCCGGATCGTCGGCGGTGACGTAGGCCCGCCCGGCCTCCCGAACGGCCTGAGTGACCGCGAAGGCGTTGCGCTGGATCTCGGACAGGGAGATGGCGAGGTAGAGGAGAGGCACAAGAAGGAGCACGCCGGCGAACACGAACTCCACGGTGGCGGCACCGTGGTCCTGGTGGAGGCGGCATCGCCGCAGGTCCCAGGGCTGGGTTTTCGCGGCCGGAGAGCGCGCCACCGTCGACGACGGACCGGCCGCAGCGGGGCGGCCCGCAGCCGACGGGCGGGTCGGGTTTTCAGAGCGAGGCGCTGCGGCGGCGCTGGCGGAGTTCGCACAGCGCGCTCGCCTCGCAGAACAGGCCGGGCTCGCAGAACAGGCCGGGCTCGCAGAACAGGCCGGGCTCGCAGAACAGGCCGGGCTCGCAGAACAGGCCGGGCTCGCAGAACAGGCCGGGCTCTCGGAGCCGATGGGGCTCGGCCACCCACAAGGCACGGTTGCGGCGCGCGGCGCGACGACAGCGTGGGGCGCTGCCGCAGCGTGAGGCACGACCACAGCTTGGGATGGGAATGGCCGGCGGTCTGAGGTCGCCATCGACGCTTGAGGCGCGGTTGCGGTGTGGCTCGCCATCGGGGCGTGCCCCGCAGTCGCGGGGTGGCGCGGAGCCTCCGGGCGGCCCGACGCATCGACCTCGTCTGCAGACACGGCCGCGGACCTGCGATGGGGCACAGCGGCAATGCTGAGCGCAACTGACGTTCCCGCAGCTGGAGCCTCGGCCACCGAATGAGGCACCGCCTCTACGAAAGGTGCGGCCGCAGCGTGGGGCACAGCGGCAGAAGGTATGGCAGCGGACCACGGCATGGCCACGGCGCGAGGTACAGCGGCAGCTCGCTGCACGGCAGCGGGGAGCGCCAGTCCGGCGGGGCGAAGAACGTCGGCGCAGCGCGGCACACCAGCGCAGCGCGGCACACCAGCGCAGCGCGGCACACCAGCGCAGCGCGGCACACCAGCGCCGTGCGGCTTAGCTGGCGGTGCCGGGGGTGCCGGGGGTGCCGGCGGTGCGGGCAGTGCCGACGGTGCGGGCGGTGCGGGCAGTGCGGGCGGTGCGGGCGGTGCGGGCGGTGCGGGGGGTGCGGGCGGTGTGGGAGGTGCGGGCGGTGCGGGCGGTGCGGGCGGTGCGGGGGGTGCGGGCGGCAGGTGGGGTGGGGCTGCGGGGCGGTGGGGTGGGTGGCTCATTGGGGGCGGCTTTCTTCGACCGCGTGGGCGGTTACGCGGAGGGGGAGGGTGTCGCCTACGGGGGCGAAGAAGACCGGGAGGGCGCCGGCGCACTCCACTGCGACCAGCCGCAGACCACCTTCGCCGAGCTCGTCGCGGCCTATGCAGGTGACTCGCTCGGCGACGCTGGTACCGGCGCCGCGACGCAGGATCTCTTCGGCCCGCTCGGCGCCCTGGCCCACGTCGACATCGGCGTTCGCGGCGAAGCGGGCGCCCTCGGCCGCGCATGCGGCGGCGATGTTGCGCACGTACAGGTAGACGGCCACCTGCAAGACGCCGAGTAGCAGCAGGAGCAGCACCACCGAGACCAGCGCGAACTCCACCACCGCCGACCCACGGTCGCCGCGCACCACCGAAGTCGCCGGAGCCACTGGATGCACCCGGGCCAGCGCGCCCACACGGCGACCCGAGCCCGACCGGTCACCCGAGCCCAACCGGCCACCCGAGCCCACCCGGTCGCCCGAACCCAACCGGCCACCCGAGCCCAACCGGCCACCCGAACTCACTCGCTCGACCGAACCTATTCGCCCGACCGAACCCAGTCGGTCGCCTGAGCTCGCTCGCCCGACCGTGCTCCTCCGCCCAACCGGTGTCGCCCACCGAAGCCAGCCCACCCATCCGTTCGGAGGCACGCGGCCGGCAGAGAGCGCAACGCTGGCAGAGGGCACTGGGACCGCAGAGGGCACTGGCGCCGCAGAGGGCACTGGCACCGCAGAGGGCACTGGCACCGCAGAGGGCACTGGCACCGCAGCGGGCATGCCGCTGACCGAGCCGACCCGGCCACCCGGGCTCACCGAACCAACCACCGGAACCCGGCCAACCAAAGGCACCCGGCCACCCAAAAGCACGCAAGGCGGCCAGGACCATGCCCAAGAGCGGGCACCCCACCGCGGCAGCACCCGGCTAGCCGAGAACACACGGACGCTTGAGAGCACCCGGCCGCCCGCAAGCCCGCGGCCGCCCGAAAACACGCGGCCACCCGAAAACACGCGGGCAACCGAACACACCCCGCGCCCCACCAGCGCCCCCACCATCGAGAACGGCCGGGTCACCGCCACCAAGAACACCGGGAACTCACCGGCCCGTGTCGGAGACCACCTGGTCCAGCGCGTTCTGCACTGCGATCACTATCGCTTCGCGGAACACCGCGAAGACTGCCGCGACCAGGCCGGCGGTCATGACGGTGACCATGACCCAGCCGGGTACGTCGCCGCGATCACCACGCGGGCGGCACGACAGACGGATCCAGAGTCGGGTGGGAGGCAGCATGGGACGCCCTCCGTGCGGTCGACGCGATTCCCAAGGCCCCGCACCAAGCGTACGGACCCCCACCCCACCCCGACGACCGTTCACCCGAACTGTGGATAACCGAACAACCACGAGAAGTGACCACGCACGGAAGCGGTCCCGTTGCGACATGCCGGAGCACGCCGTAACGGGACCGCTAAAGCGAACCTCAGGCCAGCTCAGACGGCCGGCTCACGTCGTTCTCGTCCAGAATCGCGCGGAGCGCGTCCGCCAACCGGTCCGGCGGGATCTCGTCCTCCGGGCTCATCGGCCGGTCCGAGCGCCGGAAGCTGCGCTCCCACCCGTGCCTGCCGTCGGCGAAGACCAGGACGCCGTCGCCGTCACCCTCGACCTCGGTGGCCCAGTAGCGGTCCTGGTGCTGGCCGGTCAGCTCACGCATGAACGAACCGAGTTTGCGTGACGTGCCGGGGTTACCCGCCTCGCCCATCGCGGCGAGGAACGCGTCGACCAGACGGGTGCGTTCGGCCCGTTCCGCTTCGAAGCCGGGCTCGGTCTCCGAGAACCCGTGCTCTTCCTTCCGGACGTCGACCATGGAACTGGCCTCCTTCGTGTTGTCCCTGGTCTCGTGCCCGAACATGCGTCAGCGAAACCTACCCAGCGGGTCACGACCACCGACATAAGACAAGTAAACGACAAAATGTCTAAAGCTGGTCAATAGCCAAAGCCGTCATCAGCCCGACCGCCGCTGCGCCCATCCCGGCACACAGGCTCGCGACGACGTACAGCAGGGCCGCGAACGGTTCGCCGCCGCGGGTCAGCCGGAGGGTGTCGTAGCTGAACGTCGAGTACGTGGTCAGGGCACCGCAGAAGCCGGTGCCGGCCAGAGCGGTCACCGCCGGGGACGCCGGCAACCCGGCCAGGAACCCCAGGAGCAGCGAGCCGACGACGTTCACCGCGAGCGTGCCCCACGGGAACGCGGTGCCGTGCCGGGCCTGGACCGCCCGGTCGGTGAGATACCGCAGCGGCGCGCCGACGGCCGCGCCGAGCGCCACCAGGAGCACGGTCACCGGCGCCGCCGCGCGACCAGGTGAGCGGTGCCGGTGGCCCCGGCCCAGACCGCGACCAACGCGGCGATCACGGTGGCGAGGAAGTAGGCCAGGCCGATCGCCGCCGCGCCGGAGGTCGCGTTGTGGCCGACGTCGATCACGTACGTCGAGAACGTGGTGTACCCGCCGAGCACGCCGACGCCGAGGAACGGCCGCACCAGCCGCTGGTTCGGGTACACCTCGGTGAGCACCACCATGAGGACGCCCATCAGCAGGCAGCCGGACACGTTGACGACGAACGTCGACCAGGCGAACTGCCCCGGCCCGTGCGGCCACGCGACCGAGAGGCCGTAGCGGGCCAGCGCGCCGATCACCCCACCGGCGGACACCACCGCGACGACCTGCTTCTCCCCCGGCACGAGGCAACGTTAGCGTCCCTCATTGCGTCAGCAGGCTGATCGAGACCAGGCCCGGGTAGAGGGCGAAGAGCACGGTGACCGGCAGGATCAGAAAGACGACCGGCACCATCATCGCGATCTCCCGGCGTCCGCCGGCTTCGAGCAGGGCGCGGTGACCCGCCTCGCGGACGTCGGACGCCTGGGCGCGGAGCACCTCGGCGAGCGGCGTGCCCCGGTCGAGGGCGATGACGAAGCCGTCGACGAACCGGACCAGCGGCTCCAGCGCGGTGCGGTCCGCCAGCTCCTCGAGTGCGGTGGTCAGGCCCGCGCCCGATCGGCTCTCCTCCAGCACCCGGGTCAGTTCGCGGCCCAGCTCGCCGCGGCAGGCCGCGCTCACCCGGCGGAGCGCGGCGGTGGGGGACTCGCCCGCGGTGACGGCGAGCGCGAGGAGCTCGGCGATCACCGGGAGCTCCGCGCGGAGCGCCTCGGTGCGGCGCCGGACCTGGATCGAGAGCCACCAGTCGCGACCGAGGCCACCCGCCAGCGCACCGATCGGGGTGAGCAGGACGAGCCCCACGCCGCCGCCCAGCGCGCCACCGCTGACCGCACCGGCGAGCAGCCCGGCGGCGGCCCACCGCACCTGCTCGGCCCGGAACGCCGCCACCGGACCGGGCCGCCCCGCCGCCGACAGCCGCCGTTGGATCCCCGCGCCGCCGGGCAACAATCGGGCGACCCCGTCCGTCAGGGCGCGCCCGGCCACCGCCCACTCCCTCGGGTGTCGTCCCGGCCGCGCTTCGGAGCCGCCGGGGTTCAGCGCCGCCCGCGACAGCTCGGCGCGACCCACGTAGGGGGCCAGACGATCGTCGAGACGGGGGTGGCGTGCCGGTGGGCCGCCCCGCACCACCAGCACGACCCCGAGCGCGAACACGAGCCCCAGCAGCGCCCCGACGGTGGTCACGCCAGCACCCGCCGATCGGTCGGCAGCCGCCCGATCCGGAGCATCAGGCGGTAGGCCAGCACGGTGACCGCGCCGCCGAGCGCGAGCAGCACCCGACCGGACGTGCTGTCGAAGACGCCGAGCGTGGTGGACTGGGCCGCCAGCAGGAGCAGCACGAGCCAGGGTGCGGCCACCGCGAGGCGGGCCGCGTTCACGGTCCACCCCTGACGGGTCTCGAGCTCGGCCCGGATGCGGGCGTCCGCGCGCAGGAAGCCCGACAGCGTGCGCAGCAGCCGACCCAGATCGGTGCCGCCGACCTCGCGGGCGACGCGCAGCGCTTCGCAGATGCGGTCGGCCACCGGGTCGGCCAGGTCGTCCTTGAGGCGGTCGAGGCAGAGCAGGAACTGGCCGGTGGCCCGGTGGTCGGCGGCGAACCGGGCGAACGCCGGCCGCAGCGGCGCCGGGCCGCGGTCGGCGAGTGCCGCCACCGCCTCCGGCAGCGACAGGCCGGCCCGGACGGCCGACGCCAGGTTGTCGACCACGTCCGGCCAGGCGTCACGCAGCGCACGCACCCGCGCCGCACGCAGCCGCCGGACCAGCGCGACCGGCGCCAGGTAGCCGAACACCGCGAAGCACGTCGCCACCGAGGTGCTGGCGGTGACCACGAACGCCACCGCACCCGCCACCAGCCCGGCGACGACCTGGGCCGCCACGAGCTGCGCCGGCCCGACCTCCACCAACCCGGCGGCACGCAACAGCTCCCGCCGCCCGCCACCCCGGCGCCCGGCTCGCCTGGGCACTCTCCGGGCGCCGGGGAAGACGCGACGCAGGAGCAGCACGAGGCCGCAGCCGAACACGAACCCCAGCAACGCACCCATCACGCGGCCCCCGCCAGCAGGGCGGGCAGATCGACGCCGGCGCGGGCGTAGCGCTCGCCGTGGGATGGGAAGCCGTCGCGGCGGGCCAGCCCGTCACGTGTGGTGGAGAAGATCTCCGCGGTCTCGACCGCGCCGTCGCCGGTGCGGCCGCCCACCGCGACGATCTCCCGGACGCGACGCTCACCGGCCGCCGTGAGCTCCACGTGCACGACCAGATCGACGCAGGTGGCCACGGTCGGGACGACGAACGACGGGTGCACGTTCACCCCGGCCAGCAGCGGGAGCGTGCAGAGCTTGGTGACGGCCTGGCGGGCGGAGTTGGCGTGCACCGAGCAGAGGCCGGGCAGCCCGGCGTTGAGCGCCAGCAGCAGATCGAGCGCCTCGGCCTGCCGTACCTCACCGACGATCAAGCGATCCGGACGCATCCGGAGCGCCTCGGTGACCAGGCGACGCAGCGGGATCTCGCCGGTGCCCTCGAGGTTGGGCTGCCGGGTCTGGAGCGCGACCCAGTCGGGGTGGTGGCGCAGCTGCAGTTCGAAGACTTCTTCGCAGCTGATCACGCGCTCGCGGGCCGGGATGGCGCCGGCCAGGCAGTTGAGCAGCGTGGTCTTCCCCGTTTGCGTGCCGCCGCTGACGATGACGTTGACGCCGGCCACCACGGACGCCTCGAGGAAACGGGCCGCGTGCGGGGTGAGCGTGCCCAGCGCCACCGCCTCGACCAGCGAATGCGCCCGCGCGACGAACTTACGGATGTTGACAGCCCAGTGCTCACGCGTGACGTCGGGGATCACGACGTGCAGCCGCGATCCGTCGCTCAGCATCGCGTCGACAAAAGGCGTGGACAGATCCACGCGCCGGCCGCTGTGCTCCAACGCACGCTGCACCAGTTCCTCGACCTGGCCGGACGCGAGGATCGTGGTGGTGAGCTCGGACCGGCCGCCGCGCGCGACGAACACCCGGCCCGGGCCGTTGACCCAGATCTCCTCGACCGTCGGGTCGTCGAGGAAGCGCTGGAGCGGACCGAGCCCGGCCACCGCGTCGAGCACGGCCTGGCGCGTCTCGGACGGAGCGAGCGGTGAGGTGGCGAGCACCTCGTCGATCAGGACGCCGACGGCGGCGGGATCACCCATCGGGTCGACGCCGCGGCGACGTACGAGATCACGAACCTGTTGCTCGACGCTCTCCACCACACCTCCCGGCCCGTTCCGCTACGCCGACGGTAGCGAGCACGGAACCGGGAGTGACGAAGTTCAGTCGCCGCTGTGGATAACCCGGTCAGTTGATGGGCTGGCCGATTTCTCCGCCGTTGGACGGCATCGAGGTCGGCATCGGGTTCGAGGGTGCGTTCGTCTGGTCGGGCTCGGGAACGACCGGCACACCGGAGGGCCCGGTCGAGGGCAGCTGGTTGCCCGGCTGCGTCGGCGCCGCGCTGGGCGTCTGGCTCGGGGACGGCTTGGCCGGTTGCGTCGACGGTGCGGTCGAGGGCTTGGGGTCGGCTTCGTCGCCCGACGATCCGAGCACGGCGATCGCGCCGCCCACCGCGCCGAGCACGACGAGGAGCAGGATCACCAGGCCGACGACCAGCGGCCAGCGCTTCTTCTTCGGCGGTTCCTGGCGGGGCGGGATGGTGCCGGCCGGGAACGCCCAGCGCGGCGGCGAGAGCGTGTCGTCGAACGACGGCGGTTTCGCCCCGGAATCAGCCGGCGGACCGGCCGGGAAAACATTCGTCGGCGCCAGGCCACCGGACGGCGGCTGACCGTACCCCCCGGACGGCGGCGGCGGTAACGGCGCACCCGGAGCGGGTGAATCCCACCCCGGCGTCCCGTTCGACGGTGACCCCGAAAGGTCCGGCTCCGACGGCCCTACCATTGCGAATGCCTCTCCCGGTCGAGTTCCGCTCGGTGATACGGGCGCAGCCGCACCGACGAGCTCCGGCGTGAACGCCGGCGCCGGCTCAGGCTCCGGCAACGCCAGCGTAGGGTTCGGCCGCACCTGCGGCCGCGCCACGGTCGGCTGTGCGACCGGAGAAACCGCCAGCACCGACGTGACCCGCTCGTCCGGTTCCACTCCCCCGGTGATCGACTCGACCACCGGCACCGCCCGGAAGTGCGGCGTGCCCTCCGGGAGCGGCGTCGCCGCCGCCGTACCGGCCAGTTCGGGCGCGACCGCGCGCAGATCGGCCGCGAACGCCTCGGCCGTCGGCCGCCGGGCCGGGTCGCGGTGCAGGCTCGCCGCCAGCACCGGACGCACCGCGTCGGGCACCGCGTCGGTCCAGACCGGTTCCGAGTTGAGGTGCCGTTTCATCACCTCGGCCGACGTCCCGCCCCGGTACGGAGTGGTGCCGGTCAGCAGCTCGTAGAGCACGATGCCGAGCCCGTAGACGTCGCTCGCGGGAATCGACGCGTGGCCGCCGACGACCTCCGGCGCGATGTACTCGGGCGTGCCGTAGCTGAGCTTCGCCGGGCCGTGCACCAGGCGCGACACCCCGAAGTCGGCCAGCCTGATCGAGCCGCCGTCCGCGGGCACCAGCACGTTCGCCGGTTTCACGTCGGCGTGGACGATGCCGGCCCCGTGCGCGGCGGCCAGCGCGTCGGCGATCGTCGCGGCCATCAGCACGGCCGACGTCGGCGCGAGCGCGCCGGCCACCGCGAGCGTGTGCCGCAGGTCGGCCCCGTCCACCAGATCCATCACGAGGCTGATCTGCTCGCCCTCCACGACCAGGTCACGGATCCGGACGACGGCCGGGTGCTGGATCGACGTCAGTACCCGCCGTTCACGCAGGAAGCGGTCGACGACGTCGGCGTCGGTGGCCAGCTCGGCCCGGATCTGCTTCGCGGCGACCAGCTCCCCGGTCGCCAGCACCCGCGCGCGCCACACCGAACCCGTGGCACCGCCGGCGATCTTCTCCACCAGCTCGTATCGGCTGCCCAGTGGCGTGGTCATGTGACCGAGTATGCAAACCCCCCGCACCAGGGGTCTCCCGAATTCGTGCCACTTCAGGCGCGCGAGTCACTCACCCGACAGCATGTGCGGGTAGCGATGATCGGTCGCGGGCGCGAACGTCTCCTTGATCGTGCGCGGCGACACCCAGCGCAGCAGGTTCAGGATCGATCCGGCCTTGTCGTTCGTGCCGGACGCCCGCGCACCGCCGAACGGCTGCTGCCCGACGACCGCCCCGGTCGGCTTGTCGTTCAGGTAGAAGTTGCCGGCCGCGAACCGCAGCCGCTCCGACGCCGTCACCAGTGCCTCGCGATCACGCGCGAAGATCGAGCCGGTCAGCGCGTACGGGGTGTCCGCCGCGAGGTCCAGCACGGCGTCGAAATCGTCGTACACGTGGACGCCGAGCACCGGGCCGAAGTACTCGGTGCGGAACAGCTCGTGGTTCGGGTCGGCGCTCTCGACCACGGTGGGCCGGACGAAGTACCCCACGGAGTCGTCGGTCTGTCCGCCGGCCAGCACGGTGCACTCGGACGAGAGCTTCCCGAGCACGTCACGCAGCCGGTCGAACGCCCGCCGATCGATCACCGCACCACCGAAGTACCGGAAGTCGCGCACGTCGCCGTACTCCAGTTCGGAGACGGTCGCCGCCAACCGGTCACGCAGGCCGCCCTCCCAGAGCGACCGCGGCACGTACGCCCGCGAGGCCGCCGAGCACTTCTGCCCCTGGTACTCGAACGCCCCACGTACGAGCGCGGTGTGCAGCGCGTCCGGATCCGCCGACGGATGCGCCACCACGAAGTCCTTGCCGCCGGTCTCGCCGACGAGCCGCGGGTACGCGGCGTACCGGTCGAGGTGGCGCCCGACCGTCTCCCACAGGTACCGGAACGTCCTGGTCGAGCCGGTGAAGTGGATTCCGGCCAGGTCCCGATGGGTCAGCGCCACCTCGGAGACCGCCGCGCCGTCGCCGGTCACCAGGTTGATGACGCCCGGCGGCAGCCCGGCCTCCTCGAGGATCCGCATGAAGTAGTGCGCCGACAACTGCTGCGTCGGCGACGGCTTCCAGAGCACCGTGTTGCCCATCAGGGCCGGCGCGGTGGGGAGGTTGCCGGCGATCGCGGTGAAGTTGAACGGGGTGATCGCGAGGACGAAACCCTCGAGCGGGCGGTGGTCGAACTGGTTCCAGGTACCCGCGCTCGACGACGGCTGCTCGGCGAGGACACGTTCGCCGTAGTGCACGTTGAAGCGCAGGAAGTCGATCAGCTCGCACGCGGAGTCGATCTCGGCCTGCTGGACGGTCTTCGACTGGCCGAGCATGGTCGCGGCGTTGAGCACGTCACGCCACGGCCCGGACACGAGGTCGGCCGCCCGGAGGAAAATCGCCGCCCGATCGGCGTAGGACATCCGCTGCCACGCCGGGGCAGCCTTGGATGCAGCACCGATCGCATCGGCTACGTCGCTCCGCGTAGCCTGCCGCAGGGTTCCGAGGAGGTGGGCATGCGAATGCGGTTGCACCACCGGCACTTCGTCGCCGCCACCCCACCGGGACACGCCACCGATCGTCTGGGTGAGGTCTTCGCGCTGGTCGTCCAGGCGGTCGATGGCCGAACGCAGCGACGCTCTCTCCGCGCTCCCGGGCGCGTAGGTACGAACTGGCTCGTTCACCGGCTCGGGTACCCGGGTGACGCCGTCCATTCGGTCACCTCCGGCTCGTCCCAGTGGAGAATTCCACTGTATCGGGCGCGCTTCTGCCCCTATCCAGCCGCTTTGGGGATCAATCGGCTATGGGGCAGACTGCCGAGTGCCGATTGCCGCTACCTAAGATGCGCCTGAAGACCGTGTCCGCTCCTGCTCAGAAGGGAGTCGACGTGGAGTCCGGCCCTGCGCCCGCCCACCCGCTCACCGAACCCGGTCGAACCACCGTCCAGTTATTGGTCGCCTCGTCGGCAGTACTAGCTCTCATACAGCTGGTCGCCGCGACTTCCGTCGACGTCTACAACGGGGAGAGAGCAGGGTGGTGGATCGCGATCCAGGGCGCGACCGTCGCGTTCGCGGCCGCGTTCGCCGGAGCGGCGGCTAGCGCCAGCGGCGCCTCGTGGCGACGTGCCCAGCAGAAGTCGTCGAGCACCACACCCGGCAGCCTCGGCACCGGTATCGCGGCGGCGAGCGTCGCCGGTGCCGTGTTCTCGATGCTGTGCTGGGCGTCCACGTCGCTCGGTGACGCCACCTACCCGATGGTCGTCGCGGTGTTCGTCGCCGCGATGCTCGGCGGGGTGGTCGGCGCCGTCCGCGTCGGCGGCGCCGTGCTCGGCGGCTTGGTGTCCACGTTCGCCGCCACGCTGGTCAACCTGGTCGGCCAGGCGCTGATCAGGCTGTTCACCTCGGGCGACGCCGAGAGCGGCATCCCGCTCGGCCTCAGCGCCGCCAACTGGGGCGTCGCCGCCGTCGTCGGCTCGGTGGCCGGCGTGTGGTGGCTCTCGCGCCGCCGTCAGCGCAGCTGGTGGTCGCACTGGTCGATCGTCGGGCTGTTCCCGGTGATGCTGGTGGGCATCGGCGACTTCGCCGAGCTGCTGGCGTGGCTCATGGTCGACGACCCGGAGAAGGGCGAGGCCCTCGGCCAGGCCGTGGCCGGGCACGTCACGCAACTCGTGGTGATGGCCGTCGTCGGCGGTGCCGCCGCCGTCGTGGCCGGCCGGGCCCTCCGGGCCCACCCCGAGTGGCTGGTCCGCCCCCAGCCCGCCCGCGTTCCCACGGATACCGACGCCCTGAGGGCGGACATCTCCGCACCGCCCACCGCGCTGCACGACGAGTTCGCCGAGCTGGCGGAACGTGCGGCGCAGGCGCGGGAAGCCGAGCTCGCCCGGGAGGCGATGCTCGACGACGACGAGCCCGAGCTGGACCTGACGCCTGAGCAGGCCCAGTTGATCGCGCTGGCCGACCGCGCGGTCGAGGCCCGTGAGGCGGAACTGGCCCGCGAGGCCGGGCGCCCGGTTCCGCCGGCTCAGTCCGAGCGGGCGGTTCGCGCCGCCGAGGCCGAGCGTGCTGCGCAGGCTGAAGAGGTTCAGCGGGCTGCGCAGGCTGAAGAGGCCCAGCGTGCTGCGCAGGTGGAGCGAGCTGCGCAGGCCGCCGAGGCTGCTCAGGCCGCCGAGGCCGAGCGCGCCGCGGAGGCTGAGCGCGCTGCTCGTGCGGCGGAGGCCGAGCGGGTTCGCATGGCGGAGGTTGAGCGGGCTCGGGCAGAAGAGGCTCGAGCCGCTGCGGAGGCCGAGCGTGCCCGGGCTGCGGAGGCTCAGGCTGCGCGGGTTGAGCAGGCGCGGGTTGCCGAGGCGGAGCAGCAGGCGCAGGCTCAGCGGGCGGCACAGGAGTTGGCTCAGTGGGCGGCGCAGGCTGAGCTGGCCCAGCAAGCGGGGCAGGCACGGCAAAGCGAGCCCGCGAACCGGGCTCAGGGGGTCGAGCAGGCCCAACCGGCGCACGATGCCGAGCGGACGCAGGCTGAGCGTGCGCAGGAGGCTGAGCGGGCTTGGCAGGCCGAGCGGCTTCGCGCGGCGCAGGCGGCGCCTCCGGTGGAGTCGACCGGGCAGGCTGACCAGGCCCAGACGGCGAGGCTGGCGGCCTTGATCCGGGCCGCTCAGGCTTCGGAGCGGGCCGCGCAGGAGCATCCGACGCAGACCGCGGAGTTGGCCGAGCGCTTCGACCGGGCCCAGCGGCTCGAGCAGGCTCAGCAAGCGGCGTTGGCGCGTCGGTCGAACGAAGCTCAGCGGCCGGTGCCGTCTCCCCTCGCCGGGTCCGAGGCGCCGACCCAGCCCATCCCGACCCTCCCGGGACGGCCTACGAGCCCGGCGCAGTCGCCTGAATCGTCGAGTCCGACCGCTCCGACCGCCGGAACTGGCCCGACGGGCGGAACTCGCCCGGCAGACGGAACTGACCCGGCAGGCAAAGCTGGCCTGACCGGCGAAGCTGGCCTGACCGGCGAAGCTGGCCTAACCGGCGAAGCTGGCCTAACCGGCGAAGCTGGCCTAACCGGCGAAGCTGGCCTAACCGGCGAAGCTGGCCTGACCGGCGGAGCTGGCCTGACCGGCGGAGCCGGCCTGACCGGCGGAGCTGGCCTGACCGGCGAAGCTGGCCCGATAGGCGGAGCTGCGCCGGCAGGTGCGGAGCCCGTTAGCGGAGCCGAACCGGCTCGTGGTGCTGAACCGGCTGGTGGAGCCAACCTGACGCACGGCACCTACTCGACCGGTAGGACCGAGCAGGGCGGGGTGGAGCCGACGGAAGCGGCCGAGCCCACTGGCGCATCGGGGGTGGCGAGCCAGCCGCTTCCGCAGCGTCCGACCGCGGCGCCGACGGTGGCGCCGGACCAACCGACCGTGCCGATCCCGACGCAGCCGGTGCCGGGCCAGCAGGACGGCGGCTCGTCCGATGAGCCCGAGGTGAACGAGGACACCGACTCGGACACCACCGTGCCGATCCCCGTCCCCACACGGCCGTCGGCCTTCCGGAACGGCAACGGCTCGGTCCACACCAACCTGACCGCGCTGATCCCGACCCAGCCACACCGCCCCGACTGACCCACCCCGCCCCGGGGCCGCCGATCAACCGGCCCCGGGGCAACACCCCACCGACACTGGGCCGCCAACCAGCGCCGGCGGAGCGGCGCCGGGCGGCAACGAGCGGCAACGAGCGGCAACGAGCGGCAACGAGCGGCAACGAGCGGCAACGAGCGGCAACGAGCGGCAACGAGCGGCAACGAGCGGCAACGAGCCCAGGCCTAGCTCAACAGCTGGGGAATCTCCTGCACCGCGTACCACTCCAGCTCGTGATCTTCCGTGCCGTCGACCGTGAACTGGGCGTCCTCGTCCCCCAGATCGGCCTCCATGATCACCTTTGCGGCGGCGGCTACGTCCGGCTCGGCGTCCGCGCCGTCCACGTGCACGGACGCCAGGCGGTCCAGCGGGATCGGCACCGTGCTGCGCACCACCGCGCGGTCCAGGTCGGGGTGCAGGGTCACCTCGTGGTCCGGCACGTCGGCGGACAACACGACCCGGCGGCGGGGGGCCAGCGGGTCGGCGTCCAGGAGGCGCAGGGCGGCCCGGGCGGCCTGGGTGAACGCCGCGTACTCCAGCACCTCTTCGTCGTCGTCGAGGTACCACTCGCGCAGCGCGGGCGTGACCGCGAACCCGGTCAGCGGCGCGGGACCCACCGCCGAGTCAGCATCGATTTCGCGAAGCATCGCCAACGTCGCCGGTAGGTAGATCCGCATCCCCCCAGTGTGGCCCACCACCCCGGCGGCAGGCTCCGCCACCCCGCAGGTAAGCCCCGCCACCCCGCAGGTAAGCCCCGCCACCCCGCAGGTAGACCCCGCCACCCCGCAGGCAAGCCCCACCACCCCGCAGGCAAGCCCCGCCACCCCGGTCGACACGAGCCGGAGACCACAGCCCCACGAATCAGCCGGCGATGCGGAGACTGCGCTCCCCGGGGTCGGGACGCAGCGCTGCCCACGACGTACGCAACGAGGTTTCCAGCACGTCGGCCCGTCGCTTGGCGTCCATGAGGTTGCTTCCCAGGACAGCGAGGTCCTCCGGGCCGGGACCCAACAGCGTGACGCGCGTGCCGGAGGCACGCAGTAGCTCCGCCTCGCGGAGCAGTTGCTGGGTGAGCAGCCGCCGGAACCGGCGCTCCAACCGGCCCGCGAACGACGTGGGCGCGTCGAACGCGAACGAGGCCATCGGCGTCAGCACGTACACCTCGTCCAGGTCGAGACCGGCCAGGAGGTCCACGGACGCCGTCGAGTACGTCCCACCGTCCACGTAGCGGCGCCCGCCGATCTCGACCGGAGCGAACCAGCCGGGTACCGCGCAGGAGGCGCTGACCGCGTCGGCCAGCGGAGCCGACGGCGCTTCGTCCTGACCGAACACCACCCGCTGCCCGGAGCGGTAGTCCATCGCCACCACCCACGGGCGGGGCCGGTCGGGCCACTCGTCGCACGGCAGCACCGAGCCGATCAGCCGCCGGACTCCGGTGTGCGCGGCCCGCCCGCGTGGCAGCAGCCCGGACAGCGCCACCATCGGCGACATCGACGACGGGCTCCGCGCCGCCTGCCAGAGCAGCCCGGGCGAGCCGAGCGCCAGCGCCGGGAGCGGCGGGCGCGGACCGGCGCCGTCGACGTCCTCGTCGTAGTCGACGACCGGGTCGCCGGGCACCGAGATCCCCTGCTGGTGCCGCACCATCGACTCCACCGGCACCCCGCACCCCAGCAGGGACGCCAGGATCGAGCCCGCCGACGTGCCGACGAGCGCGTCGACCGAGCGACAGTCGAAGCCCTCGGCACGTTCGAGCGCGGCGAGCGCCCCGGTCGCCCACGCGAACCCGAGTACCCCGCCGGCACCGATCACCAAGCCGCGTCGCGTCATACCATCGCCTCCGTCAGCTCGTCGATGGACTCGGCCAGCAGCCCGGCGAGCACATCGAGGTCCGGCATCGCGTCCCAGTCGGCGTTCAGGCCGTAGTAGACCTGTCCGTCGTACGAGGTCACTCCGATCGCGAGTCCCTGCCCGGGCGCCAGCGGCACGAACGGGTAGATCTCGCGGAGGCGGGCACCGGCCACGAACAGCGGGCGCTGCGGGCCGGGTGCGTTGGTGACGACCAGGTTGAACAGCCGGCGCGACAGGCCGGAGGCCGCCCGCACCGCGAGCGCGTTCAGCGTCGCCGGGGCGAATCCCGACAGCGTGACGAGCGTGTCCGCGCCGACCCGGCGGCCGGGTTCGGCGTGCGCGCGCATCGCGTACGCGATCTGGGTCAGGCGGACGGTGGGGTTCGGTTCGCCGATCGGCAGGTCGACGAGCGACGTGGCGACGTTCGCCCCGACGTCGCCGCCGAACGCGGCCGGTGGGCCGCCGCGGACGCTCGTCGGGACTAGGGCGCGGAGGACCGAATCAGGGCGGACCGGCTCGCCGCGGTAGAGCAGCCAGGACCGCAACGCCCCGGCCACGGTGGCCAGCACGGCGTCGTTCACCGTGACGTTCGGGCGGGACCGCAGCGCGCGGTACCGATCGAGGTCGGTGTGGGTGGTCGCGAACCGGCGCTGCTTCCCGGGCTCGGCGTTCAGTGGGCTGGTCGGGGCCGGGCGGGCCGAGGCCAGCACGCGGCCGGCGCCCTTGACCACGCCCACCAGCTGCCCCGGGTGGCGGACCAGGTGCGCGGCGGCGTCAACCATCAGTTCGGCGGGGCCCGGCTCCGGCGCGGGACGCCAGATCGGTGTCACGCCGTCCGCAGTAGCCGGGCTGTCGTCGAGCAAAACATGCAGCAGGTCGACGCCACCCACGCCGTCGACGAGCGCCGGGTGCGACTTGGTGAGCACCGCGACCCGGCCGCCGCGGAGGCCTTCGACCAGGTAGAGCTCCCAGAGCGGCCGGGACCGGTCGAGGCGGCCGGACAGGAGCCGCCCGACCAGCGCGTGCAGCTGCTCGTCACTGCCGGGGGTGGGTAAGCCCGTGCGACGGACGTGGTAGGCCAGGTCGAACCGGGAGTCGTCGACCCAGACGGGCGGGGTCAGGCCGCCGAGCACCCAGCGCACCCGCTGCCGGAACCGCGGCACGAGCGAGATGCGCTGTTCGACGCGACGACGCAGCCCGGCGACGTCGAGGCCCGATCGGGCGGGCTCGAGAATCGCGAGGCCACCGACGTGCATGGGGGTGTTCGGCGTCTCGGCCGAAAGGAACGAGACGTCCACCGGGTGGAGGCGATCGGACATCTGCGCCCCCTCTCGGGTGACACTCCGCTGTGACACCGATGACACCCTCATGGTGACATGGGTTACTCGTTGGTAGACCCCCTCAAACCGAACTGCACCGATACGGACGTTGCGAGTTCAGTAAGCGCTCGACGCAGGGGCGACTTCTCCGCGACCTCGGCGAGCGTGCGGCCCTCGGCCAGCGCACGGTCGGCGGACCGGCGGTCGTAGGGCAACGTGCGCACCCCGCGCACGCCGGCGAACCGTTCCAGCGCGGTCGCCACCTGCCGGGCCGGGTCACCCGGGATCGGGCCGCGTCTGACCCGGTTGATCACGATCTCCGGCTCGGCGAACTCCTTGAGCTCGGCCAGGCCCCGGATCAGCCGTTGCAGGCCGACCGGGTCGGCGGTGCCGATGGCCAGCACGGCGTCCGCGGACTCGACCGCGGACACGGTGGCGCCGTTCCGGCGGGGCGCGGCGGTGTCGTAGACGAGTTCTTCGTCCTGTTCGAGGCAGAAACCGCAGTCGACGATCGTCAGCGTGCAGAGCGCGCGGGCCTGGTCGAGGATCGAGGTGAGCGCTTCGGGGCGCACCTCGGGCCAGCGTTCGGCGCGGCCCAGCCCGGTCAGGACGCGGAAATCCGGGGTGATGGCGCGGGCCAGCGCGGCCAGGGCGGTGGGGGTCAGCCGGCCGGTGTCGGCCAGCCGGGCGGCTGACGCCAGCCCGGACGCCTCGTCCAGCAGCCCGAGGTGCTGCGCGACCACCCCGCCGTAGGTGTCGGCGTCCACCAGCAAGGTGCTGACGCCGAGGCGCGCGGCCTCGTCAGCGAGGCCGATCGCCACCGTGGTGCGACCGGGTGCGCCGGTGGGGCCCCAGATCGCGATCACCCGCCCCGGGGCGGCGCCGTCGGCGAGCACGACGTCGGCGGGGTCGCGGAGCAGTACCTGCCGGCCTTCGTCCGACGGCGGCGGGGCGCCGCCCGGAGCAGGTTCGTCAGTCGGGCCCGGGATCTCGTCGGGATGAGGCGCACCCGGCGGGAACGCGCCTCGGCCCTCGAGGCGGGATCGGGCGATCGAGGGCGGGGTGGCTCCGCCACGGGTCGGCCAGCGACCGGGGCCAGCACTCGGATCGTCGCCCGGCGCCCGGTGGACGCCACCCCCGGGCGGCCGCCCGCCCGCGGACACGAGGGCCGTGGCGGCTCGGAGGGCGCCCGCCACGGCGGAGGGAGCGGCGTCGGCCGGGAGCACGTGGTCGATGCCGAGGGCCCGTAATCGGTTCCGGCCGGCGTCGTCGGCCGGATCGACGATGCCGACGACGGCCACACCGCTGGACGCCAGCCGCGTGAGCAGCGGGCGGTCGAGATGGGCCAACCCGGCGGGCAGGACCGCCGCGACCGCGACCCCGGTGGAGGCCACCGCGAGCAGCTCGGCCGCGCCGGTGCAGCGGCGCACGACGGTGACACCGGCGTCCCGATCACCCCAGGCCGCCACCAGCGACGCCTCCCAGTCGGCCCCGTCGGCGACCACCGTGAGCACCGCCAAGGTCATCCGCCACCACCGTCGGGATCAGCCCCGTCCGGACCGGTGCGAGTCGAACCGGTCGTGGCCGGGCCGGTGGGAGCGGGAGGGAAGGTCAGCGTGGCCCCCGGCGTCGGTGAGCCGCTCGGGCCCGCCGAGCCGCCGCACCCGTCGCCCGGCGAACGCCCGGCGACCACCACCACGTCGATCTCGGCCGTGCGGACCGCACGCACCACCGCCGGGGCCAACTCGTCCGCGACCCGCACGACCAGCGCCGAGCCGCCGCCGAGGTCCGACCCCCGCACCGCGTCCTGCACGGTCACCGCCGCGAGCACCCGCGTGGGCTCCCCCTCGCGGGCCGTCGCGAACACGTCCACCTTCACGCCCCGCCGGACCGTGGCCGGCACGTGCAGCGCCGCGACCGGAATGCTGACCTCGCTCCCGCACGCCCGATCGATCAGCGCGGCCCGCGGTAACAACTCCCCGGCGCCGACGTCACGGGTCAACGAACGACCCACTGGCGCGGCACCGCCGGCCGCGAGGTACTGCGCCCCGCGTCCGGGCAGCCGGACACGCACCACCTCCACGTCGCCCCGGGTGAGCACGGTGCCGGCCCCGAGATCGCGGGTGACGGCCCAGACCGGTGCCGTGCGGTCGGCCGCGGCGAACAGCCTCGCCCCGGCGACCACTGACGCCAACACCAGTACCGCACCGAGCACGAATCGAAAGTCGAACCAGGAGGGAACACGGCGCCGCCGCGCGGGTGGTGATGCCGGAGCTGACATCCGCCTCCCTTCGGGCGTTTATCAGGTCGGATCCAGGCCACTAGGAACTCTCCACATCGTCGCGTATCGCACGCCACCTCGGAGCCGACTATCCACAGGTTGGTGGCGGCTGTGGACGAACTCGAACGAGGGAAGGGCGGCAATGGCAGACTCAAGGACAGGCGGCGGGAGGTGAGATGGCCACCGATCGATTTCTCCAGCTCTCTGACGTAGCGGAGATCCTCAACATCTCCTCTTCCCAGACGTATGCGCTGGTCAGGTCCGGCGATCTTCCCGCGATCAAAATCGGCGGTCGCGGCCAGTGGCGGGTCGAACGCGCTGAACTCGAGCACTACATCGAGCGGATGTACAAGGAGACGCGCGATTTTGTGCGCGCCCATCCGTTCACCTATTCCGACACTCCCGACGAGGAAATTGGTTGAGCACTTCAACCGGCATGCACGGCCCGAAGCGCTCCGAGCGGAATGCTGCGGATCGATCCGACCGCGGCGGCTCGGCGCACCTGTCCCGGTAAATGCTCGGCGAGCTCGACGAAGTCGCGCCCCACCCGGTCGAACGTTCCTCCGGTCACCCGGCCACCGCGCAATACCACCCGGACCGGTATCCGGTCGCGCGCCAACCGACGCAACGCGTAGCGGAGATCGAGCCTCGCCTCGACCTCCGCACCGGCGCCGGGAACCATCGTGCGCCCGGGCAGCCCGGCGACCGCGGACACGGCCGCGAGCGGCACCAGAACCTCTCGTCGGCCCTCTCCGCTCAGCAACATCCAGTCGGGCCCGATCCGCACGAGCGCGCCACGCACCGGCTCGGCGTCCAGCCACACCTCGACCTCGGCACCCACCGCGCCACGCAACCGGTGCACGAACTCCACCAGCGCGAACTCCCGCCGGCTGCGGTCCGCGGCCTCCGCCTCCACCTCTCCGCGGCGCAACGCCTCGAACTGGGTCTCGGCGTCGGCGAACAGCGACTCCCACCGGTCATCCATCGCTCCACTGTGGGGCATCGAGTCGCGGCGTGAACGTGATTGTCCACAGTCGGCAACCAGAGTCTTGCGCAGAGCTACCTAGCCGACGTTTCCTTATTCAAACGAAAGCAAACGAAGGAAACGTACATGCGGAGTGTCCCGGTGATCTGTCGTCCTCCCGCGCTCGAGCCGCCGGCCGTCGTGCTGCTCGTTCCGGGCCCCGTGCTGGCCCGTGCGGTGGTGCCGCCGGAGCTGCCGTTCCCGGTCGATCGCCCGCCCGAGCGGCGTGCGGAGGTCTCGTTCGAACCGCAGGCGACGCCGCGCCGGGCGTTGCCCGATCCGGCCGGGCACGCCCGCGCGCTCGTGCTCGCGCTGCTCGAGGTGCTCAGCGGGCGTCGTCCGGTGCGGCAGTTACGCCCGCACCTCACCGAGGAGGCGTACGAACGGCTGAGCGGCCGGTTGCACCGGGCGTCCGGGGCCTCGGGGCACCGGCCCCGCCCCCGTACCCGGATCCACGTCGGCCGGACGCTGGTCTGCGAACCGGCCGACGGGATCGCCGAGATCACGGTGCTCGCCCGGGTGGGCAGCCGAACCCGCGCGATCGCCGTCCGGCTGGAGGGCCTGGACGGCCGCTGGCGCTGCCCGGTGCTCACCGTGCTGTGATCGTCACTCCGCGGCCGCGGGCTCCTCGAGTTCGTGGGGCTCGACGGGCGCGTCCGGCTCCGGCCGCACCATCACCTCGGTGATGGCCCGCCGCCGCACGGCACGCACCTCGAACGACCAACGGTCGACCGTGACGACGTCCCCGGGCGAGCGCGGGATACGCCCGAGCACCGCCAGGATCAGCCCGGCCACCGTCGTGTAGTCACCCTCCGGCCGGTGCGGCAGCTCGATCGCGATGTCGACCAGGTCGTGCACCGGGAACGACCCCGGCAGCACCATCGAGCCGTCCTCGGAGATCTGCACCGCCTGGATGTCCTTGTCGGTCTCGTCGTAGATCTCACCGACGACTTCCTCGACGAGATCCTCGACCGTCACCAGACCGTCGATGTCACCGTGCTCGTCGACCACGAGCGCCATCTGCGTGCGTGCCATCGACAGTTCACGCAGGGCGTCCGGCACCCGCATGCTGCCCGGCAACGCCGGCACCGAGAGCACCCGGTCGGCGAGCGTCCCGTCGTCGTCGATCAGCTGACGGAGGTGGACGACGCCGATGGCCTCGTCCAACGAACCCCGGGGCGCGACCGGCGCGCGGCTGTGCCCGGACGCGACCAGCTCGGTGCGGGCCCGCGGGATGTCGAACTCCGCCGACAGCACGAACGCCTCCCGGCGGGGCACCAGCACCTCGCGCAGCACCCGGTCACCCACCTCCAGCGCGCCGACGATCATCGTCTGCTGCAGCGGCGTGAAGCCCTTGTGCGAGCTCACCATCTCGGTGACCTCCTCGCGGGTCACCTCTTCGCGCTGCCGGTCGGGGTCACCGCCGAGCAGGCGCACCACCGCGTCGGTGGTGATGCCGAGCAGCCAGATCGCCGGCCGGCTGAGCGTCGAGAGCAGATCCAGCGGGCGGGCCACGGCGAGCGCCCACCCCTCGGCGCGCTGCATGGCGATGCGCTTGGGCGCGAGCTCACCGAACACCAGCGTGACGAACGTCAGCAGGATCGTGACGATCACGATCGACACCGGCCGCGCCGCGTTGCCGAGGAACCCGAGCGGTTCGACCAGCGGCTGCGCGAGCGACACCGCGGCCGTCGCCGACGCCAGGAACCCGGCGAGCGTGATGCCGACCTGGATCGTGGCCATGAAGCGGTTGGAGTCGCGAGCCAGGCGGGCGAGCACCCGGCCACCGGAGCCCGTACGGGACAGCCGCTGCAGCTGGCTCTCGCGCAGCGAGATCAAGGCGATCTCACTGCCGGCGAAAGCGGCGTTCAGCAGCACGAGCAGTAGGACGAGTGCCAGTTGGGCACCGACGGAGTCCATGGTTCCTCTCGGGAGCCGGGAAGACTCACTCCGGCCGCCGCCGGGTGAGGACGACGGGCCGGACACGCCGCGCCCCCCACAATGGAAACGCCCCGGTTGACCTGCCGTTATCGAACTTTACCAGCGGGTACCCCGTGGCCCCCGAAACGCAAACGCCCGTCCGCGCCGGAGGCGCGGACGGGCGTGCGGAAAAGCGACGATCAGGCCGGGCCGCCCGGCGCACCGTGGCAGCGCTTGTACTTCTTGCCCGAACCGCACGGGCAGGGCGCGTTCCGCGACGGACCGGCGCCGACCTTCTGCCCCGGCGTGGCGGGCTTGCGCCCACCGGCGGCCGAACCCAGCGGGCTGTCGGTGGCGACGGCCACGCCGCCGCCGGTGCCGGCCTCGCCGTCGATCGCCGGCGCGCTGTACTGCAGCGGCTGGTTCGACGTCCGCGGCCGGATCAGGCCCTGCACCTCGGCGTGCTGCAGCGCGGGTGCCTCGATCGTCGGCGAGTCGTCCGCCGCCGGTGCACTGGCCGGTGCCGGTGCCTCCTCGGTCTGGATCTCGGCGTGGAAGAGCAGCCGGATCGACTCCTCCTTGATGCCGTCCATCATCCCGCTGAAGAGGTCGAAACCCTCCCGCGTGTACTCGACCAGCGGGTCGCGCTGGGCGTAGGCACGCAGGCCGATGCCCTCCTGCAGGTAGTCCATCTCGTAGAGGTGCTCGCGCCACTTGCGGTCGAGCACGGCGAGGACGATCTGCCGCTCGGCGTCGCGCATGAGCTCGCTGCCGAGCTCCTTCTCGCGCTTCTCGTACGCGGTCTGCGCGTCCTCGGTGAGACGGGCGGTGAGCAGCTCGGCGTCGATGGCTTCGCGGCCGCCGACCTCCTCCTCTAGCTCCTCCAGCGTGAACGACACCGGGTAGATCAGGTTGAGGCTCTTGAACAGCTCCTCGAGGTCCCAGTCCTCCGCGTACCCGTCGCCGGTGGCCACGCCCACGTACGCCTCGACGATGTCGTCGAGCATGTGCTGCATCTGCTCCTGCAGGTCAGCACCGTCGAGCACCTGCTTGCGCTCGGCGTAGATCACCTGGCGCTGCTTGTTGAGCACCTCGTCGTACTTGAGGACGTTCTTGCGCGCCTCGGCGTTCTGCTGCTCGATCTGGGTCTGCGCCGACTGGATCTGGCGGCTGACCATCTTCGACTCGATCGGCACGTCGTCGGGGATGTTGAGGCGGTCCATGATCGCCTCGACCGCACCGGAGTTGAAGCGACGCATCAGGTCGTCGCCGAGCGACAGGTAGAAGCGGGACTCGCCCGGGTCGCCCTGGCGGCCGGAACGACCACGCAGCTGGTTGTCGATACGACGCGACTCGTGCCGCTCGGTGCCCAGCACGTAGAGGCCGCCGGCGTCGGTGACCTTCTCGGCCTCCTCGTCGACCTGGTCCTTGACCCGCTCGGTGGTCTCCGCGAGGAGGGTCTCCCAGTCCTCGTCCTCCGGGGTGTGACCGGCGTTGCGCAGCTCGGCGGCGGCCAGGTACTCGGCGTTGCCGCCGAGCATGATGTCGGTACCACGACCGGCCATATTCGTCGCGACCGTCACCGCGCTCTCGCGGCCGGCCTGCGCGATGATCTCGGCCTCACGGGCGTGGTTCTTCGCGTTCAGCACCTCGTGCCGGATGCCGCGGCGGCCCAGCATCGTCGAGAGCAGCTCGGACTTCTCGACGCTGGTGGTGCCGACCAGGATCGGCTGGCCGATGACGTGCCGCTCGGCGATGTCCTCGACGACCGCCTCGAACTTCGCGATCTCGGTCTTGTAGACCACGTCGGGGCGGTCCTTGCGGACCATGTCCCGGTGGGTCGGGATCGGGACGACACCGACGTTGTACGTCTTCTGGAACTCCGCCGCCTCGGTCATGGCCGTACCGGTCATGCCGCCGAGCTTGTCGTAGAGGCGGAAGTAGTTCTGCAGCGTGATCGTGGCGAGAGTCTGGTTCTCGTCCTTGATGTTCACGCCTTCTTTGGCCTCGATGGCCTGGTGCATGCCCTCGCTGTAGCGACGCCCGTGCAGCACGCGACCGGTGAACTCGTCGACGATCAGGACCTCGCCGTCGACGACGATGTAGTCCTTGTCCTTCTTGAAGAGCTCCTTGGCCTTCAGCGCGTTGTTCAGGTAACCGATCAGCGGCGTGTTGACGGCCTCGTAGAGGTTGTCGATGCCGAGCTGGTCCTCGACCTTCTCGACGCCGTCCTCGCTGATACCGACGGTGCGCTTGCCCTCGTCGACCTCGTAGTCGCGGTCGCGACGCAGGCGCGGCACGATCCGCGCGAACTCGGTGTACCAGCGGGCCGACTGCTCGGCCGGGCCGGAGATGATCAGCGGCGTCCTGGCCTCGTCGATCAGGATCGAGTCGACCTCGTCGACGACGGCGAAGAAGTGGCCGCGCTGGACCAGCTCCGCGTGCGAACCCGCCATGTTGTCGCGCAGGTAGTCGAAGCCGAACTCGTTGTTCGTGCCGTACGTGATGTCGCACTCGTACGCGGCCTTGTGCGCGCCGGGCATCGCGTTCGGCAGGATCGTGCCGACCTCCAGGCCCAGGAAGCGGTGGACGCGCCCCATCCACTCGGCGTCACGTTGCGCCAGGTAGTCGTTGACGGTGACGACGTGCACGCCCTTGCCGGCCAGCGCGTTGAGGTACGCCGGGAGCACGCAGGTGAGGGTCTTGCCCTCACCGGTCTTCATCTCGGCGATGTTGCCCAGGTGCAGCGCGGCGCCGCCCATGAGCTGGACGTCGTAGTGCCGCTGACCGAGTACGCGCCGCGCGCCCTCCCGGGCGACCGCGAACGCTTCGGGGAGGAGATCGTCGAGCGTTTGGCCGTCCGCGTACCTCTCCTTGAACTGGTCGGTCTGCTCGCGCAACTCCGCGTCCGTCAGATCCGTGTACTCGTCCTCGATCGAGTTCACGGTGTCAGCTATCGCCTTGAGACGGCGAATGATCCGCCCCTCGCCGGCGCGGAGGATCTTCTCGAAGATCACGGGTTCGGTCAGCTCCCTCAGATGTCCTACCGCCATCGTAGGCGCGGGGGGCGGCGGCGGTCCTCCCGCGCTACGCGGCCAGCCGTCCACCGGTCGGGGCGCGGCTCTCCACCCAGTAAACCGCAGCCGAGGGCGATCGGTTCCCGGGAGCCACAACCTTGGCCGTCACCGGCGCGCGCAGAACACCGAACAATAGTCCCGCCGAAGCAATTTGCCGAAGATTTCCCCGTTTGCGGCAGGCCCGACGGCCTCTCGGGCCCTCGACCGGCCAGGATGACGGGGTGGACTCCGTGGAGATCGTCGCCGGACGCTTCCAGCTGCGGCCGTGCCAGACGGTCGACACCGAGTGGATCTGCCGGGCCTGCCAGGACCCGGACATCCAGCGTTGGACCAGGGTGCCGAGCCCGTACCGGTCGAACGACGCGTTCGCCTACGTCACCGACTTCGTCCCGCGGGCGTGGGAGTCGGGCCGGGCCGCGCCGTTCGGCGTGTTCGACGCGGTGAGCGGCGAGGGTCTCGGCACGGTCAGCCTGGTGTCGACGGACCTGGGCGACGGTCTGGCCGAGGTGGGCTACTGGGTCGCGCCGTGGGCGCGGCGGCGCGGCGTGGCCACCGCGGGCACGCTCGCGCTGGCGCGGTGGGCGTTCGGCACGCTCGGCGTGGCCCGGCTGAGCTGGATGGCCGAGGTCGGCAACCACGGCTCCCGCGCGGTCGCCGAGCGCGCCGGTTTCACCGTCGAGGGAACCCTGCGCGACCGCATCCGCCGCCGCGACGGCTCCCGCGCCGACGCCTGGATCGGCTCACTCCTACCGACCGACCTCAAAGATTGATCACGCCACCCGGCGAACCACCGTGGGCGGGTTCCGCCGCGCCGTCGCGGCCGAGGCCCGTGCCCTCGCGTCCCCGCCGTAACGCGCCGCGGACGCCCGGCAGGTAGCCGAGCGTCCGCGACGCAGTGCTTGTGAGGCGCCGCCAGGCGGGCTTGTGAAGCGCCGCCAGGCGCGTTGCTCTGACCTGGAGCCCGCTGAGGGCGGCGCTCACAGACGAGCGCGAGACCGCCTCGTATAGCTGATACTCAAGGGCTCGCGCTCGCCTGTGAGCGCCGTTCTCAGCGGGCCGCCCTCAGGCTGATACTCAAGGGCTCGCGCTCGCCTGTGAGCGTCGTTCTCAGCGGGCCGCCCTCAAAGGCCCAGGCACATGACGCCGTAGTCGTAGCCCTTTCGGCGGTAGACGACGCTCGGGCGGCCGGTGTCCTTGTCGTTGAAGAGGTAGAAGTCGTGCCCGACGAGTTCCATCTCGAACAGGGCGTCGTCCACGGTCATCGGCTCGTTCGGGTGTTCCTTCGTACGAACGATCCGGCAGGGGCCGTCCTCGAAGTCCTCGAGTACGGCGACCGACCCGTGAGCCGCGTGGTCCTCGTGCGGTTCCGAGCCGTTCTGCGGCGCCCACATCGGCGCCGGGATGTCCGAGGTCGCATCCGCCATCGCCGTGGCGACGGAGACGGGAGTGCGACGGCCGTGGTGGACGCGCCGGCGGTCAGCCGCGCGCCGGAGGCGGTTCTCCAGCTTCGTCATCGCGAGGTCCAATGCGGAGTAGAAGTCCGCCGCACAGGCTTCGCTGCGAATCACCGGGCCCCGCGTCTTCACCGTGATCTCGACCCGCTGGCAGGTCTGCGCCTGCCGACGGTTCGGTTCGTGGAACAGTTCGACGTCGATTCGAATGAGCTTCTGGTCGTAGCGCTCAACGCGAGAGAGTTTCTCGCTGACGTGCTGCCGGTAGTGGTCGGGCACCTCGACGTTACGACCCTTGACGACGATGTCCACACGTACCTCCACGCTTCCGCGAACTTGTCAGCTCGCCCGACGGTGGGCGGCTGGTTTCTTTGCGAGGTACCGGTTCCCTGATGTGCTCCTGGCGCTTCGCGCAGGGCGGGAGGGACCGGTAAGCGGCAACCTCCCCTCGATGACATCCATCTGCTCAGGGCGAGAACTGCTGTGGAACCTGAAACTAACTCTTCGGAGTAGGAGTAGTCACCCCTCCACTCCGAGCAAAACATCCGTTTTGTGAGAAGCAGACACTGTCGTGCCTGGTGACCGGCTTATCCAGCGTCCTCAGAATGGAAACAGACACCGCGCGTGGCGACACACTGTTCGTGCGCACTGCACCCACACCGCAACCGGTTCACTACTTCACGTCATGAATCGGGTACACGGTAGCGCCCCGCGGCGGGGTCGCGGCGACAACCGCCGCACCCGCGACCGGAAGGCCGATGTCGGCTACTGCCCGGTAGCCTTCGGCGAGCGTCGCTCCGGTCGTCACGATGTCGTCGACCAGCACGATCGTGGTACGGCCGCGGAGCGAACCGGTTGGCGCGCGCAACCGCGGAACCGGGCCGGGCGCCGCCGCGAACGCACCGGCGACGTTGGCCCGGCGCGCCGCCGCGCCGAGCCCCACCGAATCCGTGGGGACGCGACGCATCGTGATCAACCGGGCCACCTCGGCCGCGAACCCCTGCTGACGCAGCGTAGCGACCGCGAACCGGGCCAACCGGACGACGTGATCACCCCCGCGCGCCCGGATCGCGCCCGACGACGACGGAATCGGTACGCAGAGTAATCGATCGTCGCTCTCCGACACCGCCTCGACGGCGGCCGCGAGCCGGGCACCGAGCGGGACGGCGAGCCCACGGACGCCGCGTTCCTTGTACGCGATCAACGCCGACCGCAGGGCGCCCCGGTACGTGCCGGCGGCGACGCACCCGGCCGGCGCACCACCACCGGGCCGGACCCCAGCCGGTACCCGGACCGGCTCCGTGTGCAGTGCGTGCGGTGTACACACCCCGCAGAGCGGCCCGTCGGCCGCCCCGCAGGCGACGCACGGCACCGGCAGCACCAGATCGGCGAGCATCCTCAGCACGAGCCCACCGTGCCGCCCGGAGCCCAGGCGGACCACTCCCCGGCGGCGCCCCGGTGGAGAACCTCTCAGCCTGGGTAGAACGGCGCGGTGGCCACCGCGGGTGCTATGTCGCTCGTCCCGCCCCGGGCGCGCAGCACGTACCGCTTCCCGCTCACCTCGAGCAGCACCAGCGACTCCGGGTTCTCGGTCGGGTCGGCGCTCACCCGTACCGGTCCCCCGGTGTTCGGGATCGCGCCGTGCTGCTCGGCCAGCGAGCCGTCGACCGGCGCACGCACCAGCGCGACCCGGTTCTCCTGGTCGGGCAGCGCCACCGCCACGGCCGCGTCCAGCGGGCCGAGCCAGGACACGTCGAGCGGGACGCCGGGCACGGTCATCGGCCGGACGCTGAGCACCGGTGCCCGGCCGGTCGCCCCGGTGAGCGTCCCGACGTACACGCCGTTGCCGGCCACGATCAACGCACGGACCCCGTCGATCGAGAGCCGCACCGACGTGATGTCGCGCAGCCGCCGCCCGCCGGGCCCGACGACCTGGATCTCCGACGGCCGCCCGGCGTTCCCGACGCCGACCTCGAAGAGCCGGCCGCCGACCGGTACCAGCACCGTGGCGCGGTTGCCGCCCCAGCTCGGCCGGCCGATCTGGGGCGCCCGCAGGGCCGGCTGCAGCGTGCCCGACGCGTCGCCGACCCAGAGCCGCTGCCCGGCCGCCTCGTCGCGCACCACGGCGAACCGCACCAGGTCGATCGAGATCGCGGCCACCCGCACGCTCTTCGAGAGCACCGGGGTGCCGAGCCGGTACGGGCGGTGCACGTCGCGGGCGCTGGGGTCGTTCAGCACCTTCACGGTGCCCTTCTGCACCTGGAACGTGGGCAGGTTGCGCTGGACGATCGCCGGGTTGTAGCGCCGCCACGACCCGAGGTCCTGACGGGCCTCGAAACCCTGGACGTCGAGCGCGCGCCCGCCGACGTTGAGCCGCACCGCGCCGGAGAACTTGCCGTTGAGCGACCACCCGACCTCGGCGACGAACGCGTTGAGCGCGTCCCGGCTCATCGCCTCGGCCTGGGGTTCGAGCTCGATGACCAGGTCGCCGTCCTGCACCGCCACCCGGCTCGTCCGCTTGATGTTCGGCAGCGGGTTCTCCGCGACCTGACTCAGCGCCTCGGACGGCCCGGCGAGCACGAAGTCGACGATCTGAGTGATCTGGTCACCGATGTCCTCGTTGAGCCATCGGCGTTCCGGGATCACCAGCAGGGGCGTCGGCCCGGTGATCGTGGTGGGGCGCGCGGAGAAGTACACGGTCTCCTGGCTGAACGACTCGGTGAACTTGTTCTCCGGGACGATCAGCGGCGGGGGCTCGGCGAACAACCAGACGCCCTTGATCCGGGTCAGCCCGACCTGCACCTGCCACTTCGGGTTCTCCGCCTCCTCGAACACGCCGTCGCTGTCGACCGTGCCGATCAGGTCGGCCGAGAACGTCGCCGTGGCCTCGTCGCCGGCCTCCTGCACCGACTTCTCGATGCCGCCGCGGACGACGACCATCGACGGGTTCTGGCTGAACGCGTTGCGCAGGGCGGGCGTGGGGAGGTAGCGGTCCCCGAGCGGACCGGGGTTGCGGGTGACGGCCAGCGCGTTCACGTAGGCCTGCACCGACTCGTCGGCGTCCGGGCCGGGCCCGGGCAGCTGCGCGTTGACGCTGGTGATCGTCGAGTCGGTGCTCTGCGACGCGCCGGGGATCGCGACCGGCACCGCCGGGCCGCTGTCGGGCACACGGGCGCAGCCGCTCAGCACGATCGCCACCAGCGCGGTGGCCACCAGCGCCTTCCTAGGCATCCTGCTCCTCCTCCGTGCCGGCGGCGTCGGCCGGGCCCGGCGTCAGAGCCGGGTGGGCCGCCCCGGCCGGAAGCGCACGGGGTGCCGCCTCGATCGCCCGCGGATAGCGCGACCCGGCGTCGGCCGGCGCCAACGGCAGCGGGGCCGCGGCGAGGCGCTCACCGCGACGCAGCGGCAGCGTGAGACGGAACTGGGCGCCGAGCGCCGGCCAGCCCCACACCTGCAGCCAGCCGTCGTGCAGCCGGGCGTCCTCACGGCTGATCGACAACCCCAGGCCGGTGCCACCGGTCTGCCGGGCCCGCGACGGGTCGGCGCGCCAGAACCGGTCGAACACCGCCTGGGCCTCGCCCGGACGCAGCCCGACGCCGTAGTCGCGCACCGTGATCGCGAGCGCGTCCGCGTCGCTGGCCAGCGTGATCTTCACCGGTCGGCCCTCGCCGTGCTCGATCGCGTTGCCGACCAGGTTGCGCAGGATCCGCTCGACGCGGCGCGGGTCGACCTCGGCGACGACCGGCTCGTCGGGCAGCACGACCTCGAGCTCCGAACCGGTGCGCTCGGCCAGCTGGGCGAGCCCGTCGACGGTCCTGGTCACGATCGTGCGCACGTCGGTGTCCTCCGGATCGAGCACCGCGGCACCGGCGTCGTAGCGGCTGATCTCGAGCAGGTCGTTGAGCAACGACTCGAAGCGGTCGACCTCGTTGGAGAGCAGCTCGGTGGAGCGGGCCAGCGCGGGCGGGAACGTGTCCGAGGCGGCGTGGATGACGTCGGCCGCCATCCGCACCGTGGTCAGCGGCGTCCGCAGCTCGTGCGATACGTCGGAGGTGAAGCGCTGTTGCAGCCGGGACAGGTTCTCCAGCTGGACGATCTGCCGCTGCAGGTTCGCCGCCATCTGGTTGAACGAGTGCGCGAGCCGGGCCAGCTCGTCCTCGCCGCGCACCACCATGCGTTCCTCGAGCAAACCGGCCGAGAGCCGCTCGGCGGTGCGGGCGGCGACCCGCACCGGCGTCACGACCTGCCGGGCGACGATGCCGGCGATGGCCGCGAGCAGCAGCAACAGCAGCGCGCCGATCGCGGTCAGCGAGTTCTGCACCAGGCTGACCGTGGCCACCTGGTCGTCGAGCGGCACGAAGTAGTACAGGTCGAACCGGCCGGCCTGGGTGTCGACCGGCGCGCCGACCACGAGGAACGGGCGGGCCGGGCGGTCGTCGAGCGACGTGCGGGTGAACTGGTAGCCGCGCTGCTCACCGGTGGCGATGAGGCCGGTCAGCTGCGCCGGCGGCCGGACGTCGTCCGGGGAGTAGCGGGGAACGTACTTCGGCGAGAGCCTGCGGTTGCCGGTCGGCAGCACGGCCACCGCGAAGTCGGTGGCGCGCGAGCCCCGGTCGGAGAGGTTGCGCGCGGCCTGCCGCAGCACGCTGTCGAGCTCGGGGTCGTCCTGGCCCTTGATGCTGGACAGCTCGTCACCCAGGTAGGTCACGCCGCTGGCCAGCTGCTCCAGCGCCTGTTCCTTCTCGGCGACCACGAGCCCGTCGGTGACCCGGTGCACCACGAACAGCCCCAGCGCCACGGTCATCACGCTGGACGCCAGCAACGCGCTGGTGACCACGCGCAACTGGAGCGACCGGCGCCAACGGGCGAGCACCCGCGCGGACAGCCAGCCGGCGGCCCGCCGGAACCGCTGGTAAACAAGTCGGACGCGCCCGTCGGGCGCGTCCGGTCGAGCCCTTCGCCTCACCCGGTGCCCGCTTTGTAGCCGACTCCGCGCACGGTGAGCACCACCTCGGGGTGCTCCGGGTCCCGCTCGACCTTGGCCCGCAGCCGCTGCACGTGGACGTTGACCAGCCGGGTGTCGGCCGCGTGCCGGTAACCCCAGACCTGCTCGAGCAGGACCTCACGGGTGAACACCTGACGCGGCTTGCGGGCCAGCGCGACCAGCAGGTCGAACTCCAGCGGGGTCAGCGCGATCGGGCTGCCGTCCCTGGTCACCGAGTGACCCGGCACGTCGATCTGCACCTGGGCCTGCGGCGGGCCGATCGTCAGCGTCTCGGGGGGCGCTTCCTCCCCCCGGCGCAACCGGGCCCGGACCCGGGCCACCAACTCCTTGGGCTTGAACGGCTTGACGACGTAGTCGTCCGCCCCGGACTCCAACCCCAGCACCACGTCGACGGTGTCGCTCTTGGCCGTCAGCATCACGATCGGCACGCCTGACTCCGCCCGCACCGCCCGGCACACGTCCAGCCCGCTCATGCCCGGGAGCATGAGGTCGAGCAGGACGAGATCGGGGCGGGTCTCCCGGAACACCGTGAGGGCAGCCTCACCGTCCGCAACGAACGATGGTGCGAAACCCTCACCACGTAGCACGATTCCGAGCATCTCGGCCAGGGCAGGATCGTCGTCGACCACCAGCACACGCGCTCTCATGCCCCACATCGTGGCACTCTCGTCGAGGAGTTGCCGCTGAGCCGCCATACGGACGCGCCGAATCGCTGTCGCACGGGCATGACACGATGTCGCGGAATGTAGAGCGAGAGGGGGCGATTCGCAGGTGAGCACGGTGACCGCACCGGCTCCACCGGTCGGGCTGCCCTCGTTGTCGGCCGGTCCGGGTTCCGGTCCCGTCCCGCTCCGCCCGCTCGCCGTCGGCGAGATCCTCGACGGCGGCATGGACCTGCTGCGCCGCCACCCCGGACCGACGCTCGGCACGGCCGGTGTCACGGTCGTCGTCCAGCTGCTGATCACCGTTCCGCTGTGGTGGGCGATCACCGGGCTGCTCAGCCGCGAGTCGTCCTCGCTCGACACCGACATCCTGCTGTTCCTGCTCACGCTCACGGCCGCGTCGGTCGTCGCCGCGCTCGGCTCCACCGTGGCCGCGGTGATCACCAGCGCGGCCGCCGCGGTGGCGGTGATCCAGGAGGCGGCCGGCGCGCCCACGTCCCTGCCGGTCTGCTGGGCCCGCCTGCGTCCGCTGTTCGGAAAGCTGATGCTGCTCGGCCTGACGCTCACCGGGCTGAACGTGGTCATCGCCGCGATCCCGATCGTCGGCTACTTCGTCCCGCTCTTCGGTGGCCTGATGCGGCTGTCGGTGCTGGTGCTGGTCTTCGAGGGCGGCACGATCGGCAACGCGCTCAAGCGCAGCATGCAGGTGGGCAGCGGCACCGCGGCCGGGTTGTTCCGGCAGCTCGGCATCCGGCTGCTCGCCGGGGCGGTCGGCGGCTTCCTCTGGTTCATCATGATGCTTCCGCTGACGATCATCGCCACGACGGTGGTGCAGCTCCTCGTCGGCGGCGACCCGTTGGTCTCCGGCGACCACGGCGCGCTGCTGCTGCTCACGGTCACCGTGGCGTTCGCGTACTACCTGCCGCTGATCGTCGTCTGGGCGTTCCGCTCGGGCATCGACACGCTGCTCTATCTCGACGGCCGGATGCGCGCCGAGGCGCTGGACGTCGAGTGGGGCCTGGCCGGCCGCCGCTCCCGCACGGAGAGGGTCCGATGACGCCACTCGAGCCCTACCCGCGGCAGCCCGCGGCCGAGGAGGCCGCGAAGGAGCTGTCGAAGCAGATCTACCAGGACGAGAAGCCGTCGCTGCTGCAGCGCGTCGTCGACTGGATCCTGGACACGATCGACCACCTGCTCGACCGCGCCCAGTCCAACAGCCCCGGCGGCAACGTCGGGCTGCTCATCTTCGTGCTGCTGGTCGTCGTCATCGTGGGCGGGTTGATCTGGCGGTTCGGCCTGCCCGGCCGGAGCGCGTCGGTGCGGCGCAAGACCGATCCGGTGACCCCCACCCGCAGCGCCACCGAGCACGAGGCCCGCGCCGACGCGTACGCCGCCGAGGGGCGCTGGGCCGAGGCCGTCCGGGAGCGTCTCCGCGGCGTCGTCGCCGGTCTCGTCGCCCGTGACCTGGTCGACAACCGTCCCGGGCGCACCGCGCACGAGCTCGCGGTGGAGGCCGGTCGGGTACTGCCGAACGCGTCGGCCGACCTGAACGCGGCCGCCGAGCTGTTCGCCGAGATCTGGTACGGCGAGCGCACCGCCACCGCCGAGCACGACCAGCGGATGCGCGGGATCGCCACCCGGGTCGCCGCGGCCCGGCCCAGCGAGGGCGAACTCGTCGGCGCGGACACCTGGGTGGCCCCGGGCACCTCGGCCGGGGAGCCCCGGTGATCCCCACCGCCGCTCCGGTCACCGCCGCCCGGTCGCCGTGGCGCTTCCGCGTCATCCTCACCGTGGCACTACTCGCGCTGGTCACACTCGCGGTGTGGTTGCTGGTGAGCACCCGCTCGACGGGTGAGCGCGCGGCGCTCGACCCGGACGCCGCCCACCCCGGCGGCACCCGCGCGCTGGCCACGCTGCTCGGCAACCACGAGCACCCGGTCACCGAGCTCACCAGCACCGACGACGTGATGGAGCGCGCCGACGCCGGCGACGTCACGGTCGTCGTGCCGTTCCCCTACAACCTGGGCGGTCCGAGCCTCCGGCGGCTAACCAACCTGCCTGACACGGTCCGCGTCGTCTTCGTCCAGCCCGACCCGTTCGCCCTGGACGATCTGGAGCTCGACGTACGGATCGACACCGCCGCCGTCATCGAGACCCGCGATCCCGACTGCTCGCTGCCCGAGGCCACCTCGGCCGGGAACGCCGACATCGGCGGTTACGCCTACACCGGCGGGGGCCTCACCCGCTGCTACGGCGGCCACCTGGCCGTACTCGACCGGCCGTCCCGAGCCGAGCTGGTGTTCCTGGGCTCCGGCGATCCGCTCACCAACAAGCTGCTCGCCGACCACGGCAACGCCGCGCTCTCGCTCGGCCTGCTCAGCGCCCACCGCGACGTGCTCTGGCTCCAGCGCGTCACCCCGGAGCCGATCGCGAAGGCGGAGGCCCGGTCGCTGACCGACCTGCTTCCCGGCTGGATCCCGACGACGCTCTGGATGCTGGCCGCCGCCGGGCTGCTGGCCGCGTTCTGGCGTGGACGCCGGCTGAGCGCCCCGGTCGCGGAGCCGCTGCCGGTGATCGTGCGCTCCACCGAGACCGTGGAAGGCCGCGCCCGCCTCTACCGCCGGGCCCGGGCCCGCCCGGAGGCCGCCGAGGCGCTCCGGAGCGCCACGCTGGCCCGCCTGCGGCCGGTGCTCGGCGTCAGCGCACACTCCGATCCCCGCGAGATCTGCGAGGCGATCGCCGAGCGGTCCGGCTGGCCGGCCGCCGCGGTCGGCCAGCACCTGTACGGGCCGCCGCCCACCGACGACCACGGCCTGGTCGTGCTCGCCGACGCGCTCGACGCGCTCACGGCGGCCGTGCTCACTCCTCCGACCACCGTCTCCGACGAAGGACAGCCGTCGTGACCGATGCGCCCGTGCAGTTGTCACCAACCAGCGACACCGAGGCCGCCCGTGCGGCGCTCGGACGCCTGCGTGCCGAAGTCGGCAAAGTCGTCATCGGACAGGACGCGGTGCTCACCAGCATGGTCATCGCGCTGCTCTGCCAGGGGCACGTCCTGCTCGAGGGCGTCCCCGGAACGGCCAAGACCCTGCTGATCCGCACGCTGGCCGCCGCGCTGTCGCTGGACTCCAAGCGGGTCCAGTTCACGCCCGACCTGATGCCCGGTGACGTCACCGGGTCGCTGGTCTACGACGCCCGCACGGCCGAGTTCGAGTTCCGGGAGGGGCCGGTCTTCACGAACCTGCTGCTCGCCGACGAGATCAACCGGACGCCGCCGAAGACCCAGGCGTCGCTGCTCGAGTCGATGGAGGAGCGGCAGGTCACGGTCGAGGGGGTGCCGCGCAAGCTGCCCGACCCGTTCGTGGTGGCCGCCACCCAGAACCCGCTCGAGTTCGAGGGCACGTACCCGCTGCCCGAGGCCCAGCTCGACCGGTTCCTGCTCAAGGTCGACGTGCCGCTGCCGTCCCGGGAGGCCGAGCTGAAGGTGCTCGCGGCCCACCACCACGGCTTCGACCCGCGCGACCTGACGAACGTCCAGCCGGTGGCCACCGCGGCCGACCTGGCCACGGCCCGGCAGGCGGCCCGCCGCGTCCAGGTCGCCGACCCGGTGATGGGGTACGTCGTCGACGTCTGCCGGGCCACCCGCACGTCCCCGTCGCTGGCCGCCGGTGCGTCCCCGCGTGGCTCCACCGCGCTGCTGGCGACCGCGAAGGCCTGGGCCTGGCTGTCGGGGCGCGACTACGTCACCCCGGACGACGTGAAGGCGCTCGCCCGCCCGACGCTGCGGCACCGCATCGTGCTGCGCCCCGAGGCCGAGCTGGACGGCGCGACACCCGACGGCATCCTCGACTCGGTGCTGGCCACCGTGCCCACCCCGCGGTGATCACGGGCAGGGTCGTTCTGCTCTGCCTCGCCGGTGCGGTGGTGAGCGCGGTGCTTCCCTGGCATGCCGCGACGGCCCAGGTGTGGCTGGCGGTGCTGGCGCTGGTCTGCGTCGTCGACTGGTTCCTCGCCGGGGCGGCGGGCCAGGTGACGTTCCGTCGCCGGGGCGCCACCACCACCCGGCTCGGTGAGTCGGCGGTGGTCACGCTGGTGGCCACGAACACCGGTCGTCGCACGGTGCGGGCCCGCATCCGGGACGCCTGGGTGCCGTCCGCCGGCGCGTCGCCCTACGTCCACGACGTGGTGTTGAAGCCCGGTGCGACCGAGCGCCTCGACACGACGCTGGTGCCCACCCGGCGGGGAGACCGGCCGGCGGTGGCGGTCACCGTGCGCTCCACCGGCCCGCTCGGCCTCACGTACCGGCAGACCCGCCGCCGCGCGATCCGCCGGCTCACGCCGGCCTGGACGATGCGGACGCTGCCGCCGTTCGCGTCCCGCCGGTTCCTGCCGGAGAAGCTGTCCCGGCTGCGCCGGCTCGACGGTTCGCTCGCGGTGCGTGCCCGCGGTCAAGGCACCGAGTTCGACGCCCTGCGCGAGTACGTGGACGGCGACGACGTCCGTTCGATCGACTGGAGGGCCACCGCGCGCCGGAGCGAGGTGGTCGTGCGCACCTGGCGTCCGGAGCGCGACCGGCGCCTGGTGCTGGTCGTCGACACCGGGCGCACGTCGGCGGCCCGGGTGGGTGACATCCCCAGGCTCGACGCGGCGATGGACGCGTGCCTGCTGCTCGCCGCGGTGGCCGCGAAGGCCGGCGACCGGGTGGAGCTGTTCGCCGCGGACGTGTCGGTACGCACGTCGGTGCGGGGCAAGGGGCACGCGAGCGTCGTCGCCTCGATCGGGGAGGCGCTGGCGCCGGTGGAGCCGCGGCTGGTCGAGTCGGACTTCGACCTGGTCGTGTCCGAGGTGCTGCTGCGCGCCCGGAAGCGCTGCCTGGTGGTGCTGTTCACCGCGATCGAGCCCGCGCCGCTGGCCGAGGGCCTGCTGCCGGTGCTGGGCCGGCTCACCGACCGGCACACGGTGGTGCTGGCGTCGGTCGGCGACCCGGCCGCCGCCGCGATGGCCGCGCAGCGCGGCACCACCGAGGCGGTCTACGAGGCGGCGGCCGCGGCCCGCGGCGACGCCGAGCGGCGTCGGATCGTGGGCGCGATGCGTAACCGGGGCGTGGAGGTGGTCGACGCACCGGCGGACATCTTCGCGAGCACGGTCACCGACACCTACCTGGCCATGAAGGCCGCCGGCCGCCTCTGAGGCGACGGCTTCCCGGGGTCTGGACGCCTTTCCGGGCCTACGAGGGCCGTCGTAGGCCTTGGATTCATATGGTCGTGGCAACACTCCTGTATCGGAGTGACG